>CAYJJA010000188.1:394-2534 GCA_964370355.1 uncultured Akkermansia sp. | reverse complement strand
ATTTTTCAAAAATAAATATATTCAATACGCTGCTTAAAAACCTACATTAATTCATACCGGAGTAATAAGAGATCCCCCTAGAGAGAGTCAAAGTAACGCTGTGCAGCCAGCTTGATCTCATCGGTTACTTCACCAACATCCTTGCGAGTCGAATCAATAATGTAGTGCGCTGTCTGCTCATAGATGGGATAGCGAGCCTCACAGAGCGAGGCCAGCCTCTCCTGCAGACAGTCCGCCTGCTCCAGCAGAGGTCGATGATTGCTACGCATGGTGCGTTCACAGAGCACATCAAGCTCGACACGTAGCCAGACGATAAAGCCTAGCTGGCACATCAGCTCGCGATTCTCGAGACGCAGGGGGACTCCTCCCCCCGTCGAGAGGACACAGCCCTCAGCCGGACTGTGCTTCCCCTCAACGAGGTAGCGCAGTAGTGCTGTCTCAAGGGAGCGGAAATGAGCCTCTCCTTCCTCGCGAAATATATCAGGAATACTCTTGCCTATTTGCTCCTCAATGAGCGAATCCATATCGAGCAGAGGGCGTTCGAGATCTATACTCAGATTGCGACCAATAGTAGTCTTGCCACAGCCCATCATACCAATGAGAATGATATCTCCACGCGCCTGTCTAGGCTGGAGATCGGCATGCGATTGACACTCTGTGTCGCGAAAGGAAAACATAGCAGGCAAGCAACTAGACTTCCAAAATAACCTCACCACGGAATACGATGAGAGCAGGACCTGTCAAGGTCACATCGGTGAAGTCTTCTCCCCGACGCTTAAAGCCAATCGAGAGCACATCTCCCCCTGCCACCTGCAAACTAATAGGCGAAGCAGCTCCGCTGAGCAGCGCATGCACGAGCGCTGTCGCTGTCATGCCTGTGCCGCAGGCGAGCGTCTCATCCTCCACACCGCGCTCATAGGTGCGTATCTTGAGCAGCTGGGGCTCGAGTATCTCGGCAAAGTTCGCATTCGTCCCCGCAGGGGCAAAATGATCATGATAGCGCAGGAAAGCCCCTGTGGTCTTGACATCGAGACTATCCAAATCCTTCACAAAGGCGACGGCATGGGGGACTCCGGTATTGAGGAAGTGTATGTCCGCTGCGAGTTCTTTGCAAGCAGCCATTGTATGGAGGCGTAGGCCATGGGGCTTTGTGAGCTCGATGGTGACGGTATCATCCTCATTCACCTGACCCTTCACGATGCCTGCCATCGTCTCAAACTGCCACAACTCCTGCTCCCCGTCGCAAAGAAAGTCCACAAAAGCCGTAAAACAGCGAGCACCATTGCCGCACATTTCAGCCTCCCCCCCATCCGCATTGTAGTAGCGCATACGCGCATGAGCAGATCCCTCGGCGGGCTCTACCGCGATGAGACCATCTGCCCCCACGCCAAAGCGACGGTGGCAGAGCGAGGCGATGACCTCACGGGTGAGAATAGGAGTCAGGCTGAGGTCACGATTGTCGAGCATCACAAAGTCATTGCCAGCTCCCGTCATTTTATAAAATGAAATCATCATCTTGCCACAGTCTAGCACACAGCAGCAGCGCATGCAAGCGTGACTTGATTGACTATTTTCATTCAAGAAAGAAAGTAGTATTCCTCGACATGAAGCAGCCGTGACTCTCAAGGAGCAATCCTCAACGCGCTCTATCTCGCTTTGAGAGTTTAATTTCTTTTGAGAAAGCACGCTATAGTATAATGATGAAAAGACATACGCACAAGCCATCATCACTCATCTAAAATAATTTATCAAGCGCTACAACTAAGGATGACCATTTATGTTTAAACACTTAGATAGACTCCTTCAAGAAACACAACCAAAACTATCTCCTATCCATTGCCAAATGCAGTGGCGAGTAGCATCTGCTATGAATATAGCCTTGTTCGCGCAAGAAGCTTATGCTATAATGGCGTGCGAATATGTTTTATATCACCACAGCTATAGATTATACGAATGGATCACCCCATATAGGGCATGCCTATGAGAAAGTACTCGCCGACGTCATCGCACGCTGGCAGCGAATGTGTGGTGAAGATGTTTACTTCCTCATGGGTGTGGATCAGCACGGGCAGAAGGTACAGCAAAAAGCCGCTGAGGCGGGCATGAGCCCGCAGCAATACGCCGATGAATCAACCGCGCG
>CAYJJA010000188.1:0-384 GCA_964370355.1 uncultured Akkermansia sp. | reverse complement strand
TTTCCGCGCCCTCTGGGAGAGACTCGACCTCTCCTACGACGGCTGGGCTGCCACGACTGACCCCCGCCACAAGCGCTGCGTGCAAAAAATTCTCACCCAGCTCAAGGACACAGGCTATCTGTACAAAAAAGCCTACACGGGCTTCTACTCCGTACGCCAAGAACAATTCCTCACCGACAAGGAACGCAATGAGGATGGCAGCTTTGACCCCATGTGGGGCGAGGTTATCGAGCTTGCGGAGGAGAATTGGTACTTCAAGCTCAGCGAGCAGGCCGCATGGCTCAAGGACTTTGTCACGCAAAGCCCCGATGTCGTGCTCCCCAGCTTTCGCAAGCAGGAGCTACTCGCCGCCATTGAGCGCGCCTTTGACAGTGATCTCTGTAT
>CAYJJA010000187.1:0-2562 GCA_964370355.1 uncultured Akkermansia sp. | reverse complement strand
GCTGAGTGAGTGGTGGCTGCGTCATCACAAGCGCGGACCTCTGGAGCAGCTCTGGTATAGGCTGACGTGGTTGAAATTAAAATAGTTCAGGAGGCACAAGCAGCTTGCTAAAGCTGTCGTCTTTAAGTACCCTATCAAAGCGATGAATAGCTACACCTCAGATGCCGCCCACAGCCTCATCCTCAAGCTCAGTTTGCTAGTGCCTGCCAGTGAGGAGGAGCACGACTGCATGGCACAATTGCTTATCGAGTTTGGCGAGCCTTCGCATCTTGGGCTTTCCTATGCTGCAATTCCTGATAGCTACTACCAAGAGCAGGCGGAAAGCTTGCTCTCAGATGAGCTTTTACAAGAGATCATCAGCAAGCTCAAACTCCAAGAGCAATGGCAGCTCAGTGCCGTAGAAGCCCTCTCGCTCAAAGACCTCTGCTAGCCAATTTACCTCTTAGCTATGAATAACAACCGCACCCCAATACCATGAACTTCTTGCGCCATATTCCACTGTTTACTCTCATCCTTTCGCTGAGCTCCTGTGTCAGCTTTCGAACTCAAGTCGCAGACCGCGTGGAGTCTACACTCCGAGGCGGAGAAAGCGAACAAAGCAGCTACACGCTCAAAGAGTGGAGCGTGTGGGACGACGAGATCTTAGAATACCAATGTCCCCATGGTCGCAGTGTCTACTTTTTGCCTCTATCAATCAAGGTAGAGAGACAAGCCCCCGCTCTTATGTCTTACGAGTATGGATTTAAGGCTCCCATACGCTACTGGGAAAGCGCAAAAGGCAGCAAGCGCATGATGCCCGAAAAGCAGCTCTATGTATCGCTCTCCTACTTCATCGCATCTTACTCCAGCTCATCTGAAAATTCTGCGAAGCATATCGCAAAACTATGCCAAAAATTTGGACTGCCCGCCAGAGCTAAGCAGGATGTTGGCATCTACTCGGGCAGTTGGGAAAGGCACGCCTCAGCCCCCTCCGACTTAAAACTAGTGCGCCGTATCCCTGTTGCGAGTTTAAAACAAAAGCTCGCCAACGAAACGCTCGGCACTGGTGATATGGGGCGCAATTATTACCAGTCAGGCTCGTGGCTCACCCAAGGTGTTGTAGGGCTTAGCACGTTGGTAATCGACTATCCTCTCTTCATTTCAGTGAGTCTCCCCGCCTTTGTGTACGAAAGTACCTTGGGGCGTCTCTTTGGCGGTCCTGGTAAGGAGGTCGATTATTCGAAGCTTATGACTACTTTTGAGGATGTATACACGAATAAGGAGAGAATTCGACCCACGCCTTAATTGAACTCCAGTAGTGGGATTAGGATTCTTGATTCAGATCTCAATTTGAGTGTTTTCACGTGATGCTAGAAGAGTGCTTTTATCCGTATAGAAGCACTCTATTCTTGCTAACATGCTCTTAGCTGGATATACTTGAGAGATGAGAGAGCGCATATCTGTACACGATAGGATGCAGCAGAATTATGATTATGAGCTTGTGGAGAGAATGGGCGGCAATTTTCATCCTGATTTTCAGCCCGCGTTGAGTCCACAGGAGATGCTGGAGATGGGCGTTTTTGAGGGTAAGTACATGACGGATTGCCAAGAGGAGTTCCCGCGTGAGTGGTTTCGGAATGCGAGGCTATCTCCTGAGGGTGCTGATGTTTCTTGCAATTACTTTGGGGTGAAGTCACGGCAGTCTTTGGCAGAATGGCGGCGAAAGGGCTGGATTAGAGAGCCAGATCCACGCGGTTGGTTTCAGTGGTATTGTCGCTACTACATGGGACGGCGCTTGGAGGAGATTGATGCCTTGCAGATTAAACGCTGGCGTGCTTTTAAGCGGCATCAATCGCAGGTGATGAAGAATTGCGATCGCGATGATTATGACTGTCGCCCGCGTCAGAGGCAGGCTTTATTACAGTGGGCTTATGATCCCTTTTGTTGATTTTAAACGTTTTTTTGGGGAAGTGCTTGTCTATGATTATTCTGTGTGGCTAAAATGCTTTTCTGCAGCTTTGCTGTAGATGTAAAATCTCTTGGGGCGAAAGGTTGACTCTTTTCGTTTACCTGTCCATGGGCTGGTGCGTGAGTAATTTTCCCAGAGTTCCGCGACCCAATAACCTACGCCGCTCTCAATGATGTTCCAATCGCGGCGGAAGCGATAGATGGTGTTTGCTTTCTTGACTCTTTTGATGGTTGTATCCAAGCTAGCGGGGTAGGGTTTGCCACTAATGACGATGGCTTTGAGCTCGTCAAGGCTGGTTGTCCCCATCACGGCTGTATTGAAGTACGCTTTTTTGCCGATGGGGGCTTGGATCGTGTTTTTTGCAGCTGTGACTCGCTCCCACTTTTGCTTGGCTAGGGCTTGGGGGCTGTTTTGGTAGCGATGATAGAGCCATAGTACAGTGATGACTAGCGCCACGGTGATAAAGATGGTCGAGCAGCCGCAAAAGTACGCAGGTCGCGGGGTGATGAGGCTTTGAAACTCGACCCATTCCTCGTTGTCGCTTTTGCGTATGAGAGTGGTGGGACTGATAGAGCCTTTGCGTTGGTAAAGGATGAGCGTTTGTTCCGTGACAG
>CAYJJA010000186.1:0-2569 GCA_964370355.1 uncultured Akkermansia sp. | reverse complement strand
CTTGCTCATACGCGAAGCGCAGCTTGCTGAGTTTCGACGTGCCTTCAATAGCTTTGTGAAGGAGAATACGAGCAAGGAGCAGCGCAAGCCCATTTTGCTGATTGATTCAGAAGTACTTTTTAGCGAGTTGAGCCTTGAGCTTTTGAACAGCTACGAGCTCCTTGAGCCCTTCGGCAATTCCAACCCCCAACCCGTCTTTATGACGCGCCATGTCATGCTCAACCAAGCTCCCCGCCGCCTCGCTGGTGGACATATGCGTCTGAGCCTGCGTCAGTATGAGGTCGAGTGTGAGGCTATGTATTTCAACGGGGCGCAGCTTGATCTCCCCGATCCGCCCTGGGATATAGCCTTCACCATAGACCGCAATATCTGGCGTGGGCGTAGCTCCGTCTCGCTCTCGATCCAAGACATACGCCCCGCCCAATGAGCCCCGCGAGTCCAAAGAAGACCTCCAAGAGCAGCAAATCGCTCAGCGATGCCCATGAGCATGGTGATTGGCGAGGCTATAGCAGTCAAATGCCTACAAAGCAGAGACGCAGGCTGCTGCGTCGAGCGAATTGGGAGGAGGAGCTCGACGATGAGCAGGAGCTGGGCATTGAGCCTATCTCGGGCTTGAAGCGCGTGGGACGTCTCTTTTGGGCGACGGTATTCTTCCTCCCTGTGAACTTGCTGCTCTCCTACACGCTGCTGCGTACCCTCTATGCGGCACGCGAGAAGATGCTGGCCGAGTCGCTCTATACGAGCATTCCCGTCTGGTTCACCCTGATTGGAGTCGTGGTTTTCTTTTGCTTCTTGATCATGCGTATCTTGACCCCTGTTTTGTTATGGCTTTATGTGTTGGGTCATGAGGCTACGCATGCGATCACTTCCTTGATGTGTTTTCGCGGTGTGCATTCCTTTAAGGTCGATACGACGGGTGGCTACGTCGATACCGAGGCAGATAATCCCCTCGTCTCGCTCTCGCCCTACTTTATCCCGCTGTGGCTTATCCTGTGGTCTGCTTTGTACTGGGGCGTGCAGCTGATCTATCCCTTTGCTCATGATGAGAAGATATTTTATGGGGGCTTTGGTTTTTGGATGAGTTTTCATGTTTATTGGACGATTCGTGTTATTCCGCGCGAGCAGCCCGATCTTTTGGAGAATGGGCTCTTCTTTTCCTTTCTCTATATAGCCTTGATGAATCTCATCGTCCTTGTTGTCATCCTCGCGCTCTTTGAGTTGATCTCATGGGGGGACTTTTACAGCAATCTCAAGGAGGCAGCCTTGCTTTTTTGGGACTTGGCGTGTCGATTTTACGAGACGCTCTTGAGTCTGACTTGACTTTTGTGTGAGAGATGCCTATAGTCGAGCCCTACATGAGCTCCTTTTCTGATTCTGACTATTCCCCCCGTCCCCAGCGTCGCCATCATGATGAGCGCGGGGGCTTTCGCGAACGCAGTTCCTTTCGCCCACAGGAGGGGAGAGATCGTGAGGAGCGCGTGGGCTCTCGTGAGCGCGGCTCCTTTCGCCCACGGGAGCGCTGGGAGCGTCGCGATCGTGATGCGGCTCGCCCGCAGCCTCGGCGTAGCTATGTCGGGGGTGAGGCTCCCGAGGGTAGTGAGCAGTGGCTCACTCCTTGGGTGCAGTTGAAGTACTTTACCTACAATCCCGCCGTATTTCCTCGCATGCTCGGAGCGGTGAGTCGTGATGCACGCAATGGGGAGCTCATCCACGTCTATGACAAGAATGGCGAGCTCTTTGGCGGGGGATTTTGGAATGCGCCTAGCCGCACACCCTTGCGCATGCTCACCCACAGCCGCGATGCCATCAGCGAGCAGGATCTGCTCAGCGCGATCAAGAAGGCGGTGAGCTGGAGGCGCGAGGAGCTCAAGCTTGATGAGACTACCAACGCCTATCGTCTCCTGCATGGTGACTCTGATGGGGTAGGGGGGCTCATCGTCGATCGCTACGCAGATGTACTCAGCCTTGATATCACTACATTGGGCGTGTGGAAGCGCCTCGATGCGTGGCTGCCCCTGCTCCATGAGCTCTGTGGTACGCGTCGTCATGTGATACACGTCGATGAGAGCATCGCGCGTATGGAGGGGATCAATCCCGAGGACGCGCCCGAGAGTGAGAGCGTGCGCCTTGTGCGCGTGCAGGAGCATGGCGTGGACTATGAGGTTGATTTTGCGCAGGGGCACAAGACGGGCTTTTTCTGCGACCAGCGTGAGAATAGGCTCAAGCTCTCCAAGATGGTGCAGGGCAAGAGTGTGCTGGATCTCTGCTGCTACTCCGGCGGCTTCTCCATCCAGGCCAAGCTGCGTGGGGGTGCCTCTGAGGTGACAGCGGTGGATCTCGATGAGAAGGCCATTGCTATGGCGAAGCGCAATGCGAATATCAACCACTCGCAGCACCGCATCGACTTTGTACATGCCGATGCCTTTGTCTACGCCCGTCAGATGACGCGTAATGGCAAGATGTTTGACGTGGTGTTGCTTGATCCTCCCAAATTTGTGTTTGGTCGAGAAGAAGAGAAGGAAGAGGGTATAAAAAAATACCAAGATCTCAACATGCTGGGCATGCAGTG
>CAYJJA010000185.1:0-2613 GCA_964370355.1 uncultured Akkermansia sp. | reverse complement strand
TTGAAAGGAAGAAAACAAGTTTTCTCCACTTTCAAATAAGCCCCTTCAAATAAATGTCTGCCTCCTTTTTCTTTCCACCACGTCCCACACTCTAAGCTGCAGCCCTCCGCAGCCAAATCACCGCGTTTTGATTTCGGGAGAGCAGTTCATGCTCAGATAGCCTGTGTCTAGATAAATCATTGCGTTGATCATCCATATAGAGAAGTTGTCATGGGCTAAAATTTGCTTGCTCGCGAGCGCACTTAGCAGCTGCGCCACGTATTACTTTTCCTTGTTCTCGTTCGCCTCTTAGCATATTGACGAATTCTCTAGCATTGGCTCACTCTCCGTCGTCACTCTTGATATGAGGGTGTAAATGCAGAGAATAGGGTAAAGTGCAGAAAAGTAATTTTATAGGACCTCTCTTTGCTCTAAAAATAGTATTTTATCAATGACGGACTCAACTAAAGAGTCAAATTGAGCTTGTTCGCGTCATTAGGATTTGTAGCACTGTCGTATTTTGATCCGTGGAGTTGTTCTCACCGGTTAAGGCTGTGCCGCGGGTCTGACTATCAGCCCTGCGTTGTCTGCTTTCTCAGTATGAGTTATGTGCCTATTAGTGGACTTGGAGAGCGTCTTTCTGAGCTGCTGTCCTGTACGCAGATGTTACGGTAATGTTTCTGTCTATCGTAGCAGATATAAAAGTATCTTTGGAGCTCATCGTCTCATGGTGTACAGTCTCTGCGGGTGTTATTATATAAAACAGTAGCTTTCCGCATAGCCGATATTTATAAAGCAAGCATCGGACTTAAGCTCTGAAACTGATGCATTCTAGCGATTCATCGCAAGCAGTAAGATAGCGTTTTGCTTCAATATTTTTTACTATGATTATACTTCATCCCCAATCCCCCGCAGCCTCAAAAAGCTTCTCGCTTTCTGACTGCGCAGATTTAGATTATCTCTATACGATTTCAATTGTGACATAAGCGATTTTACAAATAACTATCAGGGAAATGAGCAATCATTTCATCATGAGTAAAAGATGAGAATTACTCTAAAAACGAAAGTGATTTTAATCACAGTTCTATGCCTTCCAATGGGTAACTACGCACGCTCAGGGCTTGCAATGAATATCCCCATGTGTTATGGTTGCGCCCTAGGAGGAATTATATGCGCCTTGTTATTTACCAGCTTTTCGTCAGACACTTTTCTAACATTACAACCAGTGGCACAGATCACGGGGATAGGGCGAGCAATGGCTGCGGCACCTTCAACGAGATCACCGATGATGCCCTCTGCTCGCTCAGTGAGCTGGGCATCACCCATATCTGGCTCACGGGTGTGCTGCGACACGCCACCTTGAGCACCTACGGCGGGCAGCAATCCGCCTCCAAGTGCCTCGTGAAGGGCAAGGCGGGCAGTCCCTACGCTGTCAGCGACTACTTCGATGTCAATGCTGACCTCGCGGAGAATCCAGAGCGACGCATGGAGGAGTTCGAGAGTCTCATTGAGCGCGTACGCCGCTGGGGCATGGTGCCGCTCATCGACTTCACCCCCAATCATGTCTCTCGTGATTATCGCGCGGTGCAGTACCCTCAGTGGGATTTCCCTCACAATAGAGACAAGTGCAGCTTCTTCTCCCGCGATGAGCCCTACTACTATCTCGACGAGAGCAACGAGGGGCGCCCCCCCTTCAAGCTCCCGCTAGGTGTCTATACAGAGGATCTCGTCTGCCCTCGTGTCACGGGCAACAATGCCGCGACATGGAGACCATCTCTCTATGACTGGTATGAGACTGTCAAGCTCAACTACGGCATCGACTATAGGCAGGGACCTCGCGCTTGTGAGAGCCTGCCCAATGCGCTGAGCATGGCCAAGGATGTGCCTCGCACCTGGCAGGTGATGGATCGTATCCTCGCCTATTGGCAGGGCAAGGGGGTTGGCGGTTTTCGCTGCGATATGGCGCATATGGTGCCTATGCCCTTCTGGAAATGGGTGATCACGCGTTGCCGTCTCCGAGATGAGAACTGTCTGCTCATTGCAGAGGCCTACAATGATCATATGAAGCTCGTGGAGGGAGATGTGCAGCTAGCCCTCTTGCATTCGGGCTTTGACGCTGTTTACGATGCGCCTAGCTACGAGATGCTACGCGCCCTCTATGAGGGCACGGCATGGGCGAATGATCTTGATACTCTACATCGCAGTGAGTCTCCACTCTACCGAGGAGGGGTGCGCTATTTGGAGAATCACGATGAGCCTCGCCTCTGCGCACCTCAGTATTGGGCGGGGCAGGGTGAGCAGGTGCGTCGCGCCCTCTGCGTTGCGCAGTACGCGAGTAGCCAAGGTCCTATTCTTTTCTATAATGGGCAAGAGCTGGGTGAGCGTGCCGAGGGTCCTTGTGGCTTTGGGGGGAATCGCGGTCGCACGAGCATCTTCGACTACACGGCACTGCCGCGCCTCCAGCGCTGGGTCAATGGACATCGCTACGATGGCGCAGATCTCAGCCCAGAGGAGCGCGTGGAGCGTGCATGGATGGGGGGGCTGCTGCGCCTCATGCAGCAGCCTGCCTTTGCCGAGGGGGGATTCTATGGCCTCAACTGGGCGAATCACAACAGCGTGGGCTACGGTGTAGAG
>CAYJJA010000184.1:1935-2693 GCA_964370355.1 uncultured Akkermansia sp. | reverse complement strand
AAAATCGCTTCACGAGGCATCTTTTGAGTGCTTTTCGGCTGGATTATCCCCGAATTTTCGCCTCAGAGGACACTCTGAGACGAAAATTCGTGAAAAATCCATCTCGAAAATCATCTCAAAATATCGCCTCGCGAGAAGTCAGAAGTCCCCTGAAATCATTCTCGACATGTTTTGCATGCCATGATACAGTGGGCTCATGCCCAAGGTAGCCCTTCTTCAACAATGCGCCTACCCCTCAGTGGAGGAGAATAAACGTGCGCAGATACGCTCGATTCGCGAAGCCGCCGCAGGTGGTGCCCAGATCATTTGCACGCAGGAGATGTGTACCACACTGTACTTTTGCCGTACGCAGGATGTGGATCTTTTTGATACAGCTGAGCCTATACCCAATGCGTGGACGGATGAGCTCGGGGAGCTGGCGCGTGAGTTGGGTGTTGTCCTCGTCGTGGCGGGCTTTGAGAGACGCGCGACGGGGCTTTATCACAATACGGCTTGGGTCATTGATGCGGATGGTCGCTTTATGGGGAGCTTTCGCAAGATGCATATCCCACAAGACCCCGGATTTGAGGAGAAATTTTACTTCACCCCTGGTGACCTCGGCTACAAATGCTTTGACACGCGCTACGGCCGCATAGGGGTGCTGATATGCTGGGACCAGTGGTACCCCGAGGCGGCACGCCTCACGGCGATGCAGGGCGCGGAGATTATTTTCTACCCCACCGCCATTGGCTGGATACCGGGTGAGGAAGAGCTCCACA
>CAYJJA010000184.1:0-1925 GCA_964370355.1 uncultured Akkermansia sp. | reverse complement strand
TGTCGAGGGCGAGACCACCTTCTGGGGACAGAGCTTTGTCTCCGACTACTGCGGTCAGCTCATTGAAAAAGCTCCTATAGACAAAGACTGCATCCTCTACGCCGATCTCGACTTGGACAAGCTCGAAGACCACCGTCGCATCTGGCCCTTCTTCCGCGACCGTCGCATTGATAGCTACGAGGGCATCAACCAACGCTGGGGGAAATAATCCATCCTCATGAACGCCACCTCCCCCGCCGAAGCCTCTTCAGAAAAGCCTCACACCCCCCAAGCCCCGAGGCAGCGCAGCTTCACCTACCCCGATCTCCCCATCGCGCAACGCCGCGACGAGATTATCGCGACCCTGCGCAAGCATCAGATCCTCATCATTGTGGGGGAAACTGGTAGCGGCAAGACGACCCAGCTGCCCAAGATGGCTCTCGAGCTCGCGGGCAAGCGTCGGGGGAAGGTCGCCTGCACGCAGCCCCGCCGTCTCGCCGCCGTCGCCGTCGCGCGTCGCATCGCCGAGGAGGTGGGCTGTGAGCTCGGGGACTACGTCGGCTATCAGGTGCGCTTTGACGACAAGAGCTCGCGCGATACCAAGCTCAAGCTCATGACCGATGGTATCCTGCTCGCGGAGACACAAGCTGACCCCAATCTCAAGCAATACCACACCATCATCCTCGATGAGGCCCATGAGCGCAGCCTCAATATTGACTTCCTCCTCGGCTACATGAAGCTCCTGCTGGAGCGTCGCCCTGATCTGAAGCTCATCATCTCCTCGGCGACCATGGACGCGGCCGCCTTTTCCGAGTTTTTCGCAGGAGCCCCCATCATCCACGCTGAGGGGCGCACCTACCCTGTAGAGATGCACTACATGCCCGCACGCAACGAGGACGCGGAGCTCCCCGACCACGTGGCACGCGCCGTCGAGTGGCTCTCCAGCTACGATGAGAAGGGCGATGTGCTCGTCTTCCTCCCCGGTGAGCGCGAAATACGCGAATGCGCCGAGGTGCTCGAGGGCATGCAGCTCCCCCGCACTGACATCCTGCCCCTCTTTGCCCGCCTCGGGCTAGGCGAGCAGCAGCGCATCTTTCAGCCACGCGGCTCGTCGCGCCGCATCGTACTGGCGACCAACGTCGCGGAGACCTCCCTGACCATACCCGGCATCATCTACGTCATCGACAGCGGGCAGGCGCGTATCAGCCGCTACCTCCCTGGCCGCCAGATCCAGCGACTCCAAATAGAGCGCATCTCCAAGGCCAGCGCGCGCCAGCGCGCGGGACGCTGCGGCCGCGTCTGCGAGGGGGTCTGCATACGCCTCTACAGCGAGGAAGACTTTGAGGAGCGCGACGACTTCACCGATCCCGAGATCAAGCGTAGCGCGCTCGCGGGAGTCATCCTGCGCATGAGTGATCTGAGACTCCCCCCGCTGGGAGAATTCCCCCTGCCCGATCCCCCCAGCGCGCGCCTCATCAACGAAGGCTACCACTGCCTCCGCGAGGTCGGTGCTCTCGACAGCAAGGACAAGAACACCCTCACCCCTATAGGTAAAGAACTTGCCCGCCTCCCGCTCGACCCACGACACGGCCGCATGCTCATCGAGGCGAAGCACGAGAAAGCCCTCCCCGAGCTGCTCGTCATCGTCTCCGCCCTCAGCATCATGGATCCCCGCGAGCGACCCAACGACCAAGCCGCGCTCGCTGACCAAGCCCACGCCCAGTGGCGCAACACCGAGAGCGACTACCTCACACTGCTCGCCCTTTGGCGCAGTGCTATCGCCTTCCAAGAAGGCCGCCGTGGCTGGAAGCGCAACCAACTACGCCGCTGGTGTCAGAAAAATTTCATCAACTACCTGCGCATCATCGAGTGGCACAACCTCGTTCACGACCTCGCCAGCACCCTCGCCCAGAGCCTCCGCTGGAAGATCCCCGCCCTCCCCAGCG
>CAYJJA010000183.1:0-2833 GCA_964370355.1 uncultured Akkermansia sp. | reverse complement strand
GGTTTTGTGTTGATTTTTTTTCCCCCAATTTCTTTTCTACCCCCCTGTGCCCCTGGCCCCCCCCCTCAACCCCCCCCCCACCCCCCAACCCCCCCCTTTTTCCCCCCCCCCCCCCCCCCCGAGTGCTCGCGAGCACTCACCTAGCTTTGCATCACACTCCCGAGACCTTTAAGGCTTCAAACTCACCTAAACCGCTCAATACAAATACCCTTTCCTCACAACACTCGTACTCTGGCGTGCATCCACATTTCGCACCACTCCTAGACCTTTGTGATTTTTTTGTTATTACGAAACGCTAGAGCAAAGCAAGTTTCGATAAAATTCGAACGCGACATAAGCTAACGCGTAGTACGAGGCATGAATTTCAAGCCTAAACTTTCGGCAAAACATAACGCGTCACAAACCCTGTGAATTTACAATGCAAATCAAAGCACAAGCAATCCACTCAATTTCAGCACTTAACGTAAAAATATATCCTGCCTCACGCTTTCAAGAAAAATGAGAACAGTAGTTTATGCTTTTCTAAATTGTACGAATATTGCAAGGCCGCCTGAAGGGAGTCTAAGTCTTAATACCAGTACAAAGGACCAAATTGGATACAGATTTACCAAATGTCCCTCTCTGATCCAGAAGCATCGAGTCGGGAATGATAGAGTAACTGCGATTGGGGCACCTCCGCTGGCGCGTTCGCGCTCTACATACTCCTCGTCAAGTAAGCATTTTCTGCGGATTCTTTTGAGAAAAGCCCCCATGTTGCCACAAGGGACTTAAATTCTCATCATTCTAAAGAAGTCCTACAGCCTTTGCAGCTTCCTCTGCGCATCATCACGCATCTCCTGACTCTTCTGATCTGGTGTACTCGACATGAGCGCTGAAAAACCGCCCTCATCGCCGAAGAGCTGAGCAAAAAGCCCACTTTTGAAATCCATCATCCCGTCTGATTGCATTCCGTCGAAGAGATCGTTGTGAATCTGTGTGACCTCCCTATAGCATGCCCTCGCCTCACGCCTCTGCTTGGACGCAGCATAGCAATCGCCACAAGTCAGCAACGCGCTCTGTAGCTCATTGGCATAATCAGCAGAACCTGCGAGCTCGTACGCCTCGCGCATACACTTCAGCCCATCGAGAGCCACCGCTAGGCACTTCTCAGGCTGCGCCTTGAGCTGGCAGAGATCCTCATAGTAGACATGCGTCATCTCATAAAGATGGTGTAGAATCGTGGCGCGCGTCTCATCCTGCTGAGCTGAGTCACTCAGAGACGTGAGCTGCTCGATCGCGTCGATGCAATAGGCTCTCGCCTCCTTGGAGAGACGGAGCATCTTGCAGAGATGCACACGGAGAATATAGCTGTGCGCGATGAGCGAGAGCGTATTCTCCTCCGAGATATCATAGCGTTGGGAAAGCTCAACGAGCTCGACAATCAACGCCAAGGCGCGCTTATCATTGCCCTGCTCATGGTAGCACGTCGCCAGAGAGGCAAGATAATTGATGAGATTGTGATCGACAGGCTTCTGAGAGAGCTCATGGTACTGCTTTTGCCATGTGACGGCAGCAATCTTGGCATGCAGCGTCTTGCGTGGCTGGCCATTGTGCTCATACATGCGTGAGGCGCAGTGCTCGATGACAGCGAGGAGGGCGGAGGCAGTGATCGGACTACTCTCCAGACGCGACTGGTAGTAGCTCAGCTGCTGATTCACATGCTCTTTGTGAGCTTTCTTGCTCGCATAGTCCTCATAGACCTCCGCGAGCAATCCCCAGAAATGACTGTGGATAGGCGTCAACTCACCAGGGGCGAGCTCATCCACTTGCTCAAAGTGCTGTAATGCGCGCTTTCCATATGCGAGAGCCTCGCGACCACGCATCTGCTGCGCACAGAGGAGAGTCAGGAGCTGACTGACCTCCGCTTGAACCAGGAGATGCTCCATGCGTGCGTCTTGTTGGTATAGTTTCGCAAATCCCTCAAGAGACAATAAGAAGAGCTGCTCGATCTCAGCCAGATCCCCATTGACGCTAATCAGCAGCTGCCCGAGCTGAAATGCTGTGATACTGACAAAATGCCCTGCCTGATCGCCGTAATCGGCGTGCAGTTCCTTCGCGAGCGCATGCGCATGTCTTGCCAACTTGAGCTGTTCTCGGCTGGGAAGCTCCTCTTGTAGTTGCTTCTCAGTTTGCTTTAATTCGGCCAAACGGCTATCTTGTTCCATGCAAATAATATGAGCAATCTGGAGCAAAAAAGCAAGACAATTTTAGAGATTACCCCATACGGTAAAGGCTCCCCCGTGGGAAGAAAAAACTTGAGTATCGCCAGAGGTAGATCACTAGGACACAGCAAGCGGTATAACTTTCGCGTAGTCCTTTTCCTCGTCCTTATCCACTCCACCGTCACGCTACGCATCCAGTTGGTGAAAAATTGCGGCGGGACGACTCCACCCGCTACAAGCACATGCAAGGCAGCCTGCATCTAACCTAAATTTCCCTCCTATGTAAACTGTAATCAATATAACCTGCATTCCTGAAACACATAACGATGCTTGAGGCGTAAGAAATATTTATTTTTATATTTAATGAGTTACGATTCAAATTGTAGTATGAGTCAAAATAAATTATAGAAAACGGAAGTAATTAATCGTTACGGGAAAATATAGCGGGAAGCGCAAGTTAATTATTCTCTGTTCTCGTCATTGTGAGGGGTAAGCAAAAAGGGTAGCTCAATCGCTCAAATATCACATGATGGAGGTATCTCTCATTCAAATCATCACAAAACCTCATTACGAGCTCCACTAGTGTCCCGTTAAAAATACTAAACTACTCCATAATTTGCTAATTATCCGAA
>CAYJJA010000182.1:0-2837 GCA_964370355.1 uncultured Akkermansia sp. | reverse complement strand
GCGGGACCCCAAGCTTAGAAGGCTCGTGCTCTATCCAACTGAGCTACCGGAGCAATACTGCGTGCCCATACTAGCAGCAACATAGAGGAGATGCAAGGCTTTTTCTTGAGTATTTTTAGCTCGCTCACAGCAGCATGACCTGCACAAGAATATCCCCTACCGCCGTAGGCAGCAGGGGATAGGAGAAAAAAAAGGCAAAGAAGAAGGGTTACTTCTTCATCATAGCCTCGCGACGCTGCTTGGCATGCTCGAGCAAGGCATCAGCCTTCTCCATGAGCCCGTCAGCGAAGGCCTTGATCTGCTCAGCATTGTCCTTATTCTTCTCGGCGAGCTTGTAGAGGAGATCTTGGATAGCCTTGATATCCTCTTTGGTCTCAGCGAGTGTCATCAAGAGATCGAGCTTGACCTCGATGAGGAAGAGCTCGGGGATGGCTGCGATATCAGGCTTGGCGAGCTCAGTATCCACGACCTTGAGGAGGGCATTGAGATCATTGCCACAGGCGCGGAAGAGCTGATGGATGCGCTGAATCTCTTTCTCGGCAGCTGCTTTAGCCTCGGCTTCCTTTTTAAGACCGAGGGTGTCATTGGGGTCATTTGCCTTGACTTGCTCCAGGAGGGTAACGTTGCTTGCGCGTATGACATCGGGGAGCGCCTTGTAGGCATCGTAGAGAGCTTTTGCCTTGGCTTCACCCGTAGCAGATGCGGCAGCGCTCAGAGCTGCTGCGACGGTGTCAGAGATGACGAGATCTTTAGAAAGAGCCTCCACGGAGGGGCGAGCTCCAGCAAAGCCGGAGACGATGATGCCCTCGGGGGTCATCACGAGCATCGTGGGATAGGCCTCAATATTGTACTTGTTGGCCAGTGCTCTGTTCTTTTCGAGGAGACCATCAGGGAGTTTTTTCTGCCGAGGCAGATCAATCTCGACGAGAATGTACTTGTCCTTGGCGTAGGCTGCAAACTCGGGCTTGGTGAGGACATTCTCTTTGAGACCTTGGCAAGGAGGACACCAATCAGAGCCTGTGAAGAGGATGAGGACATTTTTCTTTTCGGCAGCGGCTTGAGTGAGTGCTGCTGGGAGGTCTGTATTCCATGCTTCAGCACTCATAGCTGGCGCGACGATAGCTGTCAGCGCAAAGGCTGAGATGTTTATTGATTTCATCATTCCAGCATTATACACATCGTCCTGCACATGGCAAGCCTATATTCGCTCATCGCTGTGTAGCAAAAGCGACAGCTCAGCATAGCTCGATTGGCAAGGAAAGGGAAAAGGGAAGGGCAGAGGACTGCGCACTTGATTCTAGCCTGCGGCAAATTTGCAGATTGCATCCCCTTTGTAAAACAGACAGAGTGCCTAGAAAGATGCTTGACGCATCGCGTATTCTCAGATAGAATAGAAAATATTTAACACTTCTGACAACGTGAGAGCCTATACTCGCAGCGTGGTCCCTCCCCCTTTTTTCCTATGCCTATACGCATCAAGATCCCCGACAAGCTGAGACAAGGCGCTGAGCAACAGAATAAACGTCGCCTCATCCTCGCTGGTGCTGCATCCCTGCTCTGTATCCTTATCGCCTTTGGGATACTCATGTATTATAAGATTGTCATTTTCAAGCAAGAGGCTGCCTTCATCGCCTATACACAACCCGAGGAGACACAGGAGGATCAGATTGAGGAGAAGCCGCTCGACTCTAGCAAGATCAGCGCAGAGCCTCCCTCTCCTACCATTGAGCTTGATGTCATCACCTCACCTGTTTCGGTCTCAGACTTCGCCCTTCCTACAGCGGTGGGCTCAGATAGCCTAGGCGGTGGCTTGGGTGGTGATGGCATAGGCAGCGGCACTGGCGGAGAAGGCGGGATAGGGATGGGAGGCAGAAAGGCCTCGCCCTCTGCCTTTGTCGGGCAGCTTTGGGACTTTAAGAGAAGCAGCCATGGCGGGAAATCAGCCTACACGGGCGCGGCGAATATCAATTTTGACCGCGATGTGCTCACCATCCTGAGCCGCTTTTACAACAATCGCTGGCAGACAGGAATGTTTGGCTCCTACATGCGTCTGCCTACGCGCCTCTTTACCTCAGCCTTTTATATGCCCAATTGCCTTGAGGCAGAGGCTATGCACGCCTATGACCCCGATGGTCGTCACAAGCTGCAATCGGGGCGTTGGGTGGCAGTCTACAAGGCGCGTGTGCAGGCTCCCGTCAGCGGTCCTTTCCGCTTTGTAGGGCTTGCGGACTCGGTGATGGCGGTGCGCTTTGATGGGAAGAATGTACTCGACTGCGGTCTGCACGCGCTCAGCGATGGCGTCTACCACGCTTATCACGATGAGTCACGACGCGATAAGGCTGATATTTTGCAATACGAGAGCACCAAGGGATGGACGGAGAGCTTTGATGGTTTTTACAAGAATGCCTTCATGCGAGGTGAGCCATTCACGGTGCAGCAGGGTCGATGGTATGATATGGAGGTGCTGGTGTCTGAGATTGGTGGTCAGCAGTTTGGCTTTTGCTTGCTCATTGATGATATGGGGGATAATGATGAGCTCAAGACCAAGGATGCCAGTCCTCAGCCTATCTACCAGCTCTTTCGCACGACTCTCGTGAGCCCTACGGCTGATGAGGCCTATGCGGCGATGAAGTATTCTAGCAGCTCTGAGGGAGGGTTTAGTGAGGAGTCACGCGTTGACCCCCCCTATGATCCTGACAGCCTCGTCTGGCCTGCTCAAAATCCATTCAGCGAGAGAATAGCAGAGTCACAAGAGGATAGTACCGACCTATTTTAAGGGGAATTCTAATTTCTCGCGAGGCGATATTTTGAGATGATTTTCGAGATGGATTTTTCAC
>CAYJJA010000181.1:0-2895 GCA_964370355.1 uncultured Akkermansia sp. | reverse complement strand
TAGAGTTTTAATTGTAAGTCGAGTTGCTCCTTACTCATCACGCTTGCGTCATTCACCCACGTGATGATATTATCCTGGCTGTATGTGCCTGCGGTCAGCTTGACTTTTAGGCTGCCATCTACGCTGTAGTTCAGCGCGCCTGCATTGCTTATGGTGAGGCTGGGGGTCTTGCTTGCATCGGTATAATCAAAGAGAAGATTGCTGCCAATCAAATCAACATTGCTGGTGACTGCACCAGCTATTTCTAGGCTGCCGCTGCCGCTAATAGTGCTACCAAGCGTGCCAGAGGCAAGCGAAAGTGTTCCCTCATTCGTGATGCTGTTACCCGTACCTAGGTAATCAGCAACATCCGCGCTGACCAGTGCGTCTGCGTATATGCTGAGACTGCTGCTGCTCAGCTTCGCCTGTGTCGCAGGGAGGTAGCCCTCGTCGACCGGCATGCCCCTGCCTACAAACTCGCCGAGGTGGAGCTCGCCCGCGTGGACGATGATGCTCTGATTCTCCACCAAGCTGTTAAAATGAACGGAGCTAAAGGCTGGTGCACTGCCTGTATGCACTATTTCTGCTCCTGTGCCATCGTCGCCGTTGTTGATGTTGATGATTTGGAATTCTTTATAACTGGAGCTGCCATTTATCTCATCATTCACGGTGATAGTATGCTCTCCATAGGCGTGGAAATTGAAAGTGGCATACGAATCCTTAGAGCCCACATTGAAAAGAGCCTCATAGCGGACAATTGTACCGTCTTCTTTTCTATTGTAATTACCTGTAAACTGCATGCTGCGCTCAAGGGCAAGCAGACCTATCGTGCCCGAATCATTATAAATCGCCCCACCGCGACCAACAGAAGAGTTCTCGATGAAATCACCTGTAATGGCTGCTATCGTGGCGTGTTTATCGTTCGTACTCTGATTTTGAATCGCCCCACCAGTTCCGTCATAAGTAGTGTTCTTGAAGAAATCACCTGTGATGGCTCCCATGCTGCCGTAGTTGATAATAGCTCCACCATTGATTCCAGCTGAGTTCGCGATGAAATCACCCGTGACCGCCCCCATCGCACTCCCGCTGTTGTAAATAGCGCCACCATAATGATCAACAGCGTTTGCGATGAAATCACCTGTGATGGGTCCCACCGACTTGGTGCCTGTATTGGCAATCGCGCCACCTCCCACAGCTGCATAATTGCCGAAGAAATTCCCCTTGATGGCTCCAATCTGCCCAAAGTTATAAATCGCCCCACCTAAAGAATTTTTATCCTTATTACCATAGTTTCTGATGAAATCACCCGTGATGGTACCTATCTCTTGGGAGTTAGAAATCGCGCCACCTGAAACTCGGCCGCCAAGATTGATGAAGCTATGCGCGATCGAAGCACCATTTTGATTAGTAGTAATACGTGTATTGTTGCTGGAGTACGCCTTTAGATCAGCGTCTGATTCTGTAGAGGGCACCAGCGACATGCTACCTTTAGGCCTACCTATGTTCACGTAGTAGACTACCTCCCATTTGAAGTAGCTGTAGTCCGCGTCATCTGGCTTTTCATCGCCCATCGCATCACCAATGGTAATATTAAACTGCACGGGCTTGTATAAACCATCTTCAAAGAGGTATTTTGTGATATTGAGCAGCTTTAAGCTCTCGCTTCCTGCCACCTCCGTGAGTTGGTAGCCAGACTGAGGGTAGAGGGCGGAGTCACCCCCATGCAGAGTCGTGAGCGTAGGCTCGGTTAGATCTTCCTTCGTCTCTGCCACGCCCGCAGCATGGGCTGTAGAGACAGAGAGGGCAGCAAGAAGAGCTGCACGAAGGCGTGTAGGGAGACAAATCTTCATGACGCGGCTATTATATACGCATGGGACATGCGCATAAAAGCTCAATAATTGACATAATTACCCTTTGTAAGCTTTTGTATGTATTCAAGTTTCGTGTGATGATCATTCTCTCTCCCTTACTGATTGGACTAGAGTCATCATGACTTTCTCAACTCCCTACGTATAGCCAATGTGCACGAATTCGTCCCTCATTTCCCCAATTCGCTTTGCTGGGTATGCACCTAAAATCGCCTATTTATACTGATTCCAGCCGCTCCCACATCCCCCGAGTTCGAAACTCACCCCATGCAAAATGCTCTAGCTGACTCTCAAGTGCGCCTCGTTTGCCACTACTTAGCAGGAGACTACTATGCAGTCCTGCTTTTTTCGCCAAATGTGGATTAATTCTAATATTGCATTTAAGGCATGCTCTATTAGTTTTTTAACATTTCTTTTGCTTGCCCTGCAATTTTCAGGCTTAGAAGCTGCGCTCGCCCTAGCTGTGCGTCTCTTGCATTTTTTGTGACTGAGATGCTAAAAAGAGCAGCCATAGGCTCGCAATCCTAGACGAGTAGGGGAAGGAATCGGCACGAAATGAGAATGCAAGATGGAGTACGTACATGAGGGAGCAATTGGTGTTTGATGTTGAGCTTTTAGCGTTGTTTGACCCCCTTGTAGTCTAGGTTAGGTGATGCAAAGCCTGACGAGTGCTCGCGAGTCCTTGGGGCGTGAAATAGGCGTTTGGGGAGCTTGGCTATGGCTTAGGGCGCGTGCGATGACGAGCCGAGAGCGAAATTGAAACAGGCTGGTAACTTCTGCTAACAGACTCATTCGGGTGTGGAGTATAGAGGATTCGGAATGAATGACCTCTTCAAGACAAGTCATGTACGCTCTTTTGTAGGGAGCTCTAGATGACTCCTACGAAAGCGCGCAGCGGGTCTTGCTGCGCGCTTGATGATGGATTCGAGCGGTCTATGTGATGATCAGCGTAGCTCAAAGAGGATGCGCTCGATATCGGCGACGTCGCGGTTGAGGAGGTTGAGTAGCTCGATGAGCGTGTCGCGTCTGATGCCTGTGGCGCGCGAGA
>CAYJJA010000180.1:0-2901 GCA_964370355.1 uncultured Akkermansia sp. | reverse complement strand
TCGATGACGACTCGTCTGATAAGAGTATGGAGGTGATGAAGCGTTACGCCGAAATGGACCCTCGTTTCGTCGCGCTTTCTCAAAAGAATAAAGGCAGTGCTGGTGCGCGTAATGCCGCACTGCGAGCAATGAAGGGTGACTATTTCACCTTTCTTGATTCAGACGACGTACTCACGCCCCATGCGCTCAAGAGCATGTATGACCTAGCGCAAGAGCACAACGCCAGCATCGTAGAAGCATCTCATTATCTATTTACGAATGAGAATGAGCGTTACTGGCCAGAGGGGCGTAAAGAGTGGTGCGTCTTAGAAAATCGTGTGTATCCTGCTGACTCACCACCCAGCCTGCGAGAGGCTCGCCCTTTTCCCTGTATGAAACTCATTAGTCGCGAGTTTTTCAGTGAGTATGGCATATTCTTCGACGAGAATCTGCGCTTTTCAGAAGACGCATTGTATGTCTCCTCTCTGGTGCTGCACTGCGCACGCTATGTCACGAGCAGCGAGATTATCTATGGCTATAGGCAAGATAGAGGTAATTCTCAGTCGAATTCGACAAAGCATGAGCTGCAATTTTACTACGAGAGTCAAGCACTGGAAAAAGCTTATAAAAACTGGTACTCTGTGGGGCGTCACCGTGAGGTGGCTCATGATTTAGCCACGCTGCTACAGGCGAGTTTTAACAATCATATCGCAGGTCACACGCGCAGGAAGGCACTGACAGCCACGCTGCGCATGCTACCCCAGCTACTGATGATGCTGGAGGGATCTGGCATGCTCTCCAATCCGATATATTGCACTAGGCTGCTCAAGTCCATCGCACGCAAGACATTAAAGCGTTTGTTCTAATAGTCGGGCAAATAAACTTATGTAAAGAATATCACGATGAATTCCCCCTCCTTTCCGCCTGTGATCAGTGTCATTATTCCCATTTATAAAGTAGAGAATTATATTGTCGAATGCTTGGCATCTGTCGTCTCGCAAGATGTCCCCTGCGAGATTCTCCTCGTTGATGACTGTGGTGGCGATAAGAGTGTGCAGTATGCCCAAGATTACCTGAACCATGTCGATCTGGCTTCTCATCAGTGGCGTGTACTCACGCATGAGAAGAATCGTGGGCTCTCAGCTGCGAGAAATACAGGCATTCTTGCAGCACGCGGTGAGTATCTTTATTTCTTGGACAGCGACGATTATCTCCTTGATCGTGCCCTGTCTGGGATGCTGGAACTAGCTCAGCAGCATCACGCTGATATCACGATTGCTAACATGCAGATAGATATCAAGCATGAGTTAGATCACAAGCTCGATGATGGTAGCTATCACGACGGCGAGCAAGCGCAGTGGAGCTATTGGACTCATCGCTGGTTTCCGATGGCGTGTAATAAACTCATAAGAAGAGAGTTTGTCGAAAAAAACGACTTACTTTTTGTCGATTCAGTCTTACATGAGGATGAGATATGGAGTGTGCACTGCGCGTTCTGTAAGCCTCGCCTCGCAGCCACCACGAAGAGAACCTACTACTACCGCCTCCTTCGCGAGGGCTCTATCATGAGTGGCGCGCAGAAGCTGGAGAGCTATGCCTATGCCTTAATGACTGTGCTCTGGCATAGTACGCAGCTGGGGCTAGAGCATGGAGCGATGTCGAATAGATTATATAGAGAGTTTTTGCAGGATTGGCAAATGGAGCTACTGATGATTATCCCACGGCGCGCGCGCCTGAGCTGGAGGCAAAGGCAGCTTTACTATAGACGATTGATCCAAGAGTTCCATCCTGCGCTCCGGCTGCCCTACGAAGGTCGTCGGGACTGGCACTTCTCGGTCGTCGCAAAGCTCTGCCAGTCGTCAGGCCTGTTACACGTTCTGCTACTGCGCCTTTTCCTGCTTCTGTGGGAAATGCAACCTGGCAGCCGCCTGCGTTATAGGCTCGATAAGATCAAGGAGCTATAAGGCATCTCTTTCAAACTTCCCTATTGCAAAGGAAAGGGAATACATTTATCCACCGAAGCATCCGTGCGAATTGAGTAGAAGTGAGCTATCGCGCATCGCTTCTGACGGAGGGGAGGGCGGCGTGTTTATTTGCCGAGTTTCTTGCTGAGTTTTGCCTTTAAGAATGTGAGAAAGGGTGTCGTTTTCACGAGGTGATCCCACTGGGCTTGATGATTGCTTCTCTCTTCGCGCGTGTACTGGTCGATGACTGTAAGATAATCCTTTGGGTAGAGTGATTGCAGCTCTGCTAGGACATCAAATCGAATCGTAGCAAGACAGGAAAGGATGCATTCGTGAAGCATTTTCTGTCTAGGTATAGAGAAGTCTAGCTCAGAGATGCGCTCGGCTTCTGTATAAAAATGCATTAATTTTATAGCATTTTTCATGTAGAAGTCATCCGTATTTTGCGCAAGTGACCATGCACCGCCCCCGTGAATCCTATAGAATGACATGCAGTCGGTGAGCTTCTTCATTTTGCCATGCTTAGCGTGCATGATGTGGAGCATATAGTCAGCTGGAAATATATTATCGGGGAATTGCTCTTCGAATTTATAGTCCTCTCGATTGAAACACCAGCGGTAGACTGCGGTGCATGTCGCAAGACGTGTCTCTTGGACGAGATGCTTCAGACTGTGTACGCTTTCCGCGTCGTTATTCGGCACAGCAGGCCAGATGACATCAGGCTCTTCTCCTCCCTCCCACACCATGCGAGCCGGATGATGGCAGATGGAGAAATCGGGATTAGCCTCAAGGAAGTCGACTTGCTTTTGGAGCTTGTAGGGATCTGTCCAGTAGTCGTCGCCCTCGCACCACGCGAGGTACTTGCCACGCACCTGAGGCATAGATAGCTTCATCACGCAGTTTCCACGGCTGTACTGATTCTGCTCTTGAAACAGAGGATGCCAGTTCCACTCAGGGT
>CAYJJA010000179.1:0-2907 GCA_964370355.1 uncultured Akkermansia sp. | reverse complement strand
AACTTCGCTCTCTGAGGTCGGTAGCATGTATCTTCATTTGGTTGAAAAAGACTTTCTCTTTTGCCTCCAAATGAAGCACATGATCAGGGTGACAGAGCTGCACAGCTCTGCTAAGGCATTCTACTGCTCTATATCTGCGTCATCGCTCATATTAACCTCATTATCGAGTGAGTCAATCATGATACGATGCTGACAGAGTGCCGTAAAGAGCTCCAGATGATACTCTACGCGCGACGGCGGCGGCGGCGGCGTGCGAGCAGGCCGCTGAGGGCGAGTAGGCTCAGTGTCGCAGTGTTGGGCTCGGGGATGACTTCGTCGCCAGGTATAGTCGCGCCTAGCCTATAGATATAGATGTCTGTCTGTCGAGCTGCATCGGGCGAGCTGCCGAGGTAGTAGGTGATGCCGTCGATGACTTGGCTATTCACGCTACCTGCTCCCTCGATCTGGAAGACAAAGTCGCCCACAGCTTTCTCATCGAGCATGGCGACGTGGTGGTATCCCTTGCTGGCCAAATCCATGCCCTCGATTAGCTCTTGGCTGAAGTTGAATGTGAATGTACCCGAATCATCGCTGAGGAGAGCCTGCGCGGTGATGAAGGGAGCACTGATGCTAGCGCTCGCCTCTAACTGATCGCCTATATCCACGCTGCTGACCTTGAGCGTCTCGGCAAGACTGAGATGGGCGGTGGCACTCATCTCAAGGCGCTGCGTGTCGAGGGATTGGAGTCGCACGTCCTCGCCTGACTTCATACTGAGCTTGTCTTGCACGACGACCTGGAGTGATTGCTCATTCCACTCTTGATTGACGGTGATATTGCTGGCTAGCAGTGTGCCCGCGCCTGTGACGTCGTTGGCTGAGAGTCCGCTTGCTGTGACAGCACCTTGCTCGATGGTGAGGTCTTCTGTGCTCACGGTGGCGCCTGCACTGACGCTGATCGTGCCTACCGTACTGTTGGCATTGGGGCTCTTGATATGCAGCGTGCCTTGCTCGACCTGGACATTGCTACGGCTGCTGAGCGCTCCTTGGATGAGGACGTTGTCTTCATCGTAGATTCTCCCTTGTGTGACTCCTGCGTTGACCGTGAGCGCTCCTTCGCCTGTCTTGGTCAGTGTGCGCGTCGTTTCTAGGTCTTGGATTTCTTGTTCGTTGATGACCGCATCCCAGCTGTTGTTGTTTAGTACGTTCTCGTAGTAGCTTGTCGTGAGGTAGGTGATGGAGTTTTGCTCATCCAGCGTGACGCTGCTGCCGTCGGCTACCTCTACGGTGTCGAAGTCAAGGAAGCGCGGATTCTCCTCCGTCCTTGTGCTGTTGAAGTAGGCGGTGGCGAGTCTTTCGTAGTTTGAGTTTTGGCTATTGAAGCTCAATAGTTTTGTTCCTGCCACTGTCGAGTCGTTCGCGCTGAAGGATTGGTAGCCTCCGATGATGAGTGCGGGCTGTCCATTGCCGTTGACTCCTGAGAAGTGCATTTGATCGCTGATAATGACGGATGTAGAGCTTGTCGTGATGCTCGTGCCTATGTCTTTGCTGATGTAGCCTGCGGCGACGACATCGAGGGTGACAAGACCTGTGCCGAGATTGACCTCGATGTTTCCTTGCTGTAGCTGAGTGGCGTAGTTTGACTACACATAGCTGCCGCCGTAGATGACTTTTACTGTATGAGAATATGCATCGTCATAATCTTGATTCAAGAGATTGATGCTGATATCGCCTATGGAGGGGTGATCTGCTGAGTCATTCACTGTCTGTTGACTGATATAATGACCTCCTATGATCTTGTCGCTACTGTAGACATTCGTCAGTGTCATCGTGACATTGCCCGTGCTAATATTGCCCGAGCTCGCATCAATGATGCGTGGTCCCTCAAAGAGGCTGCTTTCCTGCGTCACGCCTACGGTGCTGCCCCCTACGATGGCTTTGTAGTGTCTTGTGTCGGTCAAGTTCATCGTGACGCTCCCTACGTGGATATCGCCTCCTCCTGCGGAGAAGCCGCCTCCCATGACTTCGGCGTAGTAGCGACCACCCTCTATTGTGACTTTGCTATGGGCGACGGAGGATGAGCTCTTACTCGCTGCTGAGTTCTTGGCGCTGGATTCTCTCGAGTAGGACATGTCTGCGCCCACGATGTAGCCTTGGAACTCAACATTCGTGGCGTTGCTGATGTGGACATGGGTCGTTCCAGTGATTGCTGTATCGACTGCTCCTAGGAGCGAAGAGCCCCCTACAATGTTGTAGGTGAAGTCTTGGGTGCTGCTCGGATTGCCCAGATCTATGTTGACCAAGGTGTCTCCATCTAGGGTGTTGGGCTGCGTGCCAGGGGCGGAGGCGTTCGCCGCGCTGCCATAAAAGCCGCCTACCACTGAGCCTGTATCATCGGTGATGATGTTTTTTGAGGAGCTGTAGCTGAGGTTGCTGTGGATGTTGATTGTCGTGTTGCCTGTGAAGCTGCTCGTCGTGTCGCTGTTGATGTAGCCAGCTCCGATGACGGTCATGACCTTGCCTGCGTTGATGGTGATGCTGGCATCTCCAAGGTAGCTGCTTGCCTCGGTGTTTCCGTAGTTGCCGCCGATGATGACTTCGCGCGAGCCGCTGTTCATTGTGATATCGACATGACCTTCATGGGCTTTGCTCGTGCCTGATGGTATGATGCCACCATATTCGACTGCTGTCGATGTAGTTGTGATTGTGATGCTCTCGGTTGCTAGGCTGCTATGGCTCGACTGTAGTGCTTGTTCTTGCGGGATGTGGTCTGTCGCGTGGCTGCTGGACGCTCCCGCGCAGAGGATGAGGCATGAGGCCTTTTTGGTATACTCTGATAGTTTTGCTAGGGGGGAGGGGGTACATGTTGTTTTCATGAGATTGTGGGTGTGAGGTGTTGGGTGGTGTTGGGTGGTGTTGGGTGGTGTTGGG
>CAYJJA010000178.1:0-2954 GCA_964370355.1 uncultured Akkermansia sp. | reverse complement strand
CTTCCCCAAAAAGCGCAGCAACTAGCCGCCTACAGTCATAAGCATCCCTTGCCAAGACCTTCTCCAAGGCGGTGCGAGCCGGCAGTGCAGCTGCCTCTATGGCAGGGGAGTTATGCGCAACAGAAAACGCGCCCTCCAGTATCTCAAGCAAGCCGCGCGTCGCGGCGATAAGCCCGCTGCTGAGTTGCTCAAAAAACTGACAGCCTCCCTTTCTCAATAAAGCTCAGCAAAAAGCTCAGCACAGTCACAAGCATCCCTTGCCAAAGAGGGAAAAGTATGCTATAGACGCACGCAGGAGTGCCCCCACACCTATCACCTATTTCCATATGAATGAAATTTTTCACAATCCCACCTTCGTCCTCTTTGGCATCCTCTTTCTCGGGCTCGCCTTTGGCAATATCAAAGTAAAAGGCATCTCGCTGGGCAGCTCCGGCGTGCTCTTTATCGCCATGGTAGCGGGACACTTTGGACTCAGCGTCCCGCAAGGAATATCGAGCTTTGGTACAGCGCTCTTCGTCTACTGCGTCGGCCTCGGCGTAGGCAATCGCTTCTTTGCCGCGCTCTCAAGCCAAGGCACACGCCTCGTGGCACTCACCTTCAGCGTCGTGCTCTCCGCGTGGCTGACGACACTGGGGCTATGCCAGCTCTTTGACGTCGCCCCCGAGATCGCCGCTGGTAGCTTCTCGGGCTCGATGACGAGCACCCCCGCGCTCGCGGCAGCCTCCGAGGCTCTCGATGAGTCCCCCTTGCTCAACATAGGCTACGGCGTCGCCTATCCCTTTGGCGTGATCGGTGTTGTGCTCTTTGTCCAGCTGCTCCCGCGCCTGCTCAAGCAAGACTTTAGCCAAAGCAGCACCGAAAGCGACCAAGGCAAAAACCCTGAAAAAATCATCGCCCGCGTCGTCACCATCACCAATAGCGACCTCTACGGCAAGAGTATCCTCGACTTTGAAAATGAGGGACAGATGCTCTGCCGCATCACGCGCAAAGTCGTCGATAACCGCATGCAGCCCCTCCAAGAGGGAGACTGCTTTGAGCCCCACACCGAGCTCCTCCTCGTGGGCTCGCGCATCAATGTGCGCCGTGAATCACGCTTTTACGGGCACATAGAGCGCAGCAAGCAGCACCCCCTGAGCTTTGGTGACGAGTGCAGCGAGCTCATCGTGCTCAATCCCCGCCTCTGCGGGCAGACACTCAGTGAGCTCAAGCCGCTGAGCAATTTTGGCATCGTCATCTCGCGCATCACGCGCCTCGGGCACACCTTCGTCCCCAGCAGTGAGACAAGCCTCGTGCGCAACGATGTCGTACGCGTCGTGGGCCCTGCTGAGGCCGTAGAAAAATTCGGCGCCACCTGCGGGCACCGCGGCGCTGCACTCAACACGACCGACATTCTTTCACTCACGGGAGGTGTCACAGTGGGCATCCTGCTTGGCAATGTGAAATTCTCCATCGGCGATAGCGCGAGCTTCTCGCTCGGCATGGCGGGCGGGCCGCTCATCGTGGCACTCATCCTCGGACACTTTGGCAAGATAGGCCCCATCGTCGGCTATATGCCTCGCCCCTCGCGCGTCTTTGTCATGGAGCTCGCCCTCATGCTCTTCCTTGCAGGAGCTGGCATCGCGGGTGGCGGTCAGCTCATCGCCACCCTCCAATCGCAGGGGCTCTCCATGCTCTTCATCGGGGCAATGGTCACGATCATCCCCCTACTCGTCGGCTATGTGCTCGCGCGATGCTTCTTCAAGATGAAGCTCCCCGAGAGCCTCGGCGGCATCTGTGGCGGCATGACCTCCACGCCCGCCCTCGGAGCTATCACAGGTAAGACCGACATGCAGTCGCCCGTCATCGCCTACGCCACCGCCTACCCCGTGGCACTCATCCTCATGACCTTCTTCGTCAAATTACTGCTACTCTTTTAGCAGCATTTCACCTTGACTCGCACAGCATCAGCTCCCCATACTGGGCTAGCACCCAATCTTGAGGACTGCTGTGCTCGTCTTGGGTCAAGTAAGCCTTCATCTCCCAAGGCAACAACCAGCCTAAATCAAAACTCGCCCCGTCATGCTGACGATGCCAATTCATATAGCGAGTCACTACCTCACACTGCCTTGCATCAAAATGGGAAAACTTATTTAACCGATAGTCCAACAGCTCCCTATCCGCCGCAAGGTGGGCTGTCATATCAGGGCTATAATCATTGAGGAGAGAAAAACGCATATAGGCAGGTAAGAGAAAACGGTAGGCCAGAGGCTCGACAAAACTCAAGCAACAATCGCAAGCATAAAGCAGGCAATGAGGTATCGCGCGCCAGTTCCCCCTCACTTCGTGACCTGAGAGGATATCGAGCATTTCAGGAAAATAAGAACCATCCAACGCCTCCCCCGCGAGAGCGAGATAGGGTGCCCCCTCATCACCCGCCTCGGCAAATGCCTCATCAATCTCAGTGAGCAGACGATCTATTTCGGGCGTAGAGGGGAGGACATTTTCTGCTTTTTCTTTTTCATAGGCGTACATGTGAGAGCGTACACGACCAATAAACTCGCGCATGCTCGCTTGATCCTGCACGTGAGGGAAGCCCTTTTTAGGCCAGCGAGAAGGGATGGATTTATGCAGCCTCTCTGTGAAAGCCTCAATCCAATCTGAGTACGAGTCATTTTCTGTTAATGAATCAGAAGAAAGCATAGTCAAGTTATAGCAGACTGCATCAAACGTGTAAAGAAGCAAATAGAAAGAAGAAACACCTCAGATAACACATACCACATTCTACAATCATGAGCTATATCGAGGAGGAAAAGACAAGGTCTTTTTCAAGCTGTTGCTTTGGCTGGGGTTCATGCAGCAACGACGACCTGCGTACTTCTTTTTGTTGAATGAAAAATAAGATTTTTCATTCAACAAAAGGGGCACTCCGTCAGAATCGTATCGTGAATGCCTCACTCGATAAGAAAGTTAGTATT
>CAYJJA010000177.1:0-3019 GCA_964370355.1 uncultured Akkermansia sp. | reverse complement strand
AGCTCATGGATGGTTTTGAGGACGACTTTGTACCAGAAGAGCGTATCATTGACACACCCAACAGACAATTCTGGGATAGAATGCAGCAAAAGGCGGATTATGTGACAAGCATGAATAATACCTTTGAAGAAGAAAAGCGAGCACTTGAGTTGGAGCACCCCCAAAAAGCACTCTACGCTCACGCTCAGGTTACTCAACCAGCTAGTCCACAAGCTCAACTGCCCTACACTTTGCCTTCGAAATGGTTGTCTTATAATAATGCACACACTAAATCTACGCCCAGAGTAGCACCTATTGATGAGATGCAGACACCAATGAGCACTGTAGGTCTAACACGCTTGAGAATCCTTGCTGATCAGCTAGACCCTCTAGCCTATAAAGGAATCATGAGCTTGCCTCCCTTGGAAAGAATGAAAAGCGTGTTTGAAATAACAAAAGGAAAAAATCCCCTTCATAATGCCAAGACACTGTCAGAGAAAATAAATGAGGTATCTTTAAGGGGGCAATCAGCGATTCCAGTTTCTGAGAATCAATCTAGTGCACCTTTCCAGCCTTCGTCATTATCAAGCACATCTATGCCAGCTGAAAGTACAGGTTTTATATCATCTGTGCATGAGCCTACAGAGAGAGCTATTGAGGGCAATCAAGTTCAGAACTCTAAAGATAGTGCGAATAGCATAGGGGAAGAGTCAGATCCTGAGCATACCAGAAAGATTGCACAACATTCTTATATGAGTATGCGTCCAGAGTCTTTACAAGAAGTACAAACCAGAGAATCAAGTAACGAGCTCTCAGCTCAATTAGGTGAAACTGGCACGACTCATGACACTCAAAGTTTTCCAGTAGAGCAAGTTCAAAAGCCAGTGGTTACATCTCAAGAGCATATTGCATATTTAGTTAAAAACTACTCTAGTACAATAAAGTTCCCAGATGGTCTTTCCGAGAAGGATAAGCTTAGTTATGCGCAAAGGTATTTTGAGTCTTCGTCGGCTATATTCAATTCATATAGTGATAAATTCCGCGGCAATGCAGCCTATCTACGTCAAAAAAGCGCAGCGCAGTTACGCAACGCCAGGTCGCGGATCAATTATTTACCCTCAGTGACAAGTAATGGAAGAAACAACTTTGAAACTAAATTGATCAACAGTGCAATTGTTTCCATACGGTTAAGTCCTAGCGAAGAAGAGATACCATTTGATGCTAGTAAACATGATTTAGAGAGATCTAGATGGCATAGGCTGATACTAGATCCTCAGAGATCTTTTAGCCATGTGTATGGCACAAGGGATAGTTTTAAGGATATGCGCAATGCTGATGCGGAAATGCGTGTGCGGATTCTGTACAGAAAACTAGGAGGAAAAGCTGCACAAGCCATACTTAATAAGGATGAACCAGAACGAACGGAAGAAATCATTCAATTGACATCAAAACACGAATTAGAAGATTCAAAATATGATTTGGAGCCAACAAAGACATATCCGCATACACTTGAAAACACCCCTGTGCGATTACGTTTTCCTGAGCTCGAGTATGGACACACAAGACTCGCAATGGGGGGTCTAAAATTCGATCAACGACTAGATTCTTGGAGACCCAGATCATCGATGATCGTTGTTCAATCAGTACCAGGGAGCAAGGCTCACTATGTATCTTTTAGAAGTGCTAATGATATACCAGCTCACATTATTACTCCCATGGGTCAATCTGTAACTCGAAGAGAATCTATAGAGGATGAAGAGTTAATGGCGTGGGCGGATCACTTTACTCAAGATGGAGGTGACGATGATAGAGGTATACCTGAGATTAAAGATGACAAAGGAAAAGTTATTCAAGCTAAACTAGACTATAAGAAAGCGATGAGCGCTTTTTATGTTGTGCTGAACTATAATCGTGAAGAATTGGCGCATGAGTTGAATCATGCATCAGCTGATACTGCCGAAGCTCAGAGTAATAAACAAACATTAACAAAAATGCCAGGCTTGAAGGAGAATCAGTACGTAGCGGTAATTAGTGAAACTCTAAACTCCCTGAAAACATTGAAAGAATTTGCCTATAGTGAATTGGGGTTAGAATGGCGACGATGTGATGGATTTTTATGAGTTATTTTGGGTAAACGCTGGAGAAGATCACTTAGGTAACAAAAATAGAGCCAAAATACCACTCAATGCTCGACGAATTATGGTTGCTTTGGATCAAGGTTAGAGAATTTACGAATGAACAAGACAAGCAAATTACTACTGTATTAAATAGGTATAGGAGTAGGCCTAATGTGAAAAATGACATAGCCTTAATGAGGAAATCGGAAGAACAGGTTTTTCAAATAAGAGAAATGGTATTACAGCATTTGAAATATGAGAAAAACGGTATGTCAGATAGAGTACGAGACGAACATGATTCATTGACTGCCGATGAGAAGTTTCTTTATCAAATAATTAAAGAAAATGAGCATTTGCGTGTCCCTAATTTAAGAGGGAAATTCATTAGAGCTATAGATGAAGAGTCCATAATGAAGCAAGTGATGATTGATTCTTATTCGGACAAACCATACTCTAAAAGGGCATGATGCGAGGATGAGTACTGAAAAATTTTGACTAAAATTGTATTATTGAATAGCTAATAATTATCAAAATTGTGTTCAATGTGCTTATTGAATTGAATAAATCGATCTTTACTATAGAAAGATAATTGGATCTGCGTCAAATATGTCGTGCCTCACATGAATAAATGGAAGTACAGGTGCTGGAGGAATAGAACGAAGTGCCTTTTTCTCTAACAACTGATACATGCCTGAACTTCATGGCAGAGTACAACTCAAGCAAAAAGTCGTATAAAGTGCGAGCGTGTCCACAGAGCGTAGCGAGTGTATGCCGATTTTATGCTTGAATTGTACGGAGCGCAGCTAGCATAGTAAATAGGTCTCTCTACGCGACGAATCTGACGCCGTGCCTGATAATTATATAATGGCAGCCTTCGATTAGAACATAGGTTCTACATTGATCGAAGTTAAAAATTCTTTAAG
>CAYJJA010000176.1:0-3046 GCA_964370355.1 uncultured Akkermansia sp. | reverse complement strand
CGCTTACACCGATCTCATCGAGTGCGGCTCTATGGCGAAGGCGAAGGAGCAAGCGAAGCTTCGCATTGAAGGCAAGGAATACGTCGTCCAAGATGGAGATGTCGTTGAGTTCCGCTTCAATGTTTAATCCACCACCTTCTCTTACACCCACCTCAGATTAGCGACTGAGGTGGGACACACTCAGCTCCATGGACTTTACGAATATCATCTTCTGGGCAGTTCTTCTACCCTTTTTTACCCTGTTATGGGCGATCAACACGCTGCTGCGCAAGAATGACGCATGGAGAAGCGTGGCTCATAAAATAGCTATTCTATGCATCAGCCTCACCCTGCTAGGTATGGCTAGCTGGGAGACGCTCATTATTTTCCTCAGCGTCATGCTGACTTGCTTTGCAGGCTGTCGCTATGCGCTTAGGCATGGGATGCGTACACGTAAGATTATACTCATCGCGCTACTTCCTCTCCTTCTCGCACCACTACTGTACTATAAGTATGCCTACTTCTTCGGCAATAGCATACTAGGTCAGCAGTGGGACACGTTAAAAAACCTTATTATCCCAGTAGGCATTTCCTTCTACAGTTTCCAGCTCGCAGGCTTCTGCATCGATACCTTGCTGCGTAAAATGCCCATGCCGCGCTTCCTTGACTACATGAACTTCGGTGCATTCTTCCCTCAGATAGTGGCAGGTCCCATCGAACGCAGAGAAAACCTGCTTCCCCAGCTGGAAAATCTTGATATTAGGTACAACAGTGATAATATCCAGCATGGTCTCCGTTTCATCGTGCTAGGGCTATTCTTCAAGATGGTGCTCGGTGACAACCTAGCTCTGAGCGTGGCACCTGTCTACAACGGTGAATCTGCCATCTTTATCTGGTATAGTAACATCTGCTTCAGCCTGCGTATCTATTTTGATTTCTGCGGATACGGTTTGACTGCTTATGGCGTGGCGTACGCTCTCGGCATTAAGCTCACGATGAACTTCCAGAGCCCCTACACGGCGGTTAATATCTCCGAGTTCTGGCGACGATGGCATGTATCTCTGACAAATTGGTTCCGCGACTACATATACATACCACTAGGTGGGAATAGAACGCGTTTTTGGTTCATTAACACACTTATCGTTTTCGCGATCTCTGGTCTATGGCACGGAGCGAACTGGAACTTTATCATCTGGGGCTTACTCGCGGGTGTAGCCATCGTAGTTCACAACATCTACCGTAAGCATGGCTTGCGCATGTGGGCACCACTTGGTATGGCTCTGACCATGATGTACATGATCTTTGTCTGGATGTTCTTCTACGTCACATCGTGGGATATGCTCTTGCATATGCTTCATGTCATCGCTAATCCTGATAACTATGGCTTACTGCAAGGCATACAAGAGCTTTCCTATAAAAGCAGAGGGTCGTGCTCTGCAACTTCGATCATAGCACTACTATTAAGCATTCTTGTCTTCATTGCTGAGTTCTGGTCTCAGAAAAAGTACCAAAACGTCTATACTGTATTGACGCATCCCTTCTCATTCTTCTTGATGATTTATCTTCTTGTCGTCTACCAGACATCATCAAATAATGGGTTCATCTATTTCGCTTTCTGAGTTATGCTAAAACGTCTCATCACATACGGTTTTATCGCGCTATCGCTTGGCGTGGCTTCTAATGTATGCTTTAGTATCTATCTTAACAGAGACTTCAGATATTTTAGTAATCTGATCGACGTGACCAGTAGCTGGGAAAAGAGTCTCCGTGAGACACACCCTCATACCTACGTCATCTCGGGTGGTTCATCTACACGGGCAGGAGTAAATCCACAGCTCATTCTCAATGAATATAATATTCCCATCGTATTAGCATCTTTAGGTGCTGGCTACGGTATGGAGGGAAATCTCGAATTAGCGTTAACTCATCTAAAACCACAGGACACGCTCATTGTCGCGATGGAGCTAGAACTCATGGTGAAAACGCTTGAATCAACACTCCCCCCCATGGGAGCCAAGATGTTATTAAAGCAGAAGGGACTCGCAATCTACCAAAGCCCTATCCTTAATTTTCACCGAGGTAATTTCTTAAGCCCTTTTGGCGGAGGTTCGCTTGGTTTAGCGTCTCATTTCGCTAAGAATCTTACTAGCGAAGAAGGAGAGCGCTATGCCTATGACAAGCATAGTATCATACACCCATCGGGCTGGATGGAGATCACGCGTAAAGAACATAACCTTTTACCCATCTTCCTACAATATGGTGGAAAATCACTTGGAAACTTTAACTTGCATGATGATGTAAAAGTAGGCTTACAGCGAGTTATCAAATATTGCAATACGCATCAAATACGCATTATTGCGATGATGCCACGTGTCTACGGCAAGAAGTCAGCACAGTCATTCACACTATGGATTTCTCTACAGCTTACGCGCATGGGAATCCCTGTCTTGTACGACAAGCAGATGGGCATTGAAACAGACGCAAATCTCATAGCCGATACGACTCATCATCTCAATGCTATGGGCACGCAGAATAATAGCCGAGAAATCGGCGCAAATCTACGAGACCAGCGATTCTGGACAGAGCAGGAGCTCATCAACGAATTAGAAAAGCGTGGCTGGGATAGCAATGCACAACAGATTCCCGGATATCAGCCTCCAGCAGAGTAGAGCTTAATAGAGCCTAGAGCTTCTCTCCCGCGCCTTGCTCTCAAAGCGCGCTCTTACTGCGTCACTCCATAGGTGGTCACATTCAGTTATCATACCACCCTCTTAGGCGCAGGTAAACGAGGTCAGCTGCCCTATTTACCCGACTTGAGACCAGTGCTTCGGGTATAGCGAAGTCTTAGGTTTGAGCAGTGCTGCATCTTTACAGATTTACTTGGAAGGCGCATCGCTTTCTCACCACGCGAGCCACACCTACTATCATGGGAGGCTGACTTCATGTCTCTGACTTATCCTCGTAAAAAGCCGCTCCTTCGTGATGAAGGAGCGGCTTTTTAATTAGCTTGTACTAGCTTGTCTCTTAGAGCACCTCAGGTGCAAGGGAGACAATCTTCATGAAGCCC
>CAYJJA010000175.1:0-3068 GCA_964370355.1 uncultured Akkermansia sp. | reverse complement strand
TTTATAATCTTTATGAATATGCAGTTTCAATCCACGCCCCCGTGAAGGGGGCGACGACGATAGAAACCGCATTGTTTGGCATAGCCTTAGTTTCAATCCACGCCCCCGTGTGAGGGGGCGACAGCGGTGTTACCTGTTAATGCTACTCCTTCATTGTTTCAATCCACGCCCCCGTGTGAGGGGGCGACTAAGCTCGTTGAGGGTCTGCCCACTGTCTTCATCGTTTCAATCCACGCCCCCGTGTGAGGGGGCGACCGGTTGCAGTAAATTCCTTTACCTTAGCGGCTGGTTTCAATCCACGCCCCCGTGTGAGGGGGCGACACACGGTGGCGCGATTGGCTGGGCTGTGTACTGTGTTTCAATCCACGCCCCCGTGTGAGGGGGCGACGTGTTACTTCATTTCCCATTTTCCACGATGCGTCGTTTCAATCCACGCCCCCGTGTGAGGGGGCGACATTCCCAATCGCAAATAAAGCAGGGCATGGCGCGGTTTCAATCCACGCCCCCGTGTGAGGGGGCGACGCAAGCAGTCGTCACCTGCACTTGTTATGGAGTCGTTTCAATCCACGCCCCCGTGTGAGGGGGCGACTTATGAAATTATTAGATATTATGCAGGAAATGGCGTTTCAATCCACGCCCCCGTGTGAGGGGGCGACTTGCGAGCTTGTAGAAAACTTTAGCCTACAAATTGTTTCAATCCACGCCCCCGTGTGAGGGGGCGACCCGGCACAGTGGTTTTGTACAAGTGTGTTATTCGGTTTCAATCCACGCCCCCGTGTGAGGGGGCGACGCCACCTTTCACGCCTTCGTAAACGTGGATGTGCGTTTCAATCCACGCCCCCGTGTGAGGGGGCGACTTGATTTCACAGGTGAGGACGCAAACTTTACACAAGTTTCAATCCACGCCCCCGTGTGAGGGGGCGACCTGGCACCACTGGTGATGTTACCGTGGCATTCCAGTTTCAATCCACGCCCCCGTGTGAGGGGGCGACCCAAGGCTGGCATATAGACATGCGCACGGATAGCGTTTCAATCCACGCCCCCGTGTGAGGGGGCGACAAGCCATGCAATGCCTTCGGCTACTTTATCAATGTTTCAATCCACGCCCCCGTGTGAGGGGGCGACCTTCTCCGATTGTGGACGCTATGTTCCCTCACAAGTTTCAATCCACGCCCCCGTGTGAGGGGGCGACAGGTTTTGCAAAGTATCATGCACAGCACCTCGCAGTTTCAATCCACGCCCCCGTGTGAGGGGGCGACCCCCATAAGCGTAGGCCTTGCCGCAAGTATTTTGTTTCAATCCACGCCCCCGTGTGAGGGGGCGATCCAATCTCACGTATATTGATTGCGTGTTTGAGCAAGTTTCAATCCACGCCCCCGTGTGAGGGGGCGACCTCTTATACACCATGGTGGTCAGCTTATGGCAATGTTTCAATCCACGCCCCCGTGTGAGGGGGCGACACTTCATATGTAGGCACAGCCGCACTAAACGGTAGTTTCAATCCACGCCCCCGTGTGAGGGGGCGACCCGCCGTGCTGGACATGGTTACTACACAATATATGTTTCAATCCACGCCCCCGTGTGAGGGGGCGACACGCCACGGCAATTTGGTTTTTTCAAGTGCAAAGTTTCAATCCACGCCCCCGTGTGAGGGGGCGACACCAAAGCCGGTAATTGCTACAGCATCCTTCATGGTTTCAATCCACGCCCCCGTGTGAGGGGGCGACGGATGCTCTCGCGGGTGTCCCGATTGTCATAACCCCGTTTCAATCCACGCCCCCGTGTGAGGGGGCGACCCACCAATTAAACCGCCAAGCTTACCAAATGTGGGTTTCAATCCACGCCCCCGTGTGAGGGGGCGACTAAAACGACCGTTAAAGAGATATTAGAGGGCAGAGTTTCAATCCACGCCCCCGTGTGAGGGGGCGACCATCGTCGGGACGCTCGAAGGGGTTATGTGATGGTTTCAATCCACGCCCCCGTGTGAGGGGGCGACATTCTGCCGATGCCGTGACAGCCGCAACACCACCAGTTTCAATCCACGCCCCCGTGTGAGGGGGCGACAATGCCTGTGAAGTCTTCTTCGTTAATACGCAAAGTTTCAATCCACGCCCCCGTGTGAGGGGGCGACGAGAGCGTGAGCCGGCAGCCGGCAAACAAGCAAAGTTTCAATCCACGCCCCCGTGTGAGGGGGCGACTTAGTGGGTAGCCCAAGCGTTACCGACAAAGGTGTGTTTCAATCCACGCCCCCGTGTGAGGGGGCGACGTTTTCGTGCAAGTGTGGTTGTGGTCTTGGTATAGTTTCAATCCACGCCCCCGTGTGAGGGGGCGACTTGGCATGTTGGGTCTTGGTGGCCTTAGAAGTATAGTTTCAATCCACGCCCCCGTGTGAGGGGGCGACACTACCTCTTGCAAAACATCAAGCCAAGAAAGGTTTCAATCCACGCCCCCGTGTGAGGGGGCGACATTTAATGTCTTGCTCAAATCCTGCTGGATTCTGTTTCAATCCACGCCCCCGTGTGAGGGGGCGACAAGAAAGGCTTTAACAAAACTTTGCGATGAAGTGTTTCAATCCACGCCCCCGTGTGAGGGGGCGACGGTGGAGTCCTGCCAAAAATCATGTAAATATGAGTTTCAATCCACGCCCCCGTGTGAGGGGGCGACGAGCGGCGATGTGTACGGACGTTCGCCGGCTATGGTTTCAATCCACGCCCCCGTGTGAGGGGGCGACTCTTTCTTTTTTCATAATCTTCGCGGTGTGTTTTGTTTCAATCCACGCCCCCGTGTGAGGGGGCGACACGCAGTTCGGGCTTGAGCCTTTACAGGACGCCGTTTCAATCCACGCCCCCGTGTGAGGGGGCGACAGATATACGGCTCAAGTTGTATCTATTTATGGTGTTTCAATCCACGCCCCCGTGTGAGGGGGCGACTAGCATTGTGGTTCCAAGCTTTCAAACACCTGTAGTTTCAATCCACGCCCCCGTGTGAGGGGGCGACTGCGAGCTCTCAAAAAGGCGGCCTAGCTAGGCTAAGCAGCTCTTTTTCGAGAAACTCACAAAAATGTGGTA
>CAYJJA010000174.1:0-3116 GCA_964370355.1 uncultured Akkermansia sp. | reverse complement strand
ATACTGCGCGATGAGGCGTTGCTGGAGCGCATCGGGGAGCTCGGGGAGATGGTCTTTGACGCGTGCCAAGAGGGGGGCGGGGTGGACGGGGAGGAGGTCGGGGCAGGTGTGATAGCGGTAGTCGTGGGCGTTTTCCTTGGTGCGCATGACGATGCTCTCGCCGCGCTCGTCGTCCCAGCGGCGCGTGGATTGGATCTGGGCGATGCCGCGATCGAGCTCGTCGGCTTGACGGGCGATTTCAAAGAGGATGGAACGCCGCGCCGCTGAGATGGAGTTGATGTTTTTCATCTCGATTTTCTCGCCCAGTTTTTCTTGACCCTTGGGGCGCAGCGAGATATTTACATCGCAGCGCATCTGTCCCTTCTCCATATCGGCATCGGAGATGGCACCCGCCTTGAGGATTTGCTGGAGGCTCTTGAGGTAGGCGTAGCATTCGTCCGCACTGTTGATGTCGGGGGCGGAGACGATCTCCATGAGGGGGGTGCCGCCGCGATTGTAGTCTACCAGTGAATAGCTGGGGTAGTGAGTGAGCTTGGCGGCGTCTTCTTCGAGGTGGATATGGTCGAGCTCGACGTAGCGCACGATAGGTCCCTCGGAGCTGATCTTGGCACTTTTGGGGAAGGCCCAGGAGTAGAGCGGCACGCGTCCCGCGAGGCAGAGGGGGAGATCGAGCTGGCTGGTCTGATAGTTCTTGGGCATGTCGGCGTAGAAGTAGTTCTTCCTATCCCACTTGGAGAGCTCAGGATTGCTGCAATCCAGCATGAGCCCCGTGAGCAGCGTGCGCTCGATGGCGTATTCGTTGAGCACAGGCAGTGCTCCAGGCATGCCGAGGCAGGTGGGGCAGACGCAGCTATTGGGCTCATAGCCAAAGCCTGCTTGGCAGCTGCAAAACATCTTGGTGTTGGTTTTTATCTGGCAGTGTACTTCTAGACCGATGGTGACGAGATAATCAGAGATGGGCATGGGGGAATCTTGTTGAGAGGGGATTTTAGAAGGAGGTATTCTGGAAGAGCAGCTCGCTTTCGCGGAAGGCTGCGTCCATGTCGAGGATGAAGGAATTGTCAAAGACGACCTTAAACCAATAGTGGTGCGTGACCTCGAGATTGTAATAGAGCTCGTCGAGCGTATGGGCGAGCAGCTCGTGGGAGTCTTCCTCTGGGTTGAGAGGCAAAGCCGCTATGCGTACATACTCAGTGCGCATATCCCAGAGTAGTCGCTGGAGATGCATCTGTGTGCTGCTGTAGTGCTTCCCATTCGTACGGGTGAAGTATCGGTAGAGATAGCGTGTAGGGGGGCGCAGGGTCTCTAGCTTTTGTAGATGGGGGATGATGGCTCTGCACTGGATATCAGCACTCTTGCTGCTATCTATCAGGCTCAGATGCTTGAGTATAGCTGTATCGGGAGCGATGAGTTGCTTGAGACGCGCGAGCTCCGATTGCTCCTCGTTGGCATTGAGCTTGGGGAGAACGGGGTGATTACTGGGGAGTGTGGAGGTGTTAAAAAAATTCGTCCCCTTCAAGTCCTCAAAGGCTTGGTAGAGCTCCTCCGAGCCAAAGCAACGCACCTTGTAGAGGCTGATAAACTCGGCATCAACGGCGCGGTAGCCCTCAACAATGCTATCGGTGAGTCCGCTATCTTCGGCGTCGGGATTTTGCTGCTCAATGTCGCTGAGTAGCATGTCGAGGCGTATGAGCTCGCGGGTGAGATCAAGAAACTCTTTTGCGGCCGCGTCAGCTTCTTTTTTGCTATCAATTTGACTGAGCAGAATCCAGAGTTTTTGCGTGCCAAGGAAGATGTCTCGACTCACACTCTCAATGCTCGGTAGCGACGACTGTGTCGCTGCTAGGTCATTGGGCGTGGGGGCGGGGACTGTCTGCTCTCTTTGCAGCTCAAGGGGAATATCCTCGCTGATTTCTTCATCACTCACGGAGGGAAGAATGACGTCTTGATTGGGAGAAATCTCCTCAATATGAACAGGTAGTGATGTCTGTGACTCACCAGTTGCGTGAGGCATGGTGAGTGCTAGTAACAAGGTATTGGTGAGAAAGCTACACTTCATCCGCTTCCTATTATACTGAGTTAGACGAAAGTTGCAAGGCGTGATTGCGTCTCTGTTTAAAAAATCCTATTTTGCATGACTTGTGTACCCGATTTGCCAGGCTCTGTCAAGTCCCAATCGGGCATAAGAGCCGCCGCGCGACTGCCCCTTTGGGGGCTAGGCACGCAGATGGCAGAGCTCAAGCAGCTCTTCTGCAGAGAGCTTGAGTAGCGCATGCTCGAGACCATCTTGGAGGAGATCGTCTGCCATTTTCTTTTTTTCGTAGAGCATGCGGTGGATGTTCTCCTCGATGGTGCCTCGTGTGATGAGCGGGTGGATGACGACGGCCTGTCGCTGGCCGAGGCGATGGGCGCGGTCGCTGGCTTGATTTTCCACGGCGGGATTCCACCAGCGATCGACGTGGATGACGTGCCGTGCTCTGGTGAGGGTGAGCCCTGTGCCCGCTGCCTTGAGGGAGAGGACGATGAAGGGGGGACCTGTTGCTTCTTGGAATTGCTTGACGAGCTTTTGACGCTCTGAGATGGGCGTGCCACCATGGAGGGCGAGTCCCGCGCTGCCATAGATGTCGCGCCCCATGTCGAGAAGCAGCTCGACCATGCTGCGGTATTGGGTGAAGAGGAGGCAGGGCTCGCCCTGAGCCGCGAGCTGGCGCAGCAGCAGTGCAAGGCGCTGCATCTTGCCGCTGCGCTCAGGGTCAAAGTGGGGCTCACCGAGGTAGAGGGCGGGATGGTTGCAGATCTGCTTGAATCGCGTGAGCAGAGGCAGGATGAGCGCGAGGCGCGTGCGAGCGTCGGGCTCATGGATGAGGGCTTGCATGTGCTCCACCTCACGGGCATAGAGGCGTGCTTGCTCAGGGGTGAGGGTGCAGTAGGCGGCTTTCTCGCTGCGCGGGGGGAGCTCAGGCAGGAGCTTGGGATCACTCTTGAGGCGACGCAGGATGAAGGGGCGTATCAGACGGCGCAGCGTCGTGTAGTCTGTCCCCATCTCGCGTAGCATCTTGCGAAAGCTCGCCTCACCGCCGAGCAGTCCAGGGTTGAGAAACTCAAAGAGACTGTGT
>CAYJJA010000173.1:0-3124 GCA_964370355.1 uncultured Akkermansia sp. | reverse complement strand
CCCCGTAGTCGGCAGCCCCATCAAGCAGCTCAAGGGCATCCTCATCTACGACGACAAGCACATGAAGCTCACGATCGACGATGTCGCCAAGCACAGCGTCAGCAAGGCATCGAGTGCCGCCTCCGCCTCCGCGATGCCGAGCAACTTCTGGACCGTGGTCGGCGGTCTCTTCATCGGTGGCTTCATCTTGAACCTCATGCCCTGCGTCTTCCCCGTCATCGGGCTGAAGATCATGAGCTTTGTCGAGCTCGCAGGCGGCTCACGTCGCAAGATCTTCCTGCACTCCTACACCTTTGTCGCGGGGGTTCTCTTTTCCTTCTGGGTGCTCTCACTCATCCTCATCATCCTCTCCCAGATTGGCACGCTCTCGACAATCCCTTGGTCTGAGTGGCTCAATGTCCTGCTGAATGACACTGGCTCCTCCGAGCGTACCTGGGCCGTCTGGATGCAGAATCCATGGATAGTCTACGTGCTCATCATGCTACTCTTTGTCATGGGACTGAGCATGTACGGTGTCTTTGAGCTCGGTGTCTCCGCTACGGGTGCGGGTCAGGAGCTGCAAAAGAAAAAGGGACTCTCGGGATCCTTCTTCTCAGGACTTCTCGCCACGGTCGTCGCCACCCCTTGCAGTGCGCCCTTCCTCGGTGGAGCGCTCCCTGCCGCGCTCTCCATGCCCGCCCTCTGGTTGCTCGCGGCGATGAGCTTTATGGCACTAGGTCTCTCACTGCCCTACATCATCATCGGGATCTTCCCCTCCTTTGTACGCTTCCTCCCCCGCCCTGGGGCATGGATGGAGTCGCTGAAGCAGGGGCTCTCCTTCCTCCTCTTTGCCGCCGTCGCATGGCTCATGGTCACCTACCTCGCCTTCATCCCCGAAGCGCATCTGGATAGCATGGACATCATCCTCATCGGATTCGTCATCGTGGGCTGTGCCTTCTGGGTCTACGGTCGCTGGTGCGCCATCTACCGCGACAAGAGCACCCGCATCATAGGCGGTATCTGTGCGCTGCTCCTGCTGGTCAGCGGTGTCATCATGAGCATCCCCCGCCCCGAGCCCAGCGCGGAGGAGCTCGCCTCACGTCCCCAGTGGGAGACATGGAGCCCTGCCGCCATGCAGGCAGCCCTCGACGCGGGCAAGCCCGTCTATGTGGACTACACTGCGAAGTGGTGCGCTACCTGCCAGTACAACAAGAAGGTAGGCTACAACGACGCCGTCTACGACAAGATTCAGAAGCTCGGCATCGTCCTCATGCGCGCCGACAAGACGCGCCCCAATGCAGCCATCGACGAGGAGCTCCAGCGTCTGAAGCGCACCTCCATCCCTGTCAACGTGCTTTATCAAAATGGACAGCAGCCCGCCATCACCAGTGAGCTGCTCAGCCCTAGCTACCTCATAGGCTTCTTTGAAAGGGAGGTCAAATGAGCAGCTGTGACAAAAAAAATCTACCAAAATCACGCGCAAAAGCTGGACGTAGCAGGGGAAGTCTGATAGGCTCACGGAAACACGTTTATCAATTGTCTCTATGAAGTACATATTTGTCACAGGCGGTGTGGTTTCCTCACTCGGAAAAGGTATCGTGGCAGCATCGCTGGGAACATTACTGGAGCATTGTGGCTTGGAGGTCACGATGCAAAAGTTCGACCCCTATCTCAATGTTGACCCCGGCACGATGAGCCCCTTCCAGCATGGTGAGGTCTACGTCCTCAACGACGGAGCGGAGACCGATCTCGATCTCGGCCACTACGAACGCTCCGTCCACTGCGAGCTCTCACGACTCAACAATCTCACGAGTGGGAAGGTCTTTGAGCAGGTGCTGAGCAAGGAGCGCAAGGGCGTCTACCTCGGCAAGACCGTCCAATACATCCCGCATGTCACCGACGAGATCAAGCAGCGCCTCTATGAGCTCACTGAGGCCAACAAGCAGTGCGACCTCATCATCACCGAGATAGGCGGTACGGTGGGCGACATCGAGGGCTATCTCTTCCTTGAGGCGATACGCCAGTTCACCTTCGAGGTCGGACGGCACAACTGCTGCTTCATCCACGTCACGCTGCTGCCCTACATCTCGGCCGCAGGCGAGGTGAAGACGAAGCCCACGCAGCAAAGTGTTGCCAAGCTGCGCGAGATAGGCCTGCATCCCGACGTCATCGTCTGCCGCACCGAGCGCAGCAAGCTCTCCGAAGAGGAGAAGAGCAAGATAGGCATGTTCTGCAACGTCTCCCCCAAGAACGTCGTCGAATGCCGCGACGTCGATAATAGCATCTACGAATGCCCGCTCGATCTGGGCCGCGACAAGCTCGATCGCATCGTCGCTGAGGTACTCGGACTCACCATACCCAAGCCCAAGATGGAGCAGTGGCAGCAATTTGTCAAGCGCGTCGTCTCGCCCAAGCACCGTGTGAAAATCGCCGTGGTGGGCAAGTACATCGCCCTCCAAGACGCCTACAAATCCATCTACGAGAGCTTCACCCATGCAGGGGCGAGCAATGACTGCGGTGTGGAGATCACCCGCGTCAATGCCGAGGATCTTCAGACGGAAGAGGGGGTCGCCAAGCATCTCGGCGACATGGACGCTATCCTCGTCCCCGGTGGCTTTGGCGATCGCGGGACAGAAGGCAAGATCGAGGCGGTCAAGTACGCCCGTGAGAACAAGATCCCCTTCATGGGCATCTGTCTCGGTATGCAGATAGCCGTCATCGAGTACGCCCGCAATGTCCTCGGACTCAGCGATGCGAACTCTATCGAGTTCTCCCCAGGGACGAGCAATCCCGTCATCTGCCTCCAAGAAGCCCAAAAGAAGGTCAACAAAAAAGGCGGCACGATGCGCCTCGGTGCCTACACCGCCGAGCCCAAGGCGGGCAGTCTCTGTGCAAAGCTCTACAACGATGTAGAGATCTTCAGCGAGCGTCACCGCCACCGCTATGAGTTCAACCCCGACTACCGCGAGGCATTGGAAGCCGCAGGACTCATCCTCTCCGCGACCAATCCCGAGACAGGACTCGTCGAGGTCGTCGAGCTAGCGGATCATCCCTTCTTCATCGCCTGCCAGTACCACCCCGAGTTCCAGAGCCGCCCCAATGCCCCCCATCCCCTCTGCTCGGGATTCGTAGCAGCGGCACTCGC
>CAYJJA010000172.1:368-3149 GCA_964370355.1 uncultured Akkermansia sp. | reverse complement strand
GCTCCAATGAGTGCTTCTGCATCATAGCCCGCTTCCCTCGCCACTTGTAATGCGCGACGCTCTGCATGCGCCTCTCCTGCGCATTCATGATAGGAGGCTCCGATGAGCTGCCAGCTCTTCTCGCTGTCGCCTAGGTACTGCACGATGGCAGCACCCACGGGTGGATTCGGACTGGTGAGCCCTAGTCCGCGACGAGCTTGGTCGAGGGCTACGCCCATCCAATGCTCGTCTTCAGCTGCTGTTAGGGATGCTTGATTCATGGCTGTACGGTGGAGTGATTTCAGACGCTATATATGATAAGTATAAGAATTTAAATTTAAATTCATCATCATAAGGAGAGTGAATAAGTGAGTAAGGGATATTAGTGATTGAAAATAAGTTTGATATTAAAATTACCCCTGTGAATAAATATGTGAGAAAGCGTAAGCCAAATGTGGGGAAGTGCTTATTCACAGCTGAATTCACAAGTTATTAACAGGAAATTCACAGAGCACGGTGAAGAACTCCACAACTCATTCTACTCGAAATGCCCTTTGGTAAAATCCTCGTAAGTATCCGAGAAGAAATAGAAGGGAGCCATGACAGGTATCGCGATATTGTAAACGAGTGTACCAGGAATGTCCACGAAGACGAGCGTCGCGTAGGATAGAGTCGTCGTCAGGCTGCTTCTATTCGTATGGATCTCTGCATGCGTGACACGAATGGGATGGTCTGCATGGGGGATTTCTGCGTGTACCTTATACTCGATAGCATTACTCGCCAGTGAATCGAGAGGTGTTGAGCCTATCTCTTGAAGCTCGCGCTGCAAGATAGGCAGAGTCGCATACCCGCTGCGCTCTCTCAAGGCGATGGAGGTGCCGTGGGAAATTTCTAGATAGGCATCACCGAGGCTGGGGCCTACATGCACGAGCTGAGGTTTACCACCTTCTAAGAACACCGTGTCATAGATAAGGGGGTAATCGTAGCGTAGATGGTACTTCTTCCCCTTCAAGTACCACTTCCCTTTGCTCTCGTAGACAATCTGAGGTTCATCCGCTTCGAATCCTTCGTAGTAATCACCATACTGCTCTACATTCTTGTGCAGCTGCATGTAAGAGCAGGAAGAGAGTAGAGGGATCGCGAGCGAAGCGAGGGTGATGGCTAGATATTTCATGCGCTTAGGCTAGCATAATTCCCTTCATAAACAAACTAAAAAAAACAGCAGTGAGTCAGAATCCCGCGCCTGAGCAGAGGCGTGGCTCAGTCACCCAAGCGCGTCGTCGAAAATGATTCCGTTATTCTCGTGCAAGTGAGGATTTTTTTAGATGAATTTAGCTAATTTAGAACTTAAAAATAATTTTTTTGAAAAATACATAAGTGCTTATTTTCAATGCGTAGACTTTTTACTGAATTAACACATTGGCATTTTTCCATTTTCTTTTTTAAAATACGCAGCCAAGCAATTCGTATATACAAAAAGTGGTACACCAGATTAACCACTAAATATAAAATGATTATCATTATTATCTGCGCTATTTTTTTTATGTTATTTCACTAGAAAATGAAATAATTATTTACATACTTATTTTTTGTTATTTAAATTCAATTTAAATAGCAATATGCATCATACTCATTTTAAAATGATAAGGAAAGAATTTGTATATAATTTGTTGTATGACGTTTAAAACGCTTTTTGTAACAGAAATAATAAACAAAAGTTGATGATTTTATATAATATTACCGGTCTTGTTGTTCATCATGCAAAATGCTCTTTAGACATAAAAGTATAGCGAATAGAAAGCACTCATGCTACACTAGCGACATGAATACGACGTGGAGCTATACTATATTAGAAGAGTGCGATAGTACATTTTATCCCGCGCGCGCACTTCCAGCGTGGCAAGGAGTGCAGGCGCTTCTACAGCGCGCAGGACGTGGCCGCTTCCAGCGCACCTGGTTTGGAGAGCGTGGTGGGCTGTGGATATGTTATAATGTGCCGATTCGCAAAGAACTGGATTTAGACTGGGGACAGCTTCCTCTGTTAACAGGAGTTGCTGTGATGCGCGCTCTACGTCGCTATCATATAGAAGGAGTGCGACTACGCTGGCCTAATGATCTACTCGTATGCCCAGCGAAGCTAGGCGGCATACTCGTCGAGCGTCCCTCGGCTACGGTTGCTTCGCTGGGCATAGGGCTGAATATGTATAATGATGTCTTGTCACTGCGAGGTAAGACGAGCGATCCTGTCGTAAGGTTACGGGATATCACGTCGGGGAGCTGCCCTAGTATAGAGGAGTTTCGTGATAGTCTAGGAGAGTGCATAGTGGACGTGTATGATCTCTTCCTCAGCGAGGGGATGGCTGGGCTAGAGTCAGACCTTTCAGAAGCCTGGGCTGGTGAACGCCCTGTAGTCGCTATTACAGATGATGCGCGCCATACGGGGTGGTTCTGTGGTGTGGATGAGCGCGGTTATCCCATTCTGCGTGATGCTCATGGCGAATGCAGGATCATATCGGGGCTAGAAATTAATAGGCTCGTCGAGATAGGTGCAGAGTGATTCTGATCAATAAAATACTGATACTAAATAAAATAATAAAATTTTCCTAAAAAAATGCAAGAAAATGCAAAAAAAAGCTTGCGTAGTTATTAGGATTTCCCTATAATGTCCTCGCACCCCACTGGAAACAGAGGGCTCCACGACAAGGAGACGGAAGATTGAGTTGCGAGCAAGTCAATATCCTGTGCGATCGATACCAAGGAGTGGTAGCTCAGTTTGGTTAGAGCACCAGCCTGTCACGCTGG
>CAYJJA010000172.1:0-358 GCA_964370355.1 uncultured Akkermansia sp. | reverse complement strand
GGGGGTCGCGGGTTCGAGCCCCGTCCGCTTCGTATCACTAGAAAGCCTCAGTCGTGCGACTGAGGCTTTCTAGTGTCTCGCGTTAGAGATATTTGGCACATGTCTTATTTTTTAAATCGTTTGAAATCAGTATGATGATTGCTGGTTTGATTAGTTTTTTATTTTTTCTCTCAAGTGATGAAGAAAAATGCTTGCATTCCTGTTCAACTTCCTATATAATCTCTTCGCACCCCACTGGAAACGGAGGGCTCCACGACAAGGAGATGGAAGATTGAGTTGTAAGCAAGTCAATATCCTGTGCGGTCGATACCAAGGAGTGGTAGCTCAGTTTGGTTAGAGCACCAGCCTGTCACGCTGG
>CAYJJA010000171.1:0-3222 GCA_964370355.1 uncultured Akkermansia sp. | reverse complement strand
GGGTGAAAAATCATATTTTTCATTCAACAAAAGGAAGTACATACCCTTAACTTGATTAGATAGAGACTGTCAAGGAACAATCTGTACAATCTGCAATAGAGCAGATTGAGACGAAGCTAGTGAGAGATACTTCTCGAACGTTCCTGCAAGGCAGGATGCTGAGGAAGTCCCCGAAGGGGCGAGCAAAGCTCGTATCCTCAGCCTCATGCTTCGTCTCAAATTGGCATGTAATTTGTGCCAGATTGTGACTTGACGGGCTCTATCTAATCAAGTACGCAAGCCGCTGCTCCTGCATTAACTCCTGCCAAAGTAATAAGAGAGAGAGAGAGAGAAAGAGAGAGAAATTGAATTCTCCCTATGAAACAAAGAGTCCGTTTTGGCACTGTTTTTCTAAGCACCCTTTCCCGATCAGACGAGCTTAGCCCTACCCAGAACCCCAGAACCCCACCGTTATTAGCTAGTTTCATCTAGGCATGCTCATTAATTACACTATTAATTTCGGATAATCGTGTAGCACCAAACTCAAAGGAGCTCCATAGTAGATTCAGTGTTCCATATGGAACATTTTTTAAGGAAAGACTGTATAAATCTACGGCAGCAAGATTTATCAATTGTCGATATGACTATGTTCCATATGGAACACTTTCTAAGTGCTCATAAAAAGCTATATTCTTCGCTCGATCGAAAGCCCTAATCTGACAGACCTAAAAGAATACACAGATAGTAAGCCTCTTGAATACTATTGAATATTACATCACATAAAAAGGATAAATTAATTCCACAATAAACAAACATACAACTAGCTAAACAGCCCTCTCATCCTCGTTACTAGCAGTTTCAAATCACAACACAGCTCAGCAATGCTCACTTATTACTATGGCTCGAGTTAATGCAGCGACGACGCCTTGCATACTTCATGAGCTGGAGCCCATCATTTCCCAATCCGACTCAAGCTGCGCGCCAAGTCGAGACGCAGCAGATTGATTCATTCGAGCAGCGTCTCTCTCGCTTCGCCTCAATCTGTTCAATCGCAGACTGTATACGGACTGCTCGTAGACAATCTTTGCTAATCGAGTTACTACTCTGGCAGCCGTTAATGAGAGAACAAGGGTCTGCGTAGCAGTTCTCAGAAAAGCTGCTGAGGAGCATGTACTTCCTTTTGTTGGGGAAAACAAGATTTTTCGCCCAACAAAAGGAAGGCTTGATAAGGGGATTCTAAGTACAAGGTCGCAACCATTTTCTCGCACTAGCTACGCCAAAAGAATAAGAAATACCCTACAGATACAGCCACGAATACTCATCGAGCAGCGACGCAGAGACACCCACACCCAGCGACATCATGCGCAGCAGCTGATAACGCGCGGGCTCATAATCCATCGCTGCGGCATCTGCCATCAGCTGCGCCGCATAGGGTACATCTACCTCCACACCATAGCCCCATTCATAGCACATCGCGAGCTCGTAGAGCGCAAGCACATCTCCTGCCTCCACGCCCAATTCTAGCGCCTGAAAGTACTGCTCGCGAAAGAGAGCATCATCCACGCCCTGCGCCTCAGCCTCACGACGCGCAGCAAGCGCTAGCTCATAGTGAGCGCGCCCTCCACCACGCAAAGCCGCCTCGAGATAATAAGGACGAGCCTGAGCATCTGCGTCAGGGGAGTAAGTCTTTTTAAGTGAATTTGTTCCATGTAGAACACCGTCACGCACCCAATCACCCAGCATAGTCAGCGCGCGGAAATCGCCCTGCTGCGCCGCCTTCTGAGCCCACACACGCGCGTCGGGCGTGGACTGGTCACAGCCAATCCCATTCTCGTAGCACACAGCAAGCATCAATTGCCCCTGAGCCGAGCCCTGCTGCGCCGCCTTACCAAAGTAATCAAAGGCCAGACGCGTCAGGCGCGGCACACCATCCTCACCGCGCAGATACAGCGTCCCCAGCAGCAGCTGCGAATCGAGATCGCCCTGAGCTGCCGCCAGCTCCAACCAATGAATCGCAGCCGTCATATTCTCTGGCGTACCCACTCCCTGAGTCAAGAGAAAGCCCACAGTCGCCTGCGCCCCAACATTGCCCTGACGAGCAGCCCTCAAGTACCACGAATACATCAGCATCTCATTATAGGACTCACTCTTGGAATAGAACCGCGCCAGCTCGATCTGGGAGGCAACATCACCCGCCTCGCCCTTTTTCAGCAGCTCGGGTGGGGGAGGGAGAGCAGGAGGAGAGCTAGGAGAAGGAGAAGCAAGAGGCGCGGCAAACAAGCAAGTCGAGAGCATCGCAACACAGATAGCAGAAAATACAGCGTGCATCACACCATGCTACCACAAGGATCTAGGAGATCAAGACAGAAAATCCCCCTACAGGCTGCTATGACAGCTCTAGACAAAGACTTTTTGAGTAAAAATGTTCCATGTAGAACAAAGATCATACACACAAATCAGCCATCACAGAATCCAAAGCTGCCTCCCTAGACAGCGAAGAACAATCCACAGCTTGGAGCCAAGACTCGCGACGCAGCCAAGTACGCTGGCGCTTTGCATACTGGCGCGTCTGCAAAGCAAGTAAGCGTACGAACTCCTCGCGATCCATCTCCTCACGTAGCAAGCCCTCGAGCAGCGACAAGCCCAGCGTCTTGCGAGCCGTATTAGAAAAATCCCTTCCTGCCGCATCCAGCATAGCACGAGCCTCGACATACTCCTCACACAGACCAGCATCAAGCATCTCTTGCGATCTTTGGGCTATACGAGCATCCAGAGAGGCCACCTCCGAGTGCAATACCCAGCCGCGCCCCAGCGGCTCCTTCTGAGCCCAATTCTGACGCCAACACAGCAAAGACCGCCCGCTGAGCAGCACCATCTCCAGATTGCGCACCAGATAACGCCTATTCTGCACAGGAGTCACAGCCAAGCCCTCTGGATCGAGAGCGCGGAACTGCTCGACAAGCTCCTCATTGGACAACAACTCTAGCTGGGAGCGAAGCCCCGCATCAGATGGGGGAGCCTCAGAAGCCCCATGAGAAATGAAACGCACGTACAAACCAGAGCCCCCCGTCACAATAGCAACGCGCCCACGGGAGCGAATATCCTCAATAGCGGCGTGAGCCATACGAGCGTGAGCCGACGCGTCATGCTCATCCCAGAGCTGGAGACAAGCAATGAGGTGGTGAGGCACGGCGGCCAACTGATCGGGCGTAGGGGCGGCCGTGAGCAGCGGCAAGCCATCAT
>CAYJJA010000170.1:0-3283 GCA_964370355.1 uncultured Akkermansia sp. | reverse complement strand
CTCTGCGCTCCCTGCTTTTTGCGGCTAGTGCGCTTGTCATGAGCTACACGCTCCCTCAGCTCCACGCGAAAGGCGTGGTGATCATCCCCACCGATGCAGCCGATGAGTCGGCGGCCAAGCTCCTGCTAGAAAAGCCCACACTCTCTCATTTGACTGCTCAAGATCCCGACTATGCCACCCCTGTGGGCTTAGGCTACTCGCTCGACGAGGTGACAGCCAGCAAGCCCGCAGAGAAAATCACCATTACCAAGTATATTTTCGATAAGACGAGCAGTCGCTACACGGCTGTGAAGTACAATGTGAACATTGATACTCTAGGGCATTTACACCCCGCCAGTCTAGCTTACGACTTATACTGGGACGCCACAAATAAAACCATCACCAGAGATAGCAATGCAGGAGATTTCTACTTCACAGTATATAAGGGAAATATTTATCCATTTCTTTCAAATAGTACCAATTTAGATTTAGTTGAGTATTCTTTCCTCTCGTCCGATTATAGAGTGGCAGTCACGAACGACGGGGTGAATGCAAAAATCACCACCATCAAGAGCGATTTTGTTGATAATACTCTAGGAGGGATTGCTAACACAGATCAAGGCACAATAGGCACTATTACGGGTAACTTTATCAGCAACTCAGCAGAATTCTCCGGAGGAGCTATCAACAACTCCAAGAAGGGTAGCACAATCACCACCATCACAGGCAACTTTATTTACAACTCTTCGCCCGGCTCAGGCGGTGCTCTGGATAACTATCGATCAGCCCAAATCAGCACGATCCACGGCGACTTTATTGCGAACTCAGCTAGCTACCGAGGGGGGGCGATTCATAACGGAGAAGCTGCCACAATCGGCAGCATCACGGGCGACTTCTATCAGAACTCAGTGAAGAACCAAGGGAATGACTGCGGCGGAGCCATTGCCAATGTCGGCAGATTCTACAGCGACGGGGAGACCCCGACCACCGAGGGGAATAGCAAAATTACCTCCATCGAGGGCGACTTTATTGAGAACTCAGCAAGCAGCTCTGGCGGGGCGATTTATAACGCAGACGCCGCCACAATCGGCAGCATCGCGGGTAACTTTATTGCGAACTACGCGCGATTTTCAGGAGCGGCGATTAATAACCATAATCATTCCCAAATAGGCAGCATCACGGGCAACTTCATTGCAAACACAGGATCGGCTACGATTTTTAACTCTACCAAATCTCAAATCTCTAGCATCAATGGTGATTTTATTATGAACACGAGCACCGCGTACTGGGGCGGCACGATTCATAATAGAGGTAATTCAACAATAGGCGCGATCACAGGCGACTTTATTGGAAACCATTCGGCTTACAGCACAGGGGCGATTGGAAGCCATTCGCCTCACAGCTCAGCGGCGATTTATAACTCCGCCACGCTTGGCCTTCTCGCGCAGAGTGACAGCATCATGATGGTGGGAAATTTTTTAGGCGATGCTCAAAATCCCCGATTTGAAGCGATCCGTAATAACAGCTCATCATCAACTGCCACGATCAACTTCAACGCCTATGGCGATCATCTCATCACGGTGAATGATCCCATCAAAAGCTATGAGACAGACGCCACTCGTCATATACTCAATATCAATAATAACCTCGATGGGAATGGCGAGGTCATCGAGAGCGGCACGCCCAGCTATTCCACGGTCTCATTCAACAGCCGCGTCGAGCACCAGACCATCAACGTACACGCGGGAACGCTTAAGCTCGGTAGCTTTGCTGGCACCACACTCACGCTTTCTGATGGTAGCAGCTTTGATGTTCCTGAGGTTCAAGCGAACTTGCATGACGTCACTCTCAATATTAAGGAGCATGGTACAGTAGATCTCATGCTTACGACTCTGTCCTACGCACCTAACACAACGATCAGTAATGAAGGAACACTCCTGATCAATGTAGATGGACTAATACTTTTTTCAACTCTATCCCGCGCCCTCGGCTCTGTCGTAGACATGGGCGGTGACATCTACTTCACAGGCTCACTGGTCGCGAATGGCGATTATATTGATCGCGCTTATCACCTCAATGCTCCCGACGCGCTCACCCTCATAGGGGGTACGCAGAGTGCCGCTGTATCAGGTGATGGCTCTCTGATCATAGCCGATAGGAGCGTTGCCCTAGCAGCCCATATACGCAACGCGCACACAGGAGGCACGCGCATCGCCACGGGGGTCAATTACAAGCTCACAGCAGACAATCAATATATCCTAGGCACAGGAAGAGTCACGCTTCAAGCTGGCAGCACACTCTCGCTGGAAGGGGGCTCGCTGGAGAATGAGCTCATCATGCAGCGTGAGAGTGCTACATCTCAATCCCTCCTCCACATCGCTGCTGGCTCCGACTACGCGCCCGAGCAGGATAAGGCTCTGATTCTCGAAATAGATGACATCGGCGTACAAGATTTCGAATGGACGCTCATGACATGGGAGGGAGCTGTCCAGGCTAGCGTCCTCGATCAGATACTCGACAATACCTCCATCAATGGGCTAGCCTACACGAGTATTAATAACACTGATTTCAAGTTCATACGGCGGGGAGATAGACTTGTCCTGACTGCTAATATCTCTCATCCTATCCTTGACTTCAGCGGAATGAGCATCACTCAAGGCCATATTGACGGGCAGAACTTGCGCTATGCCGAGATGCAAGGCGTGCAAGCTCTAGGACTGGATTTCTCAGGGCACGACATGACCCTCGCCGATTTCACTGACGCGAATCTCCAGCAAAGCCAATTCACGAATACGGCAACACCCGCCGCCACATGGCAGGGTGCAGACCTGCGCGGAGCGAAGGATGCCCCAGTGCTTGACCTCTCCGGAGAGAAGCACTTCGTCGCTGCCGATGGGGAGCTACGCTTTAGCGGCTCGCAGCTCGGCGGTACTCAAACCATCCACGCCGCCTATGGTGATAGTCCCGCGGTCTCACTGCGCAAGAATCTCACACTCACAGGCGCGGAGAGTGGTCTGCTTATGAAGTCGGGCGCGGTGCTCATCGTTGACGCGGGTAGTAGACTCTCCCTCGCAGGTGCAGGGCTGCGGATGGAGCACCGCTGGGGAGACAGCCTCACGCGTGTCATCGTCAAGGCGGGCTCACGCCTTGCATGGGACCTCGGGGGGGAATTGCAGCTCATCGCGCTGGATGACACGCAGCCCGTCGGCAGAAGCGTCCCCCTCGCGGCGAGCGCTGCCAGCAGCACAGCCACCCAGCTCTGGGAGTTCATCGCGTGGGAAGAGGGTGCTGACGTCATGACACT
>CAYJJA010000169.1:0-3317 GCA_964370355.1 uncultured Akkermansia sp. | reverse complement strand
TCGCGGCAAAGGACAGCAAGACAGGCTCACGCGCCGTCATCCTCTCGGGCATCATTGATCTGCCCGTTGTCATCGTCTTCCTCTCCTGCGGCATGCTGCTCTACGTCTTCTTTACCAAGAATGGCATAGCCCCCCCTGAGAAGACCAATGAGATCTTCCCCTACTTCATCATCCACTACCTGCCAGCAGGTATACGCGGTCTGCTCATCGCAGCACTGCTCGCCACCGCCATGGGCTCGCTCTCCACGGCTCTCAACGCGCTGGCTACCACCGCGACGCGCGACTGGTACCGCGATGTCTTCCGCCCCGATGCAGGTGAGAAGCAGCTGCTCACGGCCGCACGCTGGATGACGGTGCTCTTTGCCCTGCTGCTCATCGTCGTGGGCATCATCACCGCATGGTACACCGTGCTCAACCCCTCGGCACGCATCATCCCCATCGCGCTCGGCATCTTTGGCTATACCTACGGCTCATTGCTTGGCGTCTTCTTGCTGGGCATGCTCACGCGTGGGCGAGGTAATGACAAGGGGAATGTCATCGCCATGCTCGCGGGCTTTGCCACCATCATCTACTTGGAGATTGGCAAGCACTACGACATCGCTCCTGTGATCTCCTTCACCTGGCGCGTGACCATAGGCACGATTGTCACCTTCCTTGTAGGCTACTGCTTCAAGTCCAAGCCAACAGAAGAGGCATGACCCCCCGCGCCCAACGCAGCGCGCTGCTCAAGACCGCGCTCTTTGCCCTGCTGGGTGTGTATTTCTGCTATGCAGGGATACGCTCAGCGGGCTTCGCGCGCGTGCTGCTCATCCTCATCGGGATGCTTGAACTCGCCCTCGCCTACAACTACCTGCGGCGACTGCTGGGGAGATGACACAGCACAAAATAAGCTCCATGCTAAAGCTTGCAAATTGAGCTCATAGATGCTACCTTTGTTAAGACGTACTTCAAGCTTATGAGAATCGAATCCATCAAATTAAATAACTACAAAACATACAAGAATATCCATATCAAACATATCCCCAGCTTTGGAGTATTTGTCGGTGCTAATGGGACGGGAAAAAGCACACTCTTTGATATATTCTCCTTTCTGAAAGATTGCCTCACGCATGATGTAAGCAAAGCTCTCACGAAAAGAGGCGGTTTTCATGAAGTACTCTCACGCGGAGCCTCTGGTGAGAGCATTCTCATCGAGCTGCAATGCCGCATGCTCATCGCGGAAGAGAGCAGGCTCGTCACCTATCAACTTGAGATTGGCTTAAACAACAATAAGCAAGCCTGTGTCAAACGAGAAATCTTGCGCTATAAGCGACAATCCCATGGAGCCCCTTTCCACTTCCTTGACTTCAGCATGGGAGAGGGATTTGCGATCAGCAATGAAGAAGACTTCTCAAAAGAAGACAAAGATCTCACGAGAGAATATCAAAGTCTCAGCAGAAACAATCTGCTAGCGATTAAAGGCCTTGGTCAATTCAGCCAATTCAAGGCCGCTTCCAGTCTACGCTCACTCATAGAAAACTGGCACATCTCAGACTTTCACATCAACGCGGCACGTGGCACAAAAGAAATCACAGGTGAATATGAACACCTCTCCATCTCGGGAGATAACCTCCAACTTGTAGCAAAAAATCTACGCGATTATCACCCAGATATATTTCAACAAGTCATTGAGAGAATGAAAGAATGTGTACCTGGAGTCAATCAAATTGAAACGGAAGAGACGATTGATGGACGCTTATTGCTGAAATTTTGCGACGGTGCATTTTCAGATCCTTTCATTGACAAGTTTGTATCAGACGGCACTATAAAAATGTTTGCCTATCTCGTGCTACTGCATGATCCACAGCCACACCCATTCCTCTGCATCGAAGAGCCTGAGAACCAGCTCTACCCCTCATTATTAGCCAGCCTTGCAGACGAGTTTAGAGACTACGCCCAGCGAGGAGGGCAGGTATTTGTCTCATCCCACTCTCCAGACTTTCTCAACGCGACCACGATTGATGAAGTATTTTGGCTAGAAAAGAAGAATGGCTTTACAAAGGTCAATCGAGCCAATGAGAATGAGCAACTTGTTGCCTATATGAAAGAAGGTGACAAAATGGGCTATCTGTGGTCTCATGGACTCTTTGGAAAGGTAGACCCAGTATGAAACATCTTGTCTGCTTTGTAGAAGAAGCCTCCGCCAAAGTGCTGCTAGAAGTGCTTATTAATCGTTTTTTTGCATCGGAAATCATTGATGTTCAATTTCAAGTTTTCAACGGCAAGAGAGATTTAGAAGACAACCTTAAGCGTCGCATAAGCGCGTGGCTACATCCAAACAGCGTATTTCTCGTGCTGAGAGATAAGGATAGTGGCGATTGCATTCAAATCAAAAATCGACTCCTCCATCTGATCCAGCAAACAGAAAAAGAGCACAATTGCCTCGTGCGCATCGTCTGTCATGAACTTGAGAGCTTCTATTTGGGGGATCTCAATGCTGTGGCACAAGCATTCAATATAAAATCAATTCAAAAAAATCTTGCCGCCTAAAGCGACAAAATCAAAAATTAAGTGGGCGCAAATGATTTCTCCTTATCTAGGTGACGAACACAGCAACTCATCGTGTAGCTACCGAGCTCTCATCACAGGGCTACGAAAACTCATCGCGCAGTAGAAGACAAAAATATGAAAGAGACAACAAGCATTATTTTTTAAATATCGAAACTCCTTCTCACGAATTAATAGAGTATGGAACAATTGAGCTAAACATTGTTGATTTCACCGTCTGGCTACAATTAGTCTAAAGATCTGTGTTATTTGTTGGGGAGGTGAGCTGTGCTATTACGCATTTTTGGCTTGCTAGGAGCTTGGAAAGAGGTTATATAGATAACTGATATGAAAATTTCTGTTACTACCGTTGTTGGTGGCCTGCTCGCCTGTGGCTCGATGGCGCAGGCTCTTTGGCTCGCTCCTCCTCCAGGTCCTGCACCTAGCTCTGTAGCTCCTACTGTCGTTTACCAAGATGCAGCTCCTTCTGCTGGTCCTGCCGTCTCGCCTTATCGTGCGCAGAATGATGCGCGTGGCTTTTACATGGAGGGCTCGGCCTTCTATGGCATTGGTGTCTCCGATGCTAGTGACGCGTGGCCAGAGCTAGGCTCGCTGGATATGGCAGGTGTGGAGTTCACCGTGGGGCATCGTTTCAATAGATTCAACGCCGTCAATCTGCGCATCAGCTACGGCTATGGCGATGGCGGTGTCTCCATCTACGATCCTAGCTGGGGTACTGAGATCATGGATATGCAGCATCATACCTTCTCCTTGATGCCTGGCTATCGATT
>CAYJJA010000168.1:854-3327 GCA_964370355.1 uncultured Akkermansia sp. | reverse complement strand
CATCCACGCAGATGAGCGTGGAGCGTGAGCCTAGCACGCTGGGAAGGCTCGCGGCGGCGATGAGCTCATGCTCGATTGCGAGCTGCTCCGCGTACTCGGAGGCGAGGAGATGATCATCGGGCAGGGCGAGTAGCTTGCAGCTTATACCCTGCTGGCTGAGCTGCTTGACAAGCTGCTGCCACTGCTCCATACTCCACTGCTCCTCGCAGCGTCCGAGTGAGGAGAAGGGGGCAATCCAGCATTGCTCCACGCCTTCGTGCTCGCTGGGCTCTTCTTCCCATGCGGTGCAGTCGAGCTTGTGGAGCTTTTCTAGCAGCGCGAGGTAGTCGCGGAATTCGTGTCGTACTGGCGCACAGTGTGCGGAGGTGAAGCTCACGCGGAATTTCTTTGCGTACTTATTCTCCTCAAAGCCACTGATGGCGATGGGGGCGAGGCTTCGCAGCTGCCGCCATGTACGCGCATGCTCATTCCACATGAACAGGTAGTCAAAGGGACCCTGGGCATAGATCTCTTGGGCTTGCAATTGCTTGCGAAGGCTCTCCTTGCCGTCCATGGTCAGCACATGCTTGATGATGCCTTTCTGTGTCTGCCAAAAGTCGCGCTGCTCGTTCGTGCAGATGACGGAGAGCTCACCGTCAAAGCGACACTTGCTCAGGATGCGCAGGGCTGGTAGACAGATAATAGCCTGCTCAAAGCGCTCTGGCAGTGCCACGAGGATGCGGAAGGGCAGGGTGACAAAGGGCATGACGGTCTCTGCGAGCTGATCTTGCCCTTGCAGACCAAAGGCCTTGCCCGTCTTCCACCGGTGGTGCATCCAAAAGCCATCGAGTATGCTGACTTTTTGTGAGTTCTCTAGTGCTAGGTTGATGCTTATGGTGTTGGCGGCGGTTTGGTCTGTTCCTTTGTAGTTCAGATGAATCTCCTCGCCCAAGACCGCATCCCAGCGTCCTAGACCGCGATTGCGCGTGTGTACCGCAAAGAGGCGGCCCTTGCACATGGAGTGCAGCACGGCGGGGAAGGGGGTAGTCCCTGTAACTTTGCCAAAATAGGGCACATAGACCCCCTCCTCCGTGTATTGATCCGAGAGGATGCCGATGAGCCCGCCGGTGCGCGTCATGCGTACGACGCGGCGTAGGCCTGCCTCTTTGCTATACATCTGGCAGCCGTAGCCTGTGCGCAGGTCATAGATGATCTTTTCTAGATCGGGGTTGCGCAGCTTGCGGTACATCGACCCAAAGGTCTTGACCTTGGTAAAGAGGGGGCGTATGCGCGCGAGTACTTCCCAATTCCCCGCATGGGGGATGCAGGCAATGCCTGTGCCGCCGCCTGTCCCTGCGTTTTCAAACTCTTCCTTGCCCAAGATTCGTACCGAGTCCGTCAGCTCCTCATCGCTCATCACGCCTACCTTCATCGCGCAGGCAAAGTTCATACAGGTCAGCGCCATATTGCGACGCGCCAGCGGGCGGAGTTGACGATCGGTCAAGCTTGCATCTATGCAAATGCGTAGATTGCGCTTGACGATGCGCCGACGTGAGCCTATGAGGTAGTAGGAAAGATAGCCTACACCAAGTCCCAGCATGGCAATGAGCTTGACCGGCGTGTGCCGCATCACAAAGACGACAGATTGAAGAAGAAAACGCATAAGGATAAGTAACTGCAAAGAGAGAGCGCGAGTAGCAAGAGCGTGGCTCCTGCTACTCGCTGTGGGTGAGGGAAGTATAGATTAGCAAGCTGACCGTCTACTAATTGATCGTGTGGACGCGAGGGATGATGAAGGGCTTGCGCGTGTAGGGATCCCAGACTCGATCGCCGCCTTTAAATCCTTTGTAACTGAGGGTATTGTAGGGAGGGTAGGGCGATATGACCGCGTGGGTGTACTCGGAGGTGTGTCCGTAGGGAGTGCCCTGTGCATCCAGCTCGGGCTTGGTGATGAGATTGGAGGGCGCAGGTAGCGCATCTCTGTCCACTTTTAGCCAGCGAGCACCGCTGGCGGGGCGTCCGCCAGCATCGGCGATGACCATGGGGAGCGTGCCTGGGTAGGCTTTGCGTACAAAGACATCGACTGCTTGGGAGACGATGCATGAGGGGAGCAGTGAGCTTAGAGCAAGCGCACTGAGCGCGAGGGCGATGGAGGTGCGTGTTTTCATATAATGAGATTATGGTTAAGGTAAAGAGGTGTGGTGGGAGGCGAGATCAGATCTCATCTGATGCTGTACGGGAGATAAGAGGGGGGGCGCGACAAGACGCAGCCTGCCCTCGCGTCCCTGTTGCGCTTTTTCAAAGACTGGCAGGTAGTCATCATGCTCGACGAGCTGCGTGAGAGCTGGGTAGAGGGCGAGCAGCGGCTCGAGTGTAGGCAGTAGCATCTGCATGTAGCCTGATGGTATGGGGAGATGACCGATGCGCCCCCCTATCTGCATCGCACCCAAGAGTGATCTGCCACCATCCAAGTCGAGTAGCACGCGCTTGCTAC
>CAYJJA010000168.1:0-844 GCA_964370355.1 uncultured Akkermansia sp. | reverse complement strand
CTCAGAAACACACTGACCGTATGCTTGAGGCGTGCGCCCAAGTCGCGCGTGATGATGAGCTCCGCATAGCCGTCGTGAATCTTGAGCGCGAGACTGGATGGGTGTGCAATGGTGGCGAGACTGCCATGTTGGTGCATGCGGCAGCTGCTTGCAAGGAAGGCATTGAGCTCTGATTCACTATAGCTTAGCCCCACGTCACCCGGCTGGAGCCTCTGTATGCTTTGTGTGATGTCGCGCACCGAGTGATTCTGCGCGAGCCCTCGCACATCGGATAAATCACGGGGCAGCCACATCAGGGTGCAGAGGTAGAGGAGCAGCCCCGCAAGGCTCACAAAGAGCAGACCCGAGAGCCAAAGCCATGGATTGAGCCATGGGCTTCTCTCGCTGCGCATACCGAGCTCATCCTTGGGGAGAAGCAGCGGACGCATGTTGGTGAGCATTGTATCTCCCTCTTCCTCTTGTGCTTGTTTGCGACGCGACCTCAGCAAAGCACTGAGCTGTTGCCATAGTGTTTTCGTTTTTTTACTATTTGTTGGTCGCGAGGAGAAGTTCATATTAAATCACAAGATGATTATAACTCAAAAGGCACGCCTTGCCAAAACTAATTTTTATCTTAGTCGCTACGATGCCACAGCTAAGCCCTTGCGGCAATGCTAGAGGTGCGCCTCCTTCATGCAAGTCAAGGAGGCTCTCTCTCTTAAGGAGATTTCTAAATTCTCGTCATTCTAAATAAGAGGAAGTCGCAAATCGCTTTACGAGGCATCTTTTGAGTGCTTTTCGGCTGGATTACCCCCGAATTTTCGTCTCAGAGGACACTCTGAGCCATCAATTCGTGAAAAATCCA
>CAYJJA010000167.1:365-3446 GCA_964370355.1 uncultured Akkermansia sp. | reverse complement strand
AGAAGAGAGGGATCAACCGCTACGGACACACCTATCTCCCCATGGATGAGACGCTCTGCCGCGTCGTCATTGACCTCTCGAATCGCCCCTACCTTGAGTTCCGCCTCCCTGCGGGAGCCCCCGACGCGCCAAACATGCCCCTGAGCCTCGCGGAGGAATTCTGCCGCGCCCTGATGAATAACCTGCGCTGCAACCTCCATATTGAGGTCTTCTATGGACGCGATGGTCATCACATCATCGAGGCCATCTTCAAGGGCATCGCACGCGCCCTACGCATCGCTATGGAGCAAGACCCACGCCAAGAAGGTCTCATCCCCTCGACGAAGGGAAGCCTCTAATTTTTTTTTCTCATTCCTTATCTTATGATAAAACTCGGCATCATCGACTACGGCGCGGGCAATCTCCAGAGCGTGCGCAATACCTTTCTTGCAGCGGGACAAGAATGCAGCCTCGTACGCCATCGCGAAGACCTAGAGGGGCTCAGCCACCTCGTCCTACCTGGCGTTGGGGCCTTTGGTGACTGCTCACGCGCCCTGCATGAGCAGGGACTCGTCGAGCCTCTACGCCAGTGGATCGCGCAGGATAGGCCCTTTCTCGGCATCTGCATTGGCTACCAGATTCTCTTTGAGAGCAGTGAGGAGAGCCCCCATGCCGCAGGGCTGGGCATCTTTGAAGGAGCTGTGCAAAAATTCACCACCCAGCAGCTCAAGGTCCCCCATATGGGCTGGAATGAGCTCGATATACTCGATAGGCAAGACCCCATCTGGGCGGGCATACCCGAGGAGGCGCACTTTTACTTCGTCCACTCCTACTACCCCGTGCCCCGTGATGAGAGCCTGCTTGCAGCGCGCTGCGTGTATGATACCCCCTTTGCCGCCGCGATACGGCGCGGGCGGCTCGTCGCCACGCAATTTCACCCCGAGAAGAGCCAGCAGCTAGGCATACGCCTACTGAGCAACTTCTTGACACTGTAGTACTCCCTAGTCACTCACCGCATAGCCCCCTACCCTAGCCCGCTCCACGTGATCAAAACTCTCGACATCTACATCTTCAAAAAACTCCTCGGTGTCACCGTCATGGGGGTCAGCTCCCTCACCGCCCTGTTGCTACTCGGAGAGATCTTCCAAGAGCTCCAAGAGCTACTAGTCAACAGCGGAGCCCCCCCGTCCATCGTCATCGACTTCATGCTCCAGGTCATCCCCTTCTCGTTGACCTTCTCACTGCCTTGGGGCTTTCTCACCGCCGTACTCCTCGTCTACGGACGACTCGCTGCGGACAATGAGCTCACCTCGATGCGCATGGCAGGCATGAGCCTCTGGCGTCTCAGTGTGCCCGCCATCGTATTGGGGGTATTTCTATCAGGTATTTGCTATTATATCAACATTGAGATAGCCCCCAAGAGCAAGCAGGCCATGACCTCACTCGTCATGGACGCGCTGCAAGAGAATCCCAAGAATCTCTTGAGTGCGACCTCCTCTGCTATCAAGCTCGATGGCTTTCGCCTCTATATAGAAAAGCGCGACGACGATGTCATCTACGGTCTGCACGTCTACCCTGACAACAACTCCACCAAGGAGCAGCAGAGCTACGCCTCTCTGCATGCGCAAAAGGCCATCATCGGCGAATTCAACCGCGACACGCGCCAGATCGCGCTCATGATGTACGATGTCACCATGGAGCACCGCGATGGGGTGAACTCCGAAATGCCACTCGTGGACAAGATGCCCCTCCACTTCACCATCCCGGTCAACAAATACCGCCGACTCAAGGACAATCGCTTTACCAACGACGAGATCGCCTACGCCCTCCAGCGTCACGAGCAGGTAGAGCACGTTGATGCTGATCTCATGCACCACATAGCCAAGCTCACCCAGCAGACCACCCCCTTTGTAGGGGCAACACAGCTCTGGAGCGATGCCGCAGAAGAGGTACAATACTATAAAAGTGGGATGAACAAGAAAAACCAGCTCGCCTTCCGCACCGAGGGTATGAAGCGCGCCTCCTTCTCCATCGCCTGCTTCGTCTTTGCCCTCATTGGCGTCCCGCTGGCCATCACCTCAAGGCGCAAGGATACGACCATGGGCTTTGCCATGGGCATCTTGGTGGCGACCCTCTACTTCCTCTCCCTCATCCTCTGCGAGACCACGCGCAAAAGCCCAGGTATAGTCCCCTACATTGCCCTATGGATTCCCAATGTACTCGCCATCTGGGCAGCCCTCCACTTTCACAGACGAGCAAAATACAAAGGCTAGCGCAAGCAACACACGACAGGGCTAGGGCTACAGAGCTAGGGATCTAGATCTCACTCGGCTACGAGACGCGCGGACGCAGCAGCGGTCTCTCGTACTCTGAAAAGCTTATATTTTAATAAGAGAACACCGGACTATCATCCTCCCCCTGCGAGGCAGGCGACGAGCTCGCGCAGCGCGTATGCAGCAGCTCTGCGCGGCGCAGCAGCTGCTTCCACATCAAATGATCTGTATAATGAGGAGGGCTGCACATGCTCTGGCAATACCTAGCCACACGCGCGGCGATACGAGCCTGCCTCTCCTCGCAGAGAGAGCTCAGCCTCTCACCGAGCTCATCGAGCACAGAGACCACCTCATGACAGATCAGCGGCAGATCACAGCCCGCCTCAATCGCGAGCCACGCCGCCTCTGCTAGGCCATAACGCTCCGTAATCGCCCCCATGCAGAGATCATCAGTAAAGATCAGCCCCTGATAGCCCAGCTGCCCCCGCAGGAAATCCCCCACCAGCACAGGCGAGAGCGAGCTAGGGAGCTGCTCATCCATCTCGGGTAGGGCAATATGGGCAATCATCAGCGAAGGCAGCTCAGGCATGAGAGCCAAGAAAGGCACACTGGCCGATGCGAGAAAGTCATCCTGCGTCCCCCGCAGCGTCGGCAGCGCGACATGCGGATCGAGAGCCGCCTCCCCGAGACCGGGGAAGTGCTTTCCACAGCTCATCATCCCCATACGCTTCATCTCGCGATTCCACACACCGGCATAGGAAATCACCGCATCAGCATGGGGGGGGGGGGGGGGGGGGGGGGGGGGGGGGGGGGGGGGGGGGGGGGGGGG
>CAYJJA010000167.1:0-355 GCA_964370355.1 uncultured Akkermansia sp. | reverse complement strand
CTATATCCAGCACAGGGGCAAAGTTCACATTCACCCCCAGCGCGAGCAGAGACAAGGCCGTGACATGCGCCGCCTCCGTGATGAGCGCATCATCGCGCAAGCCCCCCAAATCATGAGCCGAGGGTAGCTCCAAGCCCAGAGCCGCCGTACGCACCACACGCCCCCCCTCCTGATCAATAGCAATGATGGGCGCATGCTCCGAGTCACGCGGCAGCGCATGCAGACTCAGGCAGAGCTCCAGACATTGATCACGCTGCTCTATATTGCGAGAGAAGAGGATATAGCCAGCTGGCTGCCAGCGCGAGAAGAGCTCGCGCTCCTTCTCTGTGAGCCTAGTGGACTCAATACCGACGAT
>CAYJJA010000166.1:0-3545 GCA_964370355.1 uncultured Akkermansia sp. | reverse complement strand
AGATGGCCTTGGTATGAAGCGACTGTGGTCACGATACGATTCTGACGGAGTGCCGCTTTTCTATCAAAGAAATGAAGAATGACGCGCTGCTCTGCACTCTGGGGAGCGATGACGCTTTCAACTTGACATGGATATCAGTCGCGCTATACTATCAAGTATGATTTTTTTGCACTATATCCTCGCACTCTTAGTCACTTTTGCAACTTATGCCTTTCATACGCTTTATCTTCGTGACTTCGTAGTAAGCGCGACCTCATACTATGAGGGGGCATCAAAGGCGCGTGAGCTGCCCTGCGTCCAGTTTCAAAAGATGAGTGATGAGCAGTATCAGCAATTCTTGCAGCTACGCGAGCGTAATCGTGATTGCTACCCCAATGCTATGCTGGCACAGGGGCGTGATGAGAATAATCAAGCTTTTCATGAGCTTCTCTCCGAAGTCCGCATCCCAACCACGATAGAGTGCATGGTAGACTCGATGGGCACCAAGCCTTCGTTCTTCGATTGGCAGCATATTTTCTACAAGTTATTCCTTCGCTCCATGACCATGTGGGATTCACGCTCCGTCTGGTATCATCAGGATAAAAAAATCATCGTCAGCGTTCTTCAACGCGGTGGTGATGATGATGCCTCCCCACAAGAGGCGAAAAAGCTCCAATCCTCGGCCTTGATCTTCTCAGTAGAAGAAAAGGATGGAAGACTCGTCATGGGGGGTTTTATGCTCGTCGAGGGAGAGCTGCCAGCGGCTTGGCAAGCACTAGCTAAGCCTCAATGAGGAGGCTCTAGCTGTGTAAATTTTCATGTCTAGGGCGGGGATTAGGATGAAGCTTATTTTTGCGTCTTCTTTTTCTTCTTCGAGTTCAGCCCCAAGAAGGTGGGCGCGATGAGCCCCTCTTCCCAGCGCAGGCGCATCTTGTCGATGTGATCGGCGCGCTCGGGATGTGTGGTGATCAGGTTGCGCGTCTCGCTGACATCCTCAGAGAGATTGTAGAGTTCGCGTCGTGTCTGTCCATTTTTTTTATGAAAAATAAGCAGTTTGTAGTCGTGATGCCTGATGGCGTAGCGGCCTTGATCGTACTTGCGCAGGTAGATCGCAGCATGCGGCGCGCCTTTTTTCTCCCCTCTGAGGTAGGGAAGGAGGTTGACCCCATCGAGGGGCTTGGCAGTGGGGGACTGAGCCGCCGCCGAGATGGTGGCAAAGATATCTAGTGAGGAGATGGGCTGCTTGTAGTCGATGCCGCCTTGCAGTTTCTCTCTCCAGCGCAGGGCAAAGGGGACGCGAAAGCCTCCTTCATAGGTGCTGGACTTGCCCTCGCGCAGCTTGCCGTTGTCCGAGGAATTATGCGGCTCAGGTCCTCCATTGTCAGAGAGGAAAAAAATCACCGTATGGTCAGCGATGCCGAGCTCATCGAGCCTCTTGAGCAGAGCCCCTACACCATCATCGACGGCACTGACCATGGCGGCGTAGGTCTTGCGCCGCCCTTGGAGATGGGGGAAGCGCGCAAGGTACTCGGGCGTTGCCTGCATGGGGGTATGCGGGGCATTGTAGGAGAGGTAGAGAAAGAAGGGGCGCTCCTTGTGGCGCGTGACAAAGTCCACCGCCTCGCGCGAAAACTCATCGGTAAGGTATTCACTGATCTTCACATGCTCGTGATTGCGCATGATCAGGGTGCGGTAGCTAGGCGACTCATCGTGGACTTGGTAGCTGTCGGGCAGCGTGAGCTGGGCGGGATAATACATATGCCCGCCGCCGAGGTGGCCAAAGAACTCATCAAAGCCGCGCTTGCAGGGATGATTGTCACGGTGCGCCCCAAGATGCCACTTGCCAATGATGCCCGAGCGGTAGCCTACCTTGTTGAGTGACTCGGCGATCGTCATCTCGTCAAAGGGGAGTCCCGTGCCGCGCTCATTGGGGCGATAGAGCGGATTGCGCTCATAGCCAAATCGCTGCGGGTAGCGCCCCGTCATCAGTCCCGCGCGACTGGGTGAGCTCACCGAGTAGGTGACATACCCGCTGTCGAATCGCACGCCCTGCTGGGCTATCGTGTCGATATGCGGCGTAGGGATGTCCTTTGAGCCATTGAAGCCCACATCGCGGTAGCCCAAGTCATCACAGATGATGACGATGAAGTTGGGCTTCTGCTCAGCTGCATAAGAGCTAGCTGAGAGACTGGCAAGTGAGAGGCCGAGCGAGCAGGTGAGAAGATAAGGCGTTTTCATAGAGTCAGTTTATACTATTCAGGAATGATGGAAAAGATATTTCACCAATATTTCTGCAACCAGCGTCCATTATCTATTGCCCAAGCAATCAATCCGCGAAGCAGCTAGACTCTGTTCTAGCATCTAGGAGACTTTGGTTTTACAAAAGATCTTTGATAAAGCTTGTCTATGACTCCAACTTCTATAGAATAGCCTTCACTATGTCTCCTTCTGATGCTCGTTACCCACTGTTTGAAGCCCTGCAGTCCTATAGTCGCATGCCGCATGCCCATCATGCCGCAGCAAGACGGGTGCTAGACTTCATCCAATCACACCCCGACTGCTTTGAGCGCACTCAGCTGAGTGGGCACATCACCGCCTCTGCACTCCTACTCCATCCCACAGGGAAATCCTGCCTACTCACACTCCACAAAAAGCTCGCTCGCTGGCTCCAGCCCGGTGGGCACGCCGATGGTGATAGCTGCGCTCTTCGCGTCGCGCTGCGGGAGGCAGAGGAGGAGAGCGGTATTCTGGGTATAGTGCCTGTGGATGAGGCTATCTTTGATGTGGATGTTCACACCATTGCTGCTCGCCCTCAATATGGGGAGCCTGAGCATTTTCATTATGATATTCGCTTTCTTTTACAAGCTCCTCATGATCAATTTGTCTGCTCAGATGAGTCTGAGCGTCTGGCGTGGATGAGCTGGGAGGAGATTGAGCAGTGTAGCGATCTCTTTGATGAGGCCTTTCTTCGACTTCGACGTCTCTACCTCATGCGATTCTCCTGATGGAGAAATAGGACTTTTTTCTTGGGACCTAGCATTCAGACGACATCGCGCGCCTGTCGTTGAATGCGCATCCCGTGATGCGGGTGACTCTATGTGGAGGCTCTACTCCTTGCTAGTCCGAAAGGACGAAAGGCTTTTTGAGGGGGATTTTCTTCGCTTGGGATGATTGCTGAGTCACACATAGCAATTGTTTCAACGAATGCTTACACCCCTATTTATTGGCAATAGTCGCTATAGCTTCCATTGTGAGGATATTGTCTCTCCAAGGAGCGCACAATTTCCCCTGCACTGTAGCGATTGGTTCGCCCCTGCTTCATGTATCCAATGAATTGGAAAAGTGCGAGACGGATGACTGAGCTGCGGTCTATATTGTGACGGCTCATGATTTGCTCGACAGCGTCATGCATGACTGGTGTGCATTTGAATGATACGCAGCGATTTCTAAAGAATCTCATGGTGGTACTTACTGAATGGTTATTATTCTTTCCTTGCAGTATTCTCTGTTGAGAACTAAGATTAGGCAAAGGAGGTCGTAAATAAGCATAGCGGATTAGTAATCCG
>CAYJJA010000165.1:0-3738 GCA_964370355.1 uncultured Akkermansia sp. | reverse complement strand
TCATTGCCAAGCGCGCGGTCACCTTGCCTTGAGATGTAGCCGAGCATTGCGGCTGAATACTGGGGCGTGATGTCTCCCTTCTTGATGAAGATTGCAAGATTGCTGATGTTTCTCTTGCTAGCTTTCTTTTGAGTTTTATTTAAGTACGTCGTCCACGTCAAATTTAATCAACTTGATATCCTTGTGCCCGCTGCCCTCGAAGAATAAGCCTAGAGAGCCATCGGGGAGTGGTATTAAGCTGGAGTAGGCAAATAGCCCATCATAAAGCAGCTTCGAGGCAGGCCACGTCTTGCCGCCGTCAAGGCTGGCGTAGACGATGCCGTTTCTCCTGCCCGGCCCCATGGCAGTGGAGAGGAGGAGCACCTCATTGTTCTTCCCTGCTTTGTGCGCGACGGCAACGATGGAGGCGTTGATGGAGATTGTTTTGAGGTCTGGATTGTTTTGCATAGTGCTCCATGTCTCCCCTCCATCGGTGCTGATGGCCTCTGTTCGGAGTCTGCCTGCTGAACCATCTTTGATGTAGGAGCGTGAGTTGAACAGCAGCGAGCCATCGCTGAGTTCGACTATTTTGGCTTCAATGGCCAAGGCTGTTTTCTTGGGGTGGGCAATGAGTTTGCTGCGCTTCCAAGTGGCACCGTGGTCATCGCTGTAGAAGCAGAGTGGGCGCTTTGTGCCGTTGAAGTCTCCGCCTGCAAAAATCAGACGTCCCTTGTGCCTACCCTTTTTGAGCTGAATCCCTTCGCCTGAGCCCACGACCATGACTGCGCCCTCCGTGCTAATCATTGAGCTAATGTCTCGGGGTGCTGACCAAGTCTTGCCCTCATCTGAGCTGGTGACGATATATTGCTTGGAGCTCCTGTCATTTTTGAACCAACCTCCCTTTTTCTTAAACTCTTCGGGTTTGCTGGTGTAGTCCCAATGAAAGAGATTGTACAAGACGTGTATTTGATTCGTCTCCGCATCGTAGACAGCGGCATTGGGGCATATGCTAAACGTGCCATGCGTGACTACGAGGCTGTCTTTGCTCCAAGTGTTGCCGCTGTCATCACTTGTCTTGCAGACCAGATCTTGCCCCGAGCGGTCGCACCATTTTGACTTATTGCGCCCCTGTACAATGACGACGACTTTACCGCTGTTGGTGACAACAATATTTTGCTCCCTGTATTTGGCAAAGGGGACATTATTGTTCCCCCGCACATGGGTGTCTTTGCCTGCAATGAAGACATCAATGGGTTGGCTCGGAGGGAGGGGGGCTTTCTTGGCTTCTGATGGCACGGCACAAATGGCCCATGCAATCCCTGCTACGTAAGTTATGAGTTTCTTCATCTGTTTCTATTGGCTTTATTTATTACTTTGGCTAGGGTTAATGCAGCAACGGCGACCTGCGTACATGATAAGAAATAGCCTATCATGTTAGGAGCATGTACTTCTTTTTGTTGAATGAAAAATAAGATTTTTCATTCAACAAAAAGAAGGTTTGATATGATAGTTCTGAATACAAGTGCTTGCCCATTTTGTTACATTATCTATAGCCAAAGTATGATATGCGAGCCATGTTGCCTCCTAAGGCGGCAGGTCGCTGATGTCCAAATCGGATAAGGCATCTGACAGGGGCGTGGCTTCTGTTGCATCCTCTTCGCTGATGGGTTTTATATCAAGGCGAGCTAAGAAGTTGTTTCTCTCATTTTCGGCTTTGAGTAATTCTTCTTTTCGCTGTTGAACTTTGATCTTTTTAACCTCGTATCTGCCCAAATGAGTCGTTGGTGGTAGTCCCATATACTGGTCAGCTAATGACCACTTTGGCTGCGGCCCGGGGTGAGATGGCATTTTTTGATTACGCGCTTTCTCGCGGCGAATTTCACGATAATGCTCGCGATAGCGGTATTCGTGGTTGCTCAGTTTCTCTTGGCGTAAGCGTACTGCCTCTTGTATCTCTTGAGGGGGAGTGTGAAGTTGGCGTTTCTTTTTCATGGGGCGGAGATGGCAGCTAGAGAATCATGATGAAACATACATTATAGATCAATTCTCTGTTATGTCAAATGAGGAGTGCTCGCCTGCGCCATGTTTATTTCGTTGATACTTATTGAGGAGTCTTTTTAAGTTGTTGATATTACGTGTTTGATGATATTATATCGTAGCTAAAACCTTCGTAATCGAATGCGGATTGAATTTTACTGCAATCATCTTCGCTAGCTCCAGCGTCTCGTGCGACGCTGTACCATGTGTTCTTGACGATTGCTTGCATCTCGTCGATGATTTAACTAGCATCCTGTTCATTGAGTAAAAAGATGCCCACTGCTGATAATAAGTTATTTTTATTGGCGTATCGGCTACTATCTGTTCCACATGCGAGTGCGAGGTCTCGCCTCTCGATGTTGTGGTGGGGGTGGGGTGTTAGATCGTAGGCGGGGGAGAGTCGCCATTCTTTGTCCTTGGCGATGCAGGCGTGATTGCGGAGCTGCTCGTCTATATTGGATATGAGGGCATTGAATACCACTCGACTATAGAGTTGGTGGGCATCTTGCTGGGGGTGAGGGGAGATTTTTCTGAGCATTTCAGCGAGGCTGAGGTAGGACCACTTGTCACGGCGTGAGCTCTCGTCTTCTGCTTGGTGGAGGGTGAGCGCACTGATCATGCGATGGCGCAGGTAGTTCTCATCACACTTCTCTCTATCGAATCTCTTGATGAGTAGAATGTCTTTATCCGCGACGCGCTCTATTTGGCTAAAGGGGGTGTTGATGCCGCATTTGCGCGCCAAGTTGAGCATGGCGTGCTCGTCGCGTGCGTTGTTCCACGTGTCGCGTGGAGCGTTGAACTTGGCGAGCCAGAGGTGATTGTTGTGCTCGATTTGGCGTAGATGAACTGCCCCAATGACGCACCGTCTCGGCGCTGGGTGAGGACGAACTTCCCCGCGGTGACCATGTCGCTTTCACCGGGCAAGCAGATGCAGACAAAGAATCGTGCGTGATTTATCTATGTCTCATCTTGTAATGCTAAGATCAAATCTGTGTCATGCTAGCTTCGGATTTGCTTTCATCGTTGACCTAGACGCTCAATCCTTTTACTGTACATGTATGACTAGCTCTGCATTTTTCACAACAAGCGCTCTATGCGTCCTCACCGCTCTCGTATCAAATGCCCAAGTCGAACAATCAAAAGCCGATGAATATTGCTCAAGTTTCCACGCAGGGCTTGATAGCGCATTGAGCTTGGCTCAGAATTTGGAGGATTCCAAGCTTGATGCGAAGAATTACGCCCAAGTGTTCACGAACATCAGACTTGTGCTCGCCGCTATAAAAGAACGAATGACCATGCTTGATAAAGAGATGACTCGCGAAGAGTACATGACAGCCGCCACCGAGCTGAAAGGCCCCGATACAGGTAAAAAAATCATGGCATTCCAAGAGATGATGAAAAGCACTCGCGAGCTCATGGCTAACAAGAACTACTGTGACAGCGAAGAGCTCAAGACCGTCTATAGCCAATTTTACGCCGCTTGCGAGGCATTCATTGAATAGGCTTGGTACGCGTAGACTAGAGAAACTGCCTGTTGTCTGGTGAGTTTGGTCTCAACTCATTGAAAGCTCGCGTAGCAATAGATGCAGCGATGCTGGCATGTATTGTAGACACCTATAAGCATAGTATCGTATATATCAAATCTTAAAAATCTTCCTAACATGTTGATCTATAAACTAGATTAAGAAATCTAAACTGTGAATATTTTTGACACTATGCTTA
>CAYJJA010000164.1:0-3942 GCA_964370355.1 uncultured Akkermansia sp. | reverse complement strand
CCATCGCCGTCCAGAGCCCCCCGCCCATGATGGGCTCATGGAGCAGCTGCTTGTAGCCAAAGGCTGCAGGTGCGCTGGATTTATTCTGCGGATCGACGGTGCGCAGCAGCAGCAGGCCCGTTGCTGTGACCCCCATGGATTGGCCAAACTCAGCAATGCCGCGCTCAAACCAATCTTGCTTGAAGAGCCTCGGCGCGAGCCAGAGCAGCAGGAACACACTCCACACGATGCCCGACAAGACGAGGATGAGCAGTGGCGCCCAATGCGTGCTGATGACATCCAGCTGGATGGTGCAGACGGCAGCCACCACGAGGAAGTCGAGGCTAGCTCCCGTGATGCGCTGCATCTGACCGTGGTCGATGAGGTGTGCCCAAGCGGTCTTGTTGATGAGCTTTTGCAGTAGCAAGCCTCCTATCATGCAGAGGGGGAAGAGCGGGAAGGCACGAAAGAAGATAAAGCCTACAGGCTCACCCGACTGCGTCCACGTACGCAGGGCTAGCTCAAGCTCCGTGAGTCCTTGGAGGATGAGCCAGCCTAGGAGTATGGCGATGCCGAGGATGGCCACATGCCAAGCGAGCGAGTCAATGGAGTCGGCGACGACCGTTTGCTGCCCTGCGGCAGGGCGTTGATCTTGGGGATAGATGCCGATGCGCTGCTGTGCATCCATCTCGGTCTGTGGCTTGGCTTGGGTCAGATAGCCTCGGCGGCGTGCCCAATTGATGAGGGCGATACCTAGCACCACGCCCGAGATCATGCCTAGAGTAGCCACCGTGTAGCCTAGTGCTATGCCCTGTGGCCAGTCGAGCTGCGTCATGCTCGCCGCCATGCCACCGACTGTGCCATGCCCGCCCTCAAAGCCAATCTCAAGGAGATTCCCAAAGCCGGGCGAGACACCGTAGAGGGGCATGAGCAGCAGCAAGACTAGTCCAATGCCCAGTACGTATTGCCCCCAAGCCTGAATCTGTCCGTAGCAGAATTGCGGCAACGCCATCTGCCACACCTTCTTCATGCGCGGGATAGCCGCCCCGAGAAAGAGCCCTGCAAAGACGAGATTGATCAAAAATCCTGGCAGCTGCTTGATCCCCGCTATCCACGTCGCAGGGATGAGCGAGGGAAAGAGATTGATGAGGAGTAGTCCTAGCAGTCCGCCTATGACGGAGCTTGGCAGGTAGAGCAGCTGAAAGAAGGGGACGAGGCTGCGCAGTAGCTTGCCGCATCCCAGCAGGGTACATAGGAAGGTGAGAATCCCGATGGCGTCCATGATTACTTGAGCTCGATGAGGGTGATTTCACTAGGGATACCGACACGCAGTGTGAAGCCAGGCCAGAGACCTGCGCCATTGCTGACGTAGAGCTGCGTCTTGGTGTCGTTGATATAGTCATAATGCCCCGAGACATAGCCTCCATTGTATTGAGCCACGATGAGGTCAAAGCCCAGCATCATGCCTCCATGCGTGTGTCCTGCAATCTGCAAATCCACGCCATGCTTCGCGCTGAGTGGCGCGAGGTCGGGTCGGTGCGCGAGCATGATGACGGGGCCTGTGACCCCCTGCATCGCCTTCTCAAAATCCACCGTAGGGGCATGCAGCGAGCCGTAGATCTCATTTTGCCTATCGGGGACGAGATCACCTGCGATATCACCGACACCTGCGATGAAGAGACCGGGGACGGGCTGGTCGTTTTCATTCTCTAGCGTCTTCATGCCCAAGCGGCGGAACTCGTCCATCCACGCGTGATAGCCCGAGTAGTACTCGTGATTGCCCGCTGTCACATAGACACCATAGCGCGCCTTGAGATCCCCTAGGGGCTCGACTGTGCCACGACGCAGGGAGAGATCACCATCAATGCTGTCACCGGGTAGCACGATGATGTCGGCATCGAGCGCGTTGGTACGGCGTACGATTTCCTCGGCATAGGCTCGGTCATTGAGCTGGGCGAGGTGGAGGTCGGCGAGGACGGCAATCTTGAAGCCCTTGAGCTGCGGCGGGAGGTCTTTGATCTCTATGGTGACGTTTTTCACATCAGGGACACGCATCGACTGCCACATGCTGAACAAGGTCAGCAGCACGCCTGTCACATAGATGCCGACACTGAGAGCGCGGAAGGGGAATTTGGCGCGGGGGCGGTGATCGCGTCTGTCAATTTTTTTCATCTTGCTAACGATCCAAAAGATGAGTGCCACGACATCACGCAGCACGACCATACAGAGCAAGATGATGAGCAGAACAAAGAGAGCCGAGCCTAGCATGAGCACCAAGCGCGGGGCTTCGGGGAGGAAAAAGGTCTTGCCTGGCCAAAATGTATGCAGAATATGCGAACGCATCCCGCCCAGCAAGATGGGGAGGGCAAGAAATACACGCAACCACCACGCAATACGCAGTGGCAAGACAAGACTGGCAATGACGTACAAGGAGAAGAGTGGAATCATGATGTGGTGCATGAGCGGTATTCTATCACGATTTATTTTCTGCGTCTATAGGCATTTTATCGTAATATTGTCCTACTCTCGCATCTTTCGGCTTGACAAAAGGTAAAAAAAATAGTTTGATAATCACCCGCATGTCCAAAAAGCTAAAAATCGCACTGCCAAAGGGTAGTCTCCAAGACTCTACCGTGGATCTTTTCCGCAAGGCTGGTTTCAATGTCGTGGTCTCAAGCCGCAGCTACAAGCCAACCTGCGATGACGATAGCCTCGAGCTCTACCTCATCCGAGCTCAAGAAATAGGTCGCTACGTCCATCAAGGATTCATTGATGCAGGTATCACGGGGCGCGATTGGATTTATGAAAATTGCGCTGATGTTGACGTGCTCACTGACCTCCAGTACTCCAAGGCCACGAGCCTGCCCACCCGCTGGGTGCTCATCGTGCCTGAGACCAGCCCCATCAAGACGGTGGCTGATATGGAGGGCAAGCGCATTGCTACCGAGGGCGTCGGTATCACCGAGCGCTGGCTGCGCGAGCAGGGTGTGAATGCACATGTCGAGTTCTCCTGGGGTGCCACCGAGGTGAAGGTACCCGATCTCGTCGATGCTATCGTCGATATCACCGAGACGGGCTCCTCAATACGCGCCAACAAGCTGCGCATCGTCGATACCCTCATGACCTCCTATCCCCAATTCGTCGCAAACAAAGACGCGATGGATGACCAATGGAAGCGTGAAAAGCTCAACAACATCGTCATGATGCTCAAGGGCGCTCTCGAGGCTCGCGACAAGGTCGGTCTGAAGATGAATCTTCCCGCCGCCAATGTAGACGCACTCGTCACCGCTCTCCCCTCCCTGCGCCGCCCCACTGTCTCCCCTCTCACCGAGGATGGCTGGGTCGCTATCGAGACTGTCATCGACGAAGCTGTCGCCCGTGAGATCATCCCCCAGCTCAAGGCTCTGGGTGCAGAAGGCATCATCGAATACCCTCTCAACAAGCTCATCCACTAAGGATAGAGACGCTGAGAACTCCCCCTCTCCCAACATAGAGAAATAACAACTAATTATTAACTAGCACATTATGGGTTCGCTTAAAAAGAGACGTAAGGCTAAAATCAACAAGCACAAGCGCAGCAAGCGCATGCGCCGAAACCGCCACAAAAAGCGTTTGCGTTACAAATCCTAAGCTGCGCGCCTTGACACTACGTCTCGACGCAAGCGAGGATCTATTTCCACGGCATTGTCTCATCGCGAGACAGTGCCGTTTTGCTTTCCCTTCTGTGCGCGAGGATGAGTTTAGAAGTTTGAGATGCCTTGAGGTAGGTCTCCAATATTGCCATGTCGAGTAATTGAGATCTCGCTTGATGCATCCTAATTATTCACCACAATGATGATAGCCTTCAGGACACGACATGCAAACTAACAAAAAACGGCAAGCATGAGTTACCACGGTTGCCGTTTTTACTACCACAGACGGGACTCGAACCCGTACAGTCAAGATGACCGGGAGATTTTAAGT
>CAYJJA010000163.1:0-3943 GCA_964370355.1 uncultured Akkermansia sp. | reverse complement strand
GAGAAGCGTGAGGAAGCGGCTGACGAGCTGGTAGGTCTTGCCCGCTCCGGCGGAGGCGGCGATGTAGGTATTGAGCAGGGGCATGACGGTCTAGAGGCTAGGGGTGACTGGGGTGGTTTGGCTGCTTGAGGGGGCTTGGATGAAGAGCTCGTGGAGGGGGGCTTGGGTAGCAATGTCGGCAAAGAGAGCGTCGTAGGCCACGCTCCAGCCCATGAGCTCAGCGGAGACGAGGCAGCGGCCGCTAGAGATGAGCTCGATGCTACCCCGTATCCATGCCTTGGCATTGTCAAAGAGCTGCTGCGTGGGCGCGTGCTCGTCTGAGGCGAGGTCGTATTCGTCAAAGAGACCATGATGGTCGCGGCTGCTCTCCCAGAGGATGAGCCCGCTTTCTTCCACGCGGCGCGAGAGCTTGATGTAGCCTGCGGAGAGGGCTAGCGGGGTGAAGTGCTGCTCGACCCAGGCGGCGTAGAGGGGGAGCTGGAGATCCGTCCAGCGCTGGGGCTGGTCTTTTTTCTTGGCATGCGGGTGCTCAAAGCGGGGGCTGAGCAGCTGGGGGTGGATCTGGTCCTTTTCTTCGTGGAGGGGCGTGAGGTGCTTTTTGGCGCAGCTATCGAGACTGCCTGTCTTGTAGTCGAGTACGCGCATTTCTAGCCCCATGGGGCCCTCGCGCCAGTCGATGCGGTCTATCTTGACATTCATGCGATGCTCGCCCCAGGTCCAGTCGGGGCGGTACTCGACGAGGAGGTCCCCCTGCTCGTCGCGTGCAGTGCTCCAGCCCTCTTTCCAGAGCTGCAAGTGGATGGGGGCGTAGGCGGCGATCTGGTCGCGCAGGCTGCTGTACTGGAGCTGCTGGGGTAGCAGGCTGTCGTTGGGGTAGTGGCTCGTATAGCTCTGCTCAAGCTGTTGGGTGAGGCTTTGCCGCAGCTGGGGGATGTGCTCGTCGCTCAGCTCGCTGGGGCTTGGGGGGAGATAGGGGTGCTGGCGGTGGTAGCTGCCGTAGTCGGGATAGAGGCGGATGAAGGCTTCTAGCGCGTCATGGATGACGTTGCCGAGGTCGGCGGCGTTGAGCTCGCGTTTTTTGTTCTCCTGCTTTTGGGTGTCGATGTGGTAGAGCTCGCGCAGCCAGAATCGTAGGGGGCAGGTGAGGAAGCTTTTGAGCAGGGAGGGGGAGTAGCCACGCGCGGGGGTGATGGGATTCTCCTGCCCAAAGTCGCTGAGGCTGGCATGCGCGAGGGCTTCGCGCGTGAGGGGGATGTCTTGCAGGTTCGCGATTTGGCGGTAGTGCCATTGGGGCAGCGTCTGAGGCTGGGTGGTGGATATAGCAGACTCGGGGTGGGTGAAGAGGTAGCTGACGAGGGCGGCGAGCTGCTCGCGCGGGCAGAGTTTAAAGAAGAGGCTGCTGGGCGCGAGCGGGTCTCCCTTCGCATTGCTGAGGCTCAAAAAGAAGCTGACGCGCCCCGGACGCGTCGCGAGAATGCTCTGGAGGAGGTAGGCATCATGTGCGGCGTAGTCGATGTCGCGGCGCAGTCCTAGCTCTTGGCGTATCTGGGGAGTGAGCCAAGGCTGCACGCTCCAGCGCTCCGGCAGGATGCCGTCGTGGAAGGAGCTGATGACGAGGTGACGCGCCGAGCTGTAGGCGAGGTCGCGCCAGCCCATGATGTCGAGGCTAGCTTCGTCGCTGCGGGCGGGGGGGGCGCGTTGTTTTTCGCTCAGCAGCAAGAGCAGCGCGAGCGCGTACTCGATGGAGCCTTGTTGCTTCTTGAGCAGGGGGAGGAGCTCTTCGCAGAGCGAGACCATGAGCAGGGTGTAGCTCTGTTGGATCGAGTCGCTGACGCTGCTGTGGGACTTGGTGGCGGGCTGACTGTGCTCGCTGAGCTCAAGGAGCTGCTGGAGGAGGCGAGTAGGGGTGCTGAGGCTTGATTGCAGCCAGTGGCAGAGCTGCTCAAGTGTGATGAGGAGGGAGTCCGCGTGGGGCTGTAGGCGAGCTTCGCGGGGGTAGTGCTGCGTCCATCCTTGGAGCTCTTGGAGGATGCCCGCGAGGCGTGTTGGGAAGCTGCGCGCTTGGATGTGGCTGAGCAGCAGGGCTTGCCTTTCGCCATGGTAGCCTGGAGATCTAGTATGCAAAAGCCTGTTGATGATAGGATTGCTCATGAGCTCAATGATGAGCTCACTGGGGTATGCACCGTGATCGTCCAGAGGAATGTGACGATGACTGAGCTCGCGCTGTAGAAGGCTCAGCTGCGTGAGCAGATGATACCATGCTGAGCTGCGAAAGCTCCGCCCGCGGGGGCGGTGTACGGTGACGTGCTGCTGCGCGAGCGTCTCCTCAAGACAGGCCTCTGTCTCGGGATCTATATTACAGAGTGCGACGCTGTGGAGGGCACCGGATTCTTGCGCATTGATCAGCCCAAGGCGCAGGACAGCTTGCTGCGCCATCGTCCATGTGTCTGTACTGAGCACGATGTTTTCTGCCCAACGCTCAGGGGAGAGCCCCGACGTTGTCACGAGACTAGAGCTCAGCCACGCCTCGCGAGGGCAGCCCCACGCGTCGAAGGCCGCATGCTGTGCTTCTGGCGCGTGAATCCATACCTCGACAGGCTGATCGCCATGCGCGAGCAGCTGCTGGAGCTGGATGGAGAGCTGGGGTACGCAGGCGAGGATGATGGGCGTGTGCGCAGCTAGATCGAGTGAGCTGGACTGCTGTGAAGGCGCGTAGCCGAGCTCGGCGAGGTAGGCGGCTTGCTGAGATTTGAGGGCGAGGAGGCATTCCCAGCGACGCTCCCTCTCGGTGATCTCTTGGAGACGCGAGTCTTGCCAATGCACACCGTCGCGACTCAGGGTGGCAAAGAGCTCTTGGAGCTGCTGCGCCTGATAGAGCCACGACTGCTCCGACCAATTGCCGCTGGAGGCAAAGAGCTCGTTACGATGCGAGCTCGCAGCATGCCTCAGAGCGCGCTGCCAGCAGATGAGCTCCTCGACGGGGCTAGCGTAGGGGGGCTTTGTCAGCTTGAGCAAATGATTGCTCGGGATGATACGCGGGCTCAGGCTGGCTCCCTGCCCCGTGCTTGCGGCGGCTTGGATGGCGATTTGCTCCTTGAGCAAGCGTGCCGCTTCCTTGGTGGGAACAACGATGAGGGGCTCTGCCTCCACCAGAGGAGTCACGCGCTGGGCAATCAGTGCCACAGCAGGCTGACTCCATCCGAGAAAATGACGCTCAGGCTGACGCAGTAGGGGGAGATTCATGCCGGTAACTATACCACAGAGCTCTAGGGCTGAGAAGTATTTTCGAGTGTCTCTTGTCATGTCTCACAAAACGCTATTGACAAGATGCGCTAACATGCTAAAATGAACCTTTAGGAGATAATTATTCCCTGTTTTATATGCGTTCTAGTATGCTAAAGCAGACAGCATCCTTTCCCTGTACCAAAATATATGAAAAAATCCATCCTTCACTCCCTGTGCACCACCTCTGCGGTGGCCTTAAGCTTTATTGTTCCTAGCCAGACTGCCTCGGCTGAGCAGACTACAACAGCCCAAGATCCCAACCGCGAAGAGACGGCGGAGAATATTCTCATTGATCTAATCTCAGCGGGATCAACACCGGAGCAAGATTCTGAAGCCAAGAAACCCGTTTCTCTCACTGGCTTTATTGAGCTAGAACCCTCTGGAAGCTACGTAGAAAAGCCAGCTCCAGAAATGACGGCCGTCCTCGCCCCTGTCACCCCTGCGAAACCCGCTCCCGCGCCTTCCTCCGAGCTCCGCGAACCCGCGAAATCAGCCCCCGCGCCAGTTGTCATAACACCCGAGCCCGCCCCAGCTCCTGAACCAGCCGTCGTAGCCGAGCCCAAGCCCGAGCCAGCCCCAGCTCCTGAACCAGCCGTCGTAGCCGAGCCCAAGCCCGAGCCCGCCCCAGCTCCTGAACCAACCGTCGTAGCTGAGCCCA
>CAYJJA010000162.1:0-4025 GCA_964370355.1 uncultured Akkermansia sp. | reverse complement strand
AGGTCAAGACCTTTGTCACCTCCCCTCTTCAGGATGCCATCGCTGCCCACTACGGCATAGCCACGATCAATGTGCTCACGGGCTTCAAGTACATCGCAGACAAGCTCGGCAACTATGAAGCGGCCATCCCCGCAGACAAGCGCGAGGGCTACCGCAGCATGGACGAAGCCACCACGCGCAGCCTACGACTTGAGCACAGCAAGTACTTCGTCTTTGGAGGCGAAGAAAGCTACGGCTACCTCGCCCAAGACTTTGTACGCGACAAGGACGCCAATGCGGCCGCGCTCATACTCGCGGAGATCAACGCCTACCTCGCCACGCAGGGCAAGACGCTCATTGAGTGCCTCTATGAGATCTACGCCCAGTACGGTGTCTACCGCGAGGAGGGGAAGAATCTCGTCATGGAGGGTGCAGACGGCGCGGCCAAAATCGCCGCCCTCACTCAAAGCTACATTCAAAATCCCCCCGCCCATATGGATGGCTCCGAGGTGGTAGGCGTGCGCAATTTTGCATCAGGCACAGAGATAGATGTCGAGGGACTAGCCATCCCTGCCGAGAATATGCTCATGCTACAGCTCGCTGACGGACGCAGCTTTGCGGTACGCCCCAGCGGCACAGAGCCCAAGATCAAGTTCTACCTCTTCGCGCATGGTGAGCCCAGCAGTGAAGTAGAAGGCAGCATTGCCGCCGTTGATGCGCGTCTCGCCTCCCTCTGGGAGAGCATCCAGCAAGACATCAAATCACGCAGCTAAGCCGTATATCAGCTCCCCCACATAGCAATAGGCATCTCTATCACTGATAGAGATGCCTATTGCTATGTGGGAGGGGGAGGACTGAAAGAAGACGCCTACGAGTGAGGCGAGCTTTTTCTCGGCATCTTGTAGCAACAGAGCATCGCCAGCACAGGTGCGCGACGCGATAAAAAGCGGTCTGTCACGCGACTTATCCACATAATGAAAAAGGGAAGGGCTAGGATAATCAGGCTACTCGCCGCTAGTGGTGGATACACAAGGCTCAACACAGGAGGCACAAGGAAGATCCACAAGGCATGCCACGCAAAAGCTAGAAAACTCGACGGAGCAAAGCGCACCATCCACTCCCCTACCCCACGAGGCAGATAAGCCCAAATGGCATACCCTAGGCTCATCAATATCAAACACTGATACACACTAAGCAGCACGAGAACAGAGGGATCTTTGTACCAGCGTGAGGCGACAATATCGCCTTTGAAAAAAAGCAACAAAGGCCAGAGCAGCAGCACCGCCATGCCCAAGCGCGGCATCACCGAGCGCAGCCTAGCCAAGCTCAGACGCGACGCGTACATCCCTAGCACAAAGAGACACCAAAAGCTAAACTCAGGCATCGCAAAGGCATCTCCCAGCACCCACTCACGCCCTCCATGCCAGTAGGCACCGATGAGCAAGAGCGCCAGCCACACTAGGGGGAAAAAGCGCATCAGAGGGACAAAGAGCATCATTACCACCAAGTCACGAATGAACCAGAGAGGGTAATCAATGCAAAACTTCGACCCTGAGCCGCCCTAAACTTCACATGAATGAAGTAGCCTGCGATCAGAAAGAAAAAGCTCAAGCGTGCGCTGGGCTGATTAAAGAGCAAAAAGAGTGCATCTTGCACACTCGCAGCTACTCCCGAAATGGTGAAGGCAGAAGCCCGCATATGATAAACGATAATGAGGTAGATAGCCAGCACGCGCACGCAGTCTATCCATCGCTCGCGCGATTTCTTATCCTGTGATGATGAGAGAAAAGCCGTGTCAGACATTTCAGAAGAGCTCTGGGTAAAGAAAAACAGCCGCCCATGAAAGAGCAGCTGTTGAGTAAAAGGAAAAAATGATTTTTTAAGCTTCGGGAGCAATAACGTTCACACGGCGGCCTTCGCGGTCGAAGAAGACGCGTCCGTCAACGAGGGAGAAGATGGTGTAGTCACGTCCCATGCCAACGCCCTTACCAGGCTTGAACTTGGTACCGCGCTGACGAATGATGATATTGCCAGGGATGACGGCTTGTCCACCAAACTTTTTGACGCCGAGGCGCTTGCTGCGTGAGTCGCGTCCGTTACGTACGGAACCTTGACCTTTCTTATGTGCCATATCTTAGTGATCTATTGGTAAAAGTGGGTGAGCGATTAGGCGTTGATGCCAGTGATTTCGATACGAGTCAAGGAAGCGCGGAAGCCCTTCTTTTTGTGATAGCCTTTACGGCGCTTGAATTTGAAAGCGATCCCCTTTTCGCCGCGTGCTTCAGCATCGAGCACCTTGGCGGTGACGCTTGCACCAGCGACCATGGGCGTACCAATGGTGGTCGCGTCGCCGTCTTCTACGAGAAGTACTTGGTCGAAGCTAGCTTCGCCATCGGTAGTCAGACCAGAGATACGATCAACGTTGAGAACGTCGCCTACCGTCACGCGGTATTGCTTACCACCAGTGATAAAAATTGCATGTGCCATAATTTTGTAGTATTTTATCGTTGTGCCCGCACTCGCGGTGCTGCGACATTATAAGCTAAATTCAACATTTGACAAGAAATTTTTTTTATTTTATGAAAAAACTGGAAAAAAATTTTCCTACCAACCCTATCTGCATATCCTCTCCCCAAGCCATGCGTGACTTGGGAGTGCGCCTCGCTGAGTATCTCGAGTCCTACGATGTCATAGGACTAGTAGGCGAGCTCGGCGCTGGCAAGACCCACCTCGTGCAAGGCATTCTGCGTGGTCTTGGCTCAAGTGAGCACGCCCTTAGCCCTACATTTTCGCTCGTACATGAATATGAAGGAATTGAGCTTAGCCTTGCACATTTTGACTTCTATCGCATGCAACATCCTAGTGAGGCACTGTCTCTAGGGTGGCAAGATTACCTTCATTCTTCTCGCGTTTTAATCGTCGAGTGGGCCGATAAGTTTGACGGATCTCTCATGCCGCGTGATACATTGTGGATAGTCATCAAATACAATGACTGTCAAAGAAGAAACGTTTTTATAAATTAAAACAATGCATAAAAACATACATTTAAAACGACTAATCACCTAAAAAATAGTTGCTATTGGTGGCTTAGTGTGATATTATATGTCTACTTACTTAACACACCTTAACAATATGAAAAAGAAATTAATAGCTTTTCGTTGCCCTGCAACACTCCTCTCAGAGATAGATGAGATGTGTGCAGAGAACTATATGGATCGAACCGCAGTCATAACATTCGCACTGCGCAACCTCGTTTCTAGGCTGGGAGAAGAAGGAGTCATCGACCCCCTAGAACCCGTATCAAGAGCGCCTCGCGTGAAAAAACCCTACACGGGTCGCCCACGTGGTCGCAAGCCGCGCGTCAAAGCAGAGGAAGAGCACATAGGCTCCCCTCTTGAAGGTACAAGCGAAGCCAGTTAGCCTCCAGATCGCTGAGACATGGACAGCAAAGATACTCGCAGAGTATCCTAAGATGTCACATGCCTCGAAATCGCAAGATATTTTGAGAAGAGCCCTTATAGACTCTCTTCAAAAAATCGTCTAGGCTAGTGGGATCGCAATGATGAGCAGCGTCTGCATGCGCAGGAAAGGCAAGGCACGTTTTATTCGTGCCTTGCAAGCACACGCTCGGCAGAAGTCATGACAGAATGGCGCACTTAAATCGCACTGAACTAGAAGACACTACGTTCTTGAAACTACTATTACATTGGCCTCAGTAAATGCAGCAAGAGGGGACTGCGCTGGAATCGCTCGACAATAGCAAGTCTCTAATGAATCACACATTCATTTTCGGTGGCACGGCTGGGTGCCAGCGTGGGAAACGTGATGAGTGCATGTATTTTCAAGCAAATGAAGCTCATAAGAGGGTTATTGAGCCTCTGCGACCTTATGCTGCATTTTCGACATTTGCCTCGTAGGCGCGTTTCGTTTGGTTTTAGAAGCTGATGGATGAACGCTCTGGCTCATTTTTTCTCAAAGTGCTGAGTCAGTGTAGCAATCGAGTAGGGGGCTTTCGCCCCCTCTCACACCACCGTACGTGCCATTTA
>CAYJJA010000161.1:0-4058 GCA_964370355.1 uncultured Akkermansia sp. | reverse complement strand
TTCGAATATCCCTGTGATGGCGATATGCTCCTCGCTCTGCTCGACAGACTCCACGACGACATTAATAGAGCCTGCTTCGTCGAGCCTGATTTCGAAGATGTCGCCTATGTCGAATTCTTCGTGATTCGTCCAGTCGAGGGATTCGTCTTCGAAGGTGATGCGGTTGAGGCTGGTGAGGTTTCTATCCTCATTCTCGTCTACTTCGATGGCTTCTCTGAACTCGATGGCAATGAGGTGTTTTTTCGCCTCGGCGGTGAGACCGAGGCTGAGCGTGAGGGCGAGAATGAGGGATGTGATAAATCGCATAGCTAGAGTGTGGGATAGGGCTTATTGGTAGGCTTCTGTGAACTCTTCGCAGGCTGTGCGGAGTTCTTCGCTGTCGTAGTAATCGTTTTCCTCAAAGTGGCTGATGAATGCTTCTACACCATCATCTATAAGGATAAAGGCTTCCAGCACCTCGTCGTCACGGAACTCTTCGTTTAAGGTCGCTTGATCCTCTTCGCTGAGTTTAGCGGCGAGTTCTGTGAGTTGCGCCTTGAACGCGCTTAGTGATTCGGCATGCTTGCTGATTTTTTCTGCTGCTTCTTCTACCGTGATTTTCTCTTCTGAGAGTTATGCCGCTACAGCGATGGCGGATGCGGCGGCTTCCATCGCCTTCGTGAAAATCTCACTGTAGCGGTCGTAGCCCTCACTAGCATTCGCTTGCTGCTGCACGAGAAGCACAAACGCACAGAACAGTGTCGTAAAAAATGAGGGAATCGTACTCATGGGCTCATGATAGCAGATACTCGCTTTATTTGCGAGTATCATTTTCTAGCAGAAGAATGACACCTTCTTGCCCCGTGATGCTGATGGGCTTCGTAAGGTCTACTTCCTTCGCTGTCTGGAAATCTTCAATAGCTGGCATATGGACGCGTGCGCTCGTCGCATCCAGTCCTAGGGCTGTCCAGTCTATACTCAGCTGGCAGGCCTGCTCCTCGTGGGAGAAGTTCCCCAGCGCGATGAGTACCTTCTCGCCCTTCTTCACGAAGGCGGTCGCCTTGATGTCATCGCTCCCCGTCAGCACGGCTGGCTGCTCGCTCCAGTAGCCTATCATCTCTGCCTCCGCTATGCCAAAGCTCCTCCACAGAGCCCAGATGGGAGCGGGATTATACTTGCTGTATGAATGCCTTCCTGTCGTGCCGTAGACCATGCCGAGGTAGCGATTCCCCCCATCCTGTAGCATCTCACTCATGACACCCATGGGGATACCTGAGAAGGTGACAAACCACTCATCCGCGTCCATCTCGGCGTACTTGAAATGCTCGCCAAACCACAGCCTATCCACGTAGGGGAAGAAGTCCGTGTACTGGTTCATCGCGCCCTTGGAGTAATTCGTATTGGAATGCAGATCGACGAGAGCCTCGGGGCGGTACTGTGCCATGATCTTGCGCATGCGCTTCATGACATTACGGTCAAAGGACACATCATCCATGTAGATGCCGTCAATTTCGTAATTCTCAAACATCCAGCGCATCCCTTCAAGATAATAGTTAATCCAGCGTGAGAATCCACTGAGCACCAGTGCTGCATCCGCCTCGTCATTCGGCAGCTCCGTGTACCACGCTGGGCGGTATCCCTCCACGAGGTGCTCCATATGCCACGGAGTGCCGTAGCCCCTGCCGTCGGCGAAGATCTCACCATTCAGGCTCATGAGTGCGTGGATCTCAGTCGTGTAGTTCGTGAGCTCTCGGATGGTGTAGTAGAGCTTCACCTTCCTGTCCTGCGCGTGCTGCTCCTTGATGAACTTTTTCAGCGGTTCTTGCACGATGAAGGGGTAGTTGATGACTGGATTCAGGCTGCGCGAGTGGTGGATATTGGCAATGTTTGCCCCCTCTGCACCCGCCTCATTGAACATCTCGGGGAGGGAGTGGAAGTAGCGCTGTGAGAAATGATGCTTCGTGTCCAGAGGCTTCACCGGCGTGAGCAAGACGGAGAACTCGTAGCTGATAGCCTCACCAGCGGCGAGCTCGTATGCGCCTGTCTGCGCGCGCAGCTCCGCAGAGGCAGAGTGACGATCTACAGAGACAGTCCCTTTTCCCCCATTATACCAAGGCGCAGGAGGCGCGGGCTTGTAATCAGCGAGCAGCGGACCATGGTAACTGCCGCCGCGTAGCTCTAGATGAGCACCGAGCTTTTCACCCCCTGTCCAGCAGCTGTCCGAAGGACCGTCCCACTTCCAGAGATGCGTCTTCGGGGTTAAGCCTCCTTTGTACCCTAGCCCCATGAAGTAGCTAGACGCATAGGGGGAGTAGTCCAGCGCTAGCTCCGTGCTGCTGAGTGCCGTGTCCTTTTCGCTCCTCAAGGTGAGCTTGAAATTAATATAGCCATCGTACTCCGCGCGCGCATCGCAGCGTAGCTCCAGCCCCTCGGCTCGTGACGTACTCGTCCATGTGACGAGCCCTGTGTCCTGCTGCGTGATACGCAGCTCAGGCTTCGACCAAGATATTTCCTGAGAGGGAGACGAAATCTTGAATGCAATAGGGGAGGCGAGTAGCTTCTTGTCACCCGCTGCCACCTGTGCGATGAGGCCATTGTCTTGGAGAGTCAGCGTCTTGTCCGCAAGCTGGATCTGATTTCCGTTTACTCGCATCTCCGCATAGGGGGCGACAGGCTTCTCATCCACACCTATCTGGGAGTTTAGCCAGCGCAGGCGCGAGTGTCGCCACAGATCGCCGTCCCCCTTGTCTTCTAGTACATTCTTGCCCACATTCAGCTTCACAGCAATAACCTGTGAGGGGAAGTTCTTCCCTGTCACCGTGACTGTGCCCTCGTAGCATCCCACTGCGGCATCGCGGGGGATCTGCACGCCACACCAGAGAGCCTGCACGGCATCCTGAGAGACATTCACAGGGATATCTAGAATGCTACCATCCCAGTCCACCCCCTCTTGATTAAAGCAGGTGAACTCGGCAGCTGGAATGCTCGCCTCCGCACCCTTCTCCCCGCTCTTGAAATCAGAAAAGACCAGCTTCACGCCCTTTAGCTCCTCTCGCGCTGCCCACAGTCCTAGCTGCCAGGTGTAATATTCGTTTCTCGCGGCATGCCCAGAGAACTCCTCCTTCGCCTCACCCTCCAAGCCCCATTTCGCAGGCAACTGCTTGCGCAGGCGTATGGGGAAGGCTCTGTCCTCAGGGAAGACCACGGGATTCTGGCTGTACTTCTCGCGCAGCTTCGCGACTTCTGCCCCTGTAGCGATCAGCCCCATGGGGGTGAAATAATCAAAGCGCGTGCGGCTCTCAAAGGCGATGAGTTCCGCTGGGAGGGGCTCTGATTTTTCTAGCCCAGCCATCCACTCAGGGCTCGCCTGATAGGCCTCTAGGAAGTAGTCATTCCATGGCTCGCCGTAGCGCGCGTCCCCCCACTTGCGCCTGTACTTGTGCGGGAGATAGTAAATCTGGTATTCCCCTGCGCCTGCGCGGCTGTCGAAGACGATCGTCGCGGATTCTGAGTCCTGCTGTGCGATGCTGATGTTGTCAAGTGGTGCTCCATCGGGGCTGAGTATGATGATCCTTTTTTCCGCCTGTCGCAGATCTGCACGTCGCCATGGCAGACGCACGCTGCTATAGGCATGGGGCGACTCCACCTGCACGAGTGCGCGGTGATTCCCGAAGCCATCGACGGCCCATGCGTTCTTTGAAATGCGGAAAAGTGCCGCATCAGTCTGGAAATTTTCATAAGCAGACTCCCCATCTGGGGTCGCCGTAGAAGAAAGATTCGCAGCATGGACAGAAGCCACGCAGCAGAGAGGAGCAAGAGCGAAGAGGGGATTCATATACTACTATCATGCCTGCTTACGAGCGCGAGGTCAAACACATATTTTGCCTACGCATGCCGTTCCCCACATTTTCGAGATCATCATTCTACTCAAGCTTATTTTGCAAAGTAGCCTATACTTCTTACGAAATTACCACCATCTGCTGGATGCCGCGCCTTAGGCGTGCTGACGTTTTTCATTGACCTAGGGAATGGGATTTGTTATAAGTTTTAATCTCATTTATGGATACGGTCATATCCTA
>CAYJJA010000160.1:0-4146 GCA_964370355.1 uncultured Akkermansia sp. | reverse complement strand
CCACGTCAGCATCGGTGGCAATGATGACCTTGTTGTAGCGCAGGACTTGCAGGCTCTTATCTATATTGAGCGCGAGGTGGAGAAAGTCGAGCTCCTCGTTGCGACTCTGCTCAAAGAGAGCCGCGCGGCTCATGCCGTAGCAATTCGCAGGCTTGCCCTTCAGTGAAAAGACGGCCTGCGTCTCGGCATCACGCGCGGTGGTGATAGAGCCCGAGGCGGAGTCACCCTCTGTGATGAAGAGCATGGTCTCTGTCGCGCGCTTGTGCTTGGTATTAAAGTGAACGCGGCAATCGCGCAGCTTTTTGGTGTGAATCTTGGCTTTCTTGGCACGCTCTTTGGCGACCTTGCCCGTGATGCCCGCTACCTCTTTGCGCGTCTTTTCGTTCTGCTGGGCAATATCGGTATGACGGTGCAGGTAGTTGTCCAGCTCCCTCATGAGAAAGTTGCCCACAAAGGTGCGTATGGTCTCCTTGCCAGGTCCCATGACATTGCTGCCGAGCTTGGTCTTGGTCTGGGATTCAAAAATAGGCTCAATGACCTTGATGCTGATGGCTGCCTCTATGCTACCGCGTATGTCGGAGGCCTCGTAGCTCTTTTTATAAAAAGCCTGGAGACTCTTGACAATGGCCTCGCGGAAGGCTCCTTGATGCGTGCCTCCCATGGTGGTGTGCTGTCCATTGACAAAGGAGTAGTACTCCTCACCATAGTCATTGCCATGCGTGATAGCGATCTCTATATCCTCTCCTACGAGGTGTATAGGCTCATAGAGTGAGGGCTGCGTGATCTGCTCCTTGAGTAGGTCGAGTAGCCCATTCTGCGAGATAAATTTCTTGCCATTGAAGCGTATGGTGAGCCCCCTGTTGAGGTAGCTGTAATAGCGGCACATACGCTCGACGATCTCAAAGCGGTAGGCCGCATCGGCAGCAAAGATGCTGCGATCAATGAGAAAGCCCACACTCGTGCCATTCACCGCCTCGGTGGCAAAGGTCTCATCACTCCCCTCAATGAGCTCGCCCTGCGAGAAGCGGATGCGTCTGCACTGTCCCTCGCGCACGGACATGATCTCAAAGGCGCTCGAAAGCGCGTTGACAGCCTTGATACCCACACCGTTGAGCCCGACGGATTTCTTGAAGGCATCGCCATCGTACTTGCCCCCCGTGTTGATCTTGGCTGCGCATTCATAGAGCTTGCCCAGAGGGATGCCACGTCCATAATCGCGCACCTCACAGTAGCCGTCTTCGGCTATAGTGACATCAATGCGCTTGCCCGCACCCATGACGAACTCATCCACAGAATTATCCAGTACCTCCTTGAGCAAGATGTAGAGTCCATCTTCGCTCATCGAGCCATCCCCGAGCTTGCCAATGTACATGCCTGGGCGCAGGCGTATGTGCTCTTTCCAATCAAGAGAGAGAATGGCGTCTTCGGAGTATTCAATGGGCATGTGCTGCGATTATAATGACAAAAGCCCTCCTTGGCAAGCGGGAATAACAGGCAAATCCAGCTCTCCCTCCATCTCAAAGCTCAAGATAGAGGCTCGTCGCTACTCGTGTCGATTGATTATGAGTACACACTACCTAGTCTCGTTAGCTCATGCAGCGTAGCAAAATGAAGGCAATAACGATAAAACAAATCGTGGAGAACACCCCGTTGTTCTTCTCTTCTTGGGGTTTTTTCTTGAGCACCTGTTTGCCATACCAAGGTGTGGGTGGAGTGTCACTTGAGTTTGCCTCTTCAAGCTGCGTCAGAGTGGGCGAAATATCCACGTACCTGTCCTCTTCCTCTACAGGGGGAGGGGGAAGAGTGGGTGCCTTTTTGGGGAGAGGGGGGAGTGACGAGCTTCGCTCACGAGCCTTGCCTTGTCCACGCTGAAGCGGGGGCATACTCGCCTGGGCAGAAAGAGAATGCTGATGAGAGGCGAGCTCGTTGGCACGCTGCGTCTGCTCATCAATCATGGCTTGCAGGTTGTTCACGAGTGAGTCACTCATGGCATCTAGCTCGCGGCGCTGGGCGGCGAGCTTGTCATCACTTTCTTGAGTCGGAGAGGTCATAGCAGGAGGGGTGAGGTGGGAAAGGCTTAGCTATTACTCGTCTGATTCTTGCGGGCATTGAGGATGGCAGTGATGATCTTTTGCCTATCGCCCCGCGCATTCCAGACGAGGTAGAGAAAGTCAGCAGGATGGATGTCGCCATTCTTTTTGAGAAAAGCCCTATCCTGAGCGCAGTAGTACATGATGCTGGGGTCTAGATTGCCATGCAGCTTGGCCTCAGCCTTGCGTATGAGGCGAGGCATGTAAGGCATGTCTTGGAAGACTTCATACTCGCGCGGGAGTTGAGATTCATTGAGCATTTGCATCTTGCCATGAATGCCACGCTGAGCGATCAGGAAAAAGGAGCGGCGCGCAGCGGCGATGAGTAGAGCCATCGTCGGGCTAGGATTACCTTCTTGAGCATAGGCCTGCACGTAGGCAAAAAGCTCGCTGCGGTGATAGCCTATGCTTTCCAAAAAAGCAATTTCATTAGGAAGAAAAAAATGCTCCGCACGCCGCGACGGAGACGCGTGGAGGCGCTCGACAGCGTCCCTAAAGACTTGCATGAATTGATCATTCCACTCCATAAATGCAACTATATATAAAAGTAGCGAATTGTACAAGACAAATTCGCGCCTTTTGCGGGATTGCTCAAGGGCGTTCCACACTGGCTTCACCTCAGTTCAGTCTTGGGTCTGTGCTTCATCGCGGCTCATCGGCTACTTTTCTCCCTGCGTATACACCAAGCCTAGCATAGAAAAACACCCTGCAAGCTCAGCTTGCAGGGTGAAATGAAGAATGCTTTAGATGCTCGTTGCTTCTTAGGACAGTGTCGTGATGTAGTAGCCAGCGATCACCGCAGTACCGATCACACCCGCGACGTTGGGACCCATGGCATGCATGAGCAGGAAGTTCGTACGATCGGCTTCTTGACCCACAGTATGCGAGACGCGAGCCGCCATAGGAACTGCCGACACACCAGCTGAGCCGATGAGGGGGTTGATGGGATTCTCCTTCCAACCAGGGATGCGATTCATGATCTGAGCGCAGAGCAGACCGCAGCAGGTTGCTACGATGAAGGCGACCACACCCAAAGCGATGATGAGGATGGTGTCCCACTGGATGAAGCGGTTGCCTTGCATGGTGAGACCCACCGACACACCGAGGAAGATGGTCGTGATGTTGAGCAGCTCATTCTGCGCACAGCTCACGAGACGCTCAGTGACCTGGCTTTCGCGCAGGAAGTTACCAAACATCAGCATACCCAGCAGAGGTGCAGCATCAGGGCAGAGCAGAATGGTCACGATAGTCACCGTGAAGGCAAAGAAGAGCTTCTCTCCCTTCGACACCTGTCGTAGGCTCTTCATCTTGATCTTGCGCTGCGCCTCCGTCGTCAGCAGCCTCATAAAGGGCGGCTGGATGAGCGGCACGAGTGCCATGTAGGTGTAGGCCGCTACCGCGATCGCCCCGAGGAGCTCGGGAGCCATCTTGGAGGCGAGCAGGATGGAGGTAGGTCCATCTGCACCACCAATGATGCCAATAGCGGATGACTGCTCACGGGTGAAGCCCAGAGCCATCGCCGAGAGGAAGGTGAATGCGACGCCACCCTGAGCAGCAGCTCCGAGGAGCAATGCCTTGGGGGAGGCAAGCAGAGGTCCAAAGTCGGTCAGCGCTCCCACGCCCAAGAAGATGATGGGGGGGAAGAGCTCCATCTTGATGCCCAAGCCTATGGTGTCAAAGAGACCACCATGGAGGCTGGTGACAACGTAATGCTGGGCATGCTGACCCGTGAGGGTGAGTTTACCCTTTTGCACCTTACCGTCAGCATCGAGGCTATCTGTTGCCTCCATTGGTTGCTGCATTGCCTTGTCATACTTCGCCACCTCATCGGGATTGATGCCTCTAGGGGGAGATGCGTGATTTGCAGGGGTGTAGGGTGCGAGCGCAATCTTGAGGAAGCCCACATCACTCATACTTTCTGCTTCGACCTTACCCTCCTTCACCGCGACGACTTCGCGCTGAGCTTGAGTAATGACCATGCCATTATCAGGGATATTGGCGATGAGGGCACCGAAGGCGATGGGAATCATGAGCAGGGGCTCAAATTGCTTCACCA
>CAYJJA010000159.1:0-4318 GCA_964370355.1 uncultured Akkermansia sp. | reverse complement strand
GAAAAAGAAGATGATCCAGCAAAAGATGAAGGAGGCTCAGAAAAACGTCAGCGCGACGGCGAACCCAGCACGCCTCCTGCTGCCTAGCGAGCTGCGCAGCTCCTTTGTCCCCACGGAGGACAAGGGCGTGCTCTTTGTCATGATCATGCTTGAGGGCACGGCCACCGCCAAGCAGCGCACCAATGCCGTTGTGCAGGAGGTCGAGAAGCGCATCTCAACAATCCCCGGTGTGACGCATGTCTTTGCCAGCGCAGGCTTCAGCTTTGTCGCCTCGGGTGAGAATGTGGGCATGTGCATCGTCATTCTTGACCCATGGGAGCAGCGCGCCGACGCCGACCGCCATGTGAAGAGCATCCAGGCGAAGATCAATGCCGCCTGTGCCAACATACCCCAAGCCGTCGTCATGGCGCAGACCCCTCCCGCCATCCAAGGCCTTGGCATCACGGGCGGTGTCTCACTCGTCCTCCAAGCTGCAGGGGAGGCATCCCCTCAAGATCTGGGCAATATGGTCAAGGAGCTCGGTGAGCAACTCACCAGCTACAGAGACCCCAGTGGCCGTGCCCTCGTCCAGATGACACGCAGCAACTACACGGCGGATACCCCCCAGATCCATCTGGAGATCAATCGTGAGAAGGCACAATCGCTGGGCATCCCTGTGAAGAGCATCTTCACCACGCTGCAAAGCCTCATGGCCTCGAGCTACATCAATGACTTCACCCTACATGGCTTTAGCTTCAAGGTCATCATGCAGGGAAGCGCTGACAACCGCCGCTCCGCCGATGATATCCTCAATGTACTCGTGCGCAGCAACACAGGCGAGATGGTGCCACTGAGTGCCGTCTGCACCCTCTCCTACAAGATGGGACCTCCCACCTATGAGCGCTTTGAGCAGCTCATGAGTGCGTCAATTAGCGTCATCCCCGTCAGCGGTGTGAGCTCGGGTGAGGTCATGACGCTCATTGAGGACCTGCTCGCCAAGCAAAATGTGAAGGAGCGCGAGGCAGGTCGCAACATCCAATGGGCTGCCGCATGGGAGGCTCTCTCCTATCAGGAGCGTCAGAATGAGGGCAAGATAGGCTCGCTGCTCATCCTTGCGGTCATCTTTGCCTACCTCTTCCTCGTCGCGCAGTACGAGAGCTGGACGACACCTGTACCTGTCATCCTCTCGGTGAGTGTCGCCACGCTGGGGGCTCTCATGGGCGCACAACTCTTTGGCTTGAGCTTCTCCATCTACGTGCAGCTGGGTATTCTCATGCTCATTGGTCTCGCCTCGAAGAATGCGGTGCTCATTGTTGAATTCGCCAAGGATGAGCATAGCCGAGGCACACCCATCGTCGAGGCAGCCCTACGCGGGGCTAATCAGCGATTCCGCGCGGTGCTCATGACGGCGATCTCCTTCCTCTGCGGTGTCTTCCCCATGGTGATCGCCACGGGAGCAGGTGCTGCGAGTCGTCAGGAGATTGGTATTACGACCTTCTGCGGCATGTTGTTGGCCACCTTCTGGGGGATCTTCATGGTGCCCGCGCTCTACTCCATCTTTGCCCGCATGCGTGACTTTACCGCCTCGCTCTTCACGAAGAAAGCAGCCTAATTCACCACGCTGACATACCAGCTCAGTCTCCCCCTTGCTAGTACCATGCTAGCAAGGGGGAAATGTTATTTGATCATTCAAGCTGTGTGACGTGGCTAGCAGGGTGGATGTACAAAATAAATCTTGCAACAGGAATGGCTTTTATGCTACTGTGACCGCGTCTTATACCATGATTAAACACTCTTCTCGACTCTATCAGTGGCTTGGTCGTTTTTTCTGGTATTTAAATTTGCGAAATAAAACATAATCTAGTATGAGCTGGCTTACAGAAGATAAAGTAGCAAAAATAGGATACCTTGTCTTCGTAGGAAATGTAAAACGTTATACTTTATTTATCTTGCTACAATTTTGATTTTCTCTTTTTTGATTATTACACCGAACTGCTTAAGAACAACGACGACAATTCAATTTCACCTCTATGGCTCAATTTATAAAAAACGCTAGAATTATTTCAACTGGCTCTTACGTGCCAGCGAAAATTTACACCAACGAATATATAGAAACTCTCGCTCAGACAGATTCTGACTGGGTTTACTCCAATGTAGGGATAAAGCAAAGGCATATTGCTGCTGATGATGAATCAACCAGTGATTTGGCAGCAGAGGCTGCAAAAGATGCACTATGCAATGCAAAGCTCGATGCCTCTCAGATTGATCTCATCATCGTCGCGACTGCAACGCCCGATAGAAAAGCACCTTCTACGGCAGCGATCGTACAGCATAAGATCAAGGCTGTGAATGCCGCTGCATTTGACATATCTGCCGTCTGCAGCGGCTTTCTCTTTGCGATGTCGATTGCCACACAGTACATTGCGAGCAATGTTTATAAAAATATTTTAGTCATAGGTGCAGATACCTTCTCAAAGATTACGGACTGGACTAGGCGTGATTGTGTGTTTTTTGGAGATGGTGCTGGAGCAATAGTCATGAGCCCGACCAACGAAGGAAATGGCTTTTTGGCATACAGACTCTATACGTATACCGAAAAAGATATGTATGGCTTTACGGTATTAGGCGGTGGCTCTGAGCGCCCCTTAACTCCGGAGAGTATGGCGCAAGGGGAGCAGTATTTCACGATGAATGGGAGAGCTGTTTATGATACAGCCACACAGGCATTGCCTCACGCCATTAATCAGGTTTTGAAGGATACGAGTCTTAGTATAGATGATATTGATTTGATGATTCCGCATCAGCCGAGTATTCGTATTCTAAAATACACCGCTGAAGCTATAGGTCTCCCCTTCCAAAAAGTGATGTATAATATGGATAAGTATGCTAATACTTCGGGTGCTACGATACCACTGCTCTTGGATGAGTGCAACAAATCGGGCAAAATTAAAGTGGGTGATATCATTCTCTTTGCCGCTGTAGGTAGCGGCTGGACTTATGGAGCTTCTATTATCAAATGGGATTTATGAACACGGTAATCATTACTGGTGCTTCTCGGGGAATAGGAAATTTTCTCTACGAAGCCTATAAAGCAGACAGCTACGAGGTGTATGGCACTTATAATCAGTCATCAAACCCCATTAACGATCCTCATCTTACACGGGTTGATGTTTCGGATTATTCACAAGTGCAATCTTGGATAAAGAAACTTGAAGCTCATTTGGACAAGATTGTATTAATCAACTGTGCGGGTATAGCTTATAACATATTTACACATAAATCAAATCCAGAAGATTGGGCTAAAGTCATTGACATCAATCTAAAAGGATCCTATCACGCTATACATGCTTTATTGCCTTTAATGCGATCTCAGCGTTATGGACGCATCATCAATTTCTCATCTGTACTCACGCAGTTGCCCACGATGGGTACAAGTGCCTACACGGCTTCAAAAGCTGCACTACTAGGTCTAACAAAAACTGTAGCAGTTGAGAATGCAGCCTTAGGGATCACCGCGAATACAATCAGTCCTGGATATTTCAATATTGGTATGGGGATAAATGATGTAAGTGACAAATACCGTGAGCAGCTGCTCAAGCAAATACCCTCCAGTCAATTCGGTGATGCCTTGGATTTATACAGAACGGTTCGATACATTGTAGAGACCCAGTATTTGAATGGTAGCAATATTGAGATTAATGGCGGTATCATTTGACTAGAAAAATCGCCGTGCGATAACGAGGCTTTCTCTCTTAGGGGAAAGCCTTCTTTGTTGAATCATGGCTTATTTTTTTCGACTGCGTGGCAGGTTGGATGTATCTTCATTTGCTTTATTCTGAAGATTCGTTTGTTGATAGGCTGGTAGTCGCGCAGCGATTAAGATGCTAAACAAAAATAATGAAACATGTGCAGGGCTGAGTGGGGGCGAAAAGCTCCCCTACTCTATCGCTTCTAGTGCCTTATTTTGGCTAGCGTAATTTAATAGTCAGGCATCATCATACAAACAAATAGCAGCTAAACCACTAATAACTTTTAATCAATCTTCTACGCAAAATATAAACTTAATAGCAATATAACATGGTTGTGATACAGTAAATTATGATTGACCTATCGACGACACTGTGCTACATTAGCCAAAATCTAGGAGCTTTCTAATTTCTCATTCAGCGACAAGGTGTCTCTTATCGCCATGGGAATGTTAGAGATCTCCTCTCGTATAGATGCGTCACACAGTGCCCTCCCATTCTTATGCTCAAGAAGATCTACGATATCAACAAACTCATCGGTGGTAAATTTCAGCTGCCGCGCTTCTTATCAGAATGGCTCGAGAGACGCTTTG
>CAYJJA010000158.1:2932-4318 GCA_964370355.1 uncultured Akkermansia sp. | reverse complement strand
CAAGATGACCGGGAGATTTTAAGTCTCCTGCGTCTACCATTCCGCCACTGTGGCAAGTGCTGGGGCGATTAAAGCATAGATTGAAATGATTTGCAAGAAAAATATAAGCTATCCATCGCCCTCATGTGATATACTTCCTGTATATAGAAATGATCTGCTCGCAGGCGAATTCGTGAGAGGATTTTGGAGGAGGTTTTTTGCGTCTGTATAGAATATTTTTCTAGCTAAAGTGACATATTTATTATACAACTAACTTCTATGAATTCGAATCGATTCTACGCCATTCTTATTGCCTTATTTTGCGGGCTTTTTATAGGACTTCTCCACGCAGAGGAAGAAGAGCCACAGAAGAAGCCCGAACGCTATGAAGTCAAAGACGCTCAGGTCTGGGTTAAAGCTCAGCTCAACAAAGCCAAAAAATCCACCGGTATTCTTAAGAAAGTGAAGGATGAGAAATCAGCCACGAAGGCTGTGAAGGCTCTCCAAAAACTACTCAATATCAAGGAAGGTCAGAAGACCGCACTCGGTACGGTCGGTGCTGCCAAAGCTCCCGAGGGCGTCGCTATTGATCAGGTGCGAGAGAAATTCGCCAAGCAAATTGAGAAAGCGAGCAAGGACCTCGCCACGCAGATTGAGCGCATTGAGGCTCTTGAGCTTGATCATGCCCAGCTCTCCGAACTGCTCGCCAAGCTCAAGGAGCTAGAGTATTAGTTCTTCCCTTTCTTGTCGGGCCTAGCCGCTTCGTACAAACTATACTCAGATCGAGCTCCTAGGAGAAGGATTCAGCGTATGATTCCTTTTCTCGGAGCTTGATTCTTTTGGTACTTTGGCTGTAGCTATTACCGTGGCTTGCAGCCAATCTCTTTTTGATAAGCTTGGATCTCATCAAGCTGCAAGGAGACTGAAGAAGGCTCAATGAGCTCAAGCTTTCAAACTGCGTCGCATCACAGCGGCTTGTGGGAGCTTTTTGCCCAGATAGCAAGGAGGTAATGCCTCGGCGCTGCTGCGCTCAAACCAGAGACGAAAGGCAAAAACGCCTTGCCAGAGCAGCATGCTCTCTCCCGTGCTCACATGACAGCCTTGCTCGCGTGCGGCGCGTACCAGTACTGTCTCATGGGTGATGATGTCGTAGTAATAGCTGCCCGCTTTGAGGTACTGGGGAGGGATGGGGAGGAGATCATCTGGCTTGAGCCCGAGTGATGATGCATTGACGACAATGTCGCTGCGGGCTGCGCTCTCTTCGAGCTCAAGGCTGTCGAAGTGCAGCTGCGCGATGTGTGTGTCAGGGGCTATCTCTCGCATCTGTGCCGCGAGTAGGGCGAGCTCGGGGCGCGGGCGATTTACCAGCGTGATAGAGGCAAATCTGTACTCGGCACAGCGCAGTGC
>CAYJJA010000158.1:0-2922 GCA_964370355.1 uncultured Akkermansia sp. | reverse complement strand
CGCAGTGCAATCGCTGTACCCGCCCCCCCGCAGGCTCCGTGTATCATGAGATGCTGCGACTCAAAATCAGGGCTCTCCCCTGCGATGAATTCGCGAAGTGCGGCGACAAAGCCTTCATTGTCCGTATTGTAGGCGGTGATTGTCCCGTCGGGCTCAAAGACGAGTGTGTTGGCAGCCTTGGCTTGCTGCGCGCTGATATCTTGTCGATGTGCAATCTCAAAGGCGCGGCGCTTGAAAGGGATGGTGACATTCACCCCTATAAAGCCGCGCTGGCTTAGCTCTGTGACTAGCTGCTCAAAGGCATCATTCTCTGTATCACAGAGGAGGCGCACATAGCGCTCGCCTGCGGGTGTCTTTGCACAGTAGTCTGCGATGAGGGGGTGGTAGCTGCGAGCCTCGTCGAGGGCGGCCTCGTGCATCAGCGGAGATTTGGAATGCGCAATGGGATGTCCGATGACAGCGAGGCGCGTGTGAGGGGGTAGATCTTGGAGGGAGTAGACAGCTTGCTTGTTCATAAGGCTGGGAGTGTAAAAAAGAAATGAGGATGCGCGTGATGTGCATCCCCATCTGGTGTGACGTGTCGCGTGAGCGTGGAGGCTTACTTGGCTGCGGGGGCTGTGCCTTCGACCTTGCCTGCCTTGTCTACTGTGGAGACAATGCAGCTCTTTTCGAGTGTGACGATGACGTTGGAGGCGATCTCGAGCTTCACCGTACGGTCTTTGATTTCACGGATGATGCCATGGAGACCTGCATTCGTGACCACTTTGTCGCCTGCGCGTAGGGATTCTTGACGATTCTTGAGGTCCTTTTGCTGCTTGAGCTGAGGACGTATCATCAGGAAGTAAAAGATAACACCGATGAGTAGGAAGGTGACGAGCATGCTCCAGCCTCCACTCTCTGGTGCCTCTTCTTTGGGAGGTGTTGCTGTGCTCTGTGTCGTGGTGGCATTCGTTTCTGCGGGGGCTGCAGGGGCAGCAGGGGCTGCGGGGGCAGCGGTGGGGGGGGTTTGGGCAATGATGATACTCATGATATGACGTTTGCTTTGTAGCGAGAGATGAAGCTGCTCTTGAAGGCAGCGTATTCACCGACTGCGATAGCGCTTCTCGCTTGCGCCATGAGTCGTAGGTAAAAGTGGAGGTTTTGGAAGGAGAGCAGGCGCAGTGCCAGCATCTCACCCGCGCGGAAGAAATGGCGTATGGCTGCGCGTGAGAAGCGATTCACATGGGGATGGCCCTCGGCATCAAGGGGTTGGTAGTCGTTCTCGTAGCGCTTGTTCTTGATGTGCATAGGACCATCGGGTGTCAGGGCTATGCCATGACGCGCAAGGCGTGTCGGCATCACGCAGTCAAACATGTCCACACCGCGCTCTATCATTTCGAGTAGCTGCGGTGGTGTCCCCAGTCCCATCGCGTAGCGGGGTTTGTCTTGGGGGAGGTAGGGGGTCGAGTGCTCAATGGCGCGTAGCATCTCCTCCTCGGGCTCACCGACTGAGACGCCGCCTATGGCGTAGCCGTCAAAGTCCATGGCAGCGAGCTGCTCTGCGCACTCACGCCGCAGGTCGGCATAGACTGAGCCCTGCACAATGCCAAAGTGGAGCTGACGCTGCCCATTGGTCATAGGCTGGTGCTCCTCCACCCATTGCTTGCAGCGCTGTGCCCAGCGCAGCGTGTAGCCAAGCGACTTTTCTGCGTACTTGCGCTCACAGGGGTAGGGGGGGCATTCGTCAAAGAGCATGGCGATGTCACTGCCGAGATTGGCCTGTATTTCCATGCTGCGCTCGGGGCTGAGCATCATGTAGGAGCCGTCGATATGGTTGCAAAAGCGCACGCCTTCTTCCGTGATTTTGCGCAGCTTTGCGAGACTCCACACTTGGAAGCCGCCCGAGTCGGTGAGGATAGGTCTTTGCCAGCCCATGAGCTGGTGCAGCCCGCCCATCTCGCGCACGCGCTCATCTCCTGGGCGTAGGCAGAGGTGGTAGGTATTGCCAAGGATGATTTGGGCACCCAGCAGCTCTAGCTCCTCGGGATGGAGGGTCTTGACACTTCCCTGTGTGCCTACGGGCATGAATATAGGGGTCTGCACCTCACCGTGGGGGAGACGCAAGGTGCCGAGGCGAGCCCCCGTGGGGTCTGGCTGATGGAGGGTAAAGCTCATGATACTTTGCGGTAAATGGCAGAATAGATCTCCTTGCCCTGAGCCTCCCAGTGCATTTGAAAATCCGTCTTCGGGTAAAATTGTTCTCCCCAAGCGATACGCTCAAAGAGTGGGGACGCCTCAAGTAGCTCGTCCACCCAGATGAAGTAGTCTTGATGATCGGTCTTAAACAAGATCTCTCCCCCCTCGGCGAGGGCTCGGTGGAGTACGGGGATGAAGCTCTGCTGGACGAGGCGATTCTTGTGATGCTTCTCCTTGGGCCAGGGATCGGGGAAGAGGTAGTGGAGGCGATTGATACTGCTAGGGGCAGTGAAGTACTCGAGAAAATAGCGACTCTCAAGGCGCAGCACGCGCACATTGCTCAGTCCCTGCTTCTCGCTATCGCGGCAGACCTTGCGCACGCGTCCAAGGAGACGCTCGACTCCGAGGAAATAGCGATCGGGGTAGTGCGCTGCCATCTGGAGTAAGAAGCCGCCGTCGCCACAGCCGAGGTCTACTTCAAACAGCTTCGATGCAGCATCGTCTTGCCCCAGCATTTCACAAACTGTATGGCTCTTAAAATAATCCTCTGGAACAAAGGCAGCTTTCATGTCGCAGGCATTATAGTCGCAAGTCGCGCTTAGGTCAAGAAGTCTTCTACAGACTTTATTACGTAGCTCTCCCTTGTGCAGGAGAGCTCTCGTGGACTCTAAAATCGTGTTTTAGAGTCCCTCAAGGGGATCTTGCGAAATTAGCAGCTTCGGATTTTGCTAGCAGTTTGGATGAGAA
>CAYJJA010000157.1:3017-4442 GCA_964370355.1 uncultured Akkermansia sp. | reverse complement strand
CTTGCGGGCATCCCAGCTCGCTAGATTCTGCACATCAGCAGGTGTGACTTTGAGGCCGTCACAATGACGCAAGAGACTTTCAAGGACAATACGCAGCGAAATAGGCATACGTGAAATACCAGCATTGCCTAGCTCTGCGAGTGCGGGGAGGGAATAGTAGGAGCCTTGCTCGCCCTTTCCTGTGGTGAATTGACGGATAGTGTTTTTCAGCATAACGATGTAATAATTTCTTTGGGGTATCTCTCGCAACTCCTTGTCCGAAATTGCGAGGGGCTTTTTTAAGGGTGGGTCTTCCTTTTTGATGTATAGAGAGATCTCTGCAACGAAAAAATAGATTCCTCCGCTGAAAAGAACTCACGCAATTTTATTTTTCTCAACGAATTGCTAGAGTTGCTCTCCACTCGCGCGAGTATACACACTGCATGTAATATTGCAAGCTATTTTCTCTCATAACAGCGCAAAAAAATGACACCTGCAAGAATGGTTTATGACTCATGACTCATGAATAAAGCCCAATAGGGGGGCTCTGTTCATTCGTTTGGAAAATGATTCAGGGAGAGGTATTTTACACAGGTACTCGCTCCATTTTGTTACATTCGTTATAACCAGAGTAATAACTATCGCCAAAATAAAAACAGCTTTCTATAAGCAAGACGAAGAGAATGTCGCCTTCGTTCTTGACATTTTCACGCGTGTGAGTATACTGCTGCCCTATGGAAAAGCCTAGCATCACTATTGATCTCTCGGCGCTCGACACGGCTGCAATGCGAAGCCGGCTTTCCGAGCTCGGGAGCTATCTTTGACCTCCCTACCCTTGAACAACGCGTCGCCGAGCTCGATGAGCGTATGGCTGCCCCCGACTTTTGGGATAATCCCAATGCCGCTCGTGCCCTCATGAATGAGGTCAACCCCATCAAACGCCGCCTCGAAGAATACCGCCGCCTCGAAGCCTCCATCGACGATGTCGATGTCGCCGTTGAGATGGCCTCCGAGGAGGATGATCTCGACATGGCAAGTGAGGCCAAATCCGAATACGATGCGTGGATGGCGAGTCTACGCAGCTTTGAGCTGCTCACGCTGCTCAATGGTGCGCATGATAATGCGGGCTGCTACATCACGATACACGCGGGTGCAGGCGGCACAGAGGCCTGTGACTGGGCGAGCATGCTCATGCGCATGTACCTACGCTACTGTGAGCGTCAGGGATTTAGCACAGAGGTTATGGAGAGTACTGATGGCGATGAGGCGGGGCTGCGCTCCGTGACCATCAAGATTGATGGCGAGTACGCTTTTGGTTATTTGAAAAATGAGCGAGGCATTCATCGACTCGTACGCATGAGCCCCTTTGACTCTGCGGGCAAGCGACACACCTCCTTTTGCTCACTCGACGCAACACCCGATATCTCCGATGATGTCGATCTAGAG
>CAYJJA010000157.1:0-3007 GCA_964370355.1 uncultured Akkermansia sp. | reverse complement strand
AAGATGGATACCTACCGCGCTGGCGGCAAGGGCGGGCAGAATGTGAACAAGGTGGAGACTGCGGTGCGCCTCACTCACCTCCCTACCGGTCTCATCGTCGCCTGCCAGACCCAACGCTCCCAACTCCGCAACCGCGAAGAAGCAATGCGCATGCTCAAGGCAAAGCTCATCCAGCTCGAAGAAGATCGCAAACGCGCCGAAGCCGACCGCCAGTACTCCGAAAAAGGCGAAATTGGCTGGGGCAATCAGATCCGCTCCTATGTCTTCCAACCTTATCAAATGGTCAAGGACCTACGCACAGGTGTCGAGTCGGGTAATATCCACGATGTCATGGATGGCAACATTGATGCCTACATCGAGGGTATGCTGCGTCATGGACATTGATTATCATTGATTATTATCCCCCGCCTACCCTTCGCTATGCCACTTGAGATAGACGTGCTCTCGCTCTTTCCTGAGATCGTCTCCCTGCCTCTGAGTCAGAGTATCATGGGACGCGCTGAGGCGGAGGGGATTGTCCAGATCCGCTCCCACCAGTTGCGTGATTGGACGCTCGACAAGCACCGCCGCACCGATGATTATCTCTGCGGCGGGGGGCAGGGTATGCTCATGAAGTGTGAGCCCATCTTTGCTGCCATTGAGCATCTGCGCCGCGAGCACACACGCGTGATTCTTATGACCCCGCAGGGCCGACCCCTCAAGCAGCCACTCGTCGAGGAGCTAGCCGCTCCCTGCGCGGCGGGGGAGGAGGTGCATCTCATCATTCTCTGCGGTCATTATGAGGGGGTCGATCAGCGCGTCGTCGATGAGCTCGTGGATGAGGAGATCTCTATTGGCGATTATATTTTGACCAATGGGGCTATTGCGGCGGTCATCCTCATTGATGCCGTGACACGACTGCTGCCAGGGGCGCTGGGGGACGCTCGCAGCAGCGAGGAGGAGTCCTTTGCCCAAGGGCTACTTGAGGCACCTGCCTACACCAAGCCCAATGTCTTTCGCGATATCGCCGTGCCGCCCGTCTTTCTGTCAGGCAACCACCAAGCCATCGCTCAGTGGAAGCTCGACATGTCGCTGGAGCGCACGAAGAAGAATCGCCCCGACCTCTATGAGGCTTGGGTTGCCGCGCATCCCGAGTACTTCACCCCCAAGGCGATTGCCAAGCGTGTACGCGCCAGCAAGCGCGTCTCTGGCTATCCCGATCGCAAGGGAGAGGGCTAGAGTTTGCATCCCTATTCTCATACGCGATGGGTACGCAGTCACAGGCGCAGCTGACGATTCAAGCCGATGGGAGTATCCACTGGCAGACCGAGGGCAAGCAGCCACGACGCGAGCATGCCTTTCGACGCTCCGTGGGGGCGGGCATGCTTGACCTCGTCGTTCACGGCGTGGAGGAAAAGCTCACCCCTCCCCTTCTCATCTGGCTGCGGCAGGAGGCTCAGCAGGCTCTCCAAGCGGCACTACGCTCCCTGCGACAGGGGCGCGATGAGATATCGCTGCGCCCTAGCTCCGCGCAGGCGATAGCCATGCTCGAGGCCATGCCGCCCTGCGCGGGCTCTGTGCTCACGGTATCGCTGCTGCTAGGGTGGTTTGACTCCCTACAAGAGGCATGGTACCGCACAGCCACGCGTCTCCAGCAAAGCCCCGAAGCCTATCTTGCCAGTCTCGGTGAAGGCTGGGCGCAGCTGGGCAAGCTCACGCTGCATCTCGCGGAGAATGCGGGCGTGCAGGGCGATGAGCGCCCCTTTGCCTTTCTCGCCACTTGGGTACACCGCATCGGCACAGATGAAAAGCCCCGCCACATCCCTCTAGGGCTCGCGCATCAGCACTTTGCACAAGATCGCAACGCGCTACTCGCGCTCATCAGTCCTCTCCAATTCGCCATCCAAGCCTTGGGAGCAGAGGGGTATTTTCTGCGTGAGCTCATCCGTACGCAACAGATCTACCAATCCTGTGCATGGACGGCGCGCGAGTGCTACGACTTTCTACTCTGCCTACCCGCCCTGCAAGCAGCGGGAATAGAAGTACGCATGGTCAATCTCTGGAAAACGCAGCCGCAGCGCGTCGAGCTCGAGGTCAAGCTCGACCTGAGCGAGGATAGCACGCAGAGCAAGTCCAGCGGCGGCGGGCTACGCATGCACTCGCTGCTCCAATTCTCCGCGCGACTAGCCCTGGGCATGCAGCAGCTCAGCGAGGAGGACATAGCCGAGCTCATGGCCAGCGAAGACGGGCTCGTGCGCCTGCGCGGCGAGTGGGTGCTCATGGATGCCGCCAAGCTCCAAAGCCTACTACAAGGCTGGAGGCAGGCCATACGCATGCAGCACGCAGGCATCCCCCTCATGGTCGGGCTACGCTACCTACTCGGCAAGCGCAGCGATGCTCTCCCCCAGCTCCCCGCAGCGCATCCCCTCGTGCGCGTCGAGGCGGGAGACGCCCTCCTCCAGGCCCTGCATCAACTCAATGCGAGCGAGGTGCAGCTCAACATCACACAAAAGCTACAAGACACCCTACGCCCCTACCAGCGCGAGGGCGTACTCTTCCTCATCCGGCTCTCCCAAGCAGGGCTAGGAGCCTGCCTCGCCGATGACATGGGGCTGGGGAAAAGCATCCAAGTCGTCGCCTGGCTCAGCCATCTCCAGCGCGAAGGCATCCTTGCGCAGCAAGCAGCACTCATCGTTGCCCCCGCCTCCCTGCTCGACAACTGGCGCGACGAGCTCACGCGATTCGCCCCCGAGCTACGCAGCCTCATCCTCCACCCTGATCATCTCAGCAGCAGTGATCTAGCACAACTTCAGCGCGACCCTCACCACCTTCTCAGACGCGTCCACGTCGCGCTCACCAGCTACGGGATGGCGACGCGCCTGAGCGAGCGTCTTGCCCTGCATCCCCTCCCCGCCCTCATCCTCGATGAGGCCCAGACGATCAAAAATGCCCAATCGCAGCGCAGCCAAGCCATCCGCACCCTCCAAGCCCATCGCCGCGTGGCACTGAGTGGCACCCCCGTCGAAAA
>CAYJJA010000156.1:4169-4471 GCA_964370355.1 uncultured Akkermansia sp. | reverse complement strand
GCCCATCATCGGCACAAGCCCCCGCAGCATCGAGCTCGCGGAAGACCGCAAGTACTTCTCTGCCCTCCTCGATGAGCTCGAGCTCAAGCAGGCAGAGGCGGGCACGGCGACGAATGAAGAAGAGGCCGTCGAGGTCGCGACACGCATTGGCTTCCCTGTGCTGGTACGTCCTTCCTTCGTCCTCGGTGGACGCGCGATGATGATTGTCTATGATGAGCAGGAGCTGCGCACCTACATGCGCGAGGCTGTCGATGCCTCGCCTGAGCGTCCTGTCCTTGTCGACCGCTTCTTGGAGAATGCCA
>CAYJJA010000156.1:1545-4159 GCA_964370355.1 uncultured Akkermansia sp. | reverse complement strand
CATCTCTGATGGTGAGATCAGTGTCGTCGGTGCTATCATGCAGCATGTCGAGCCTGCGGGTATCCACTCGGGCGACTCGGCGTGCATGATCCCGCCGAATCGCGTGAGCCCTGCGATGCATGCTGAGATGATGCGTGCGGCAAAGCAGCTGGCTAGCAAGCTCGAAGTACGTGGCCTGATGAACTGCCAGTTCGCGATCAAGGACGAGCAGCTTTACGTCATCGAGGTGAATCCTCGTGCGTCACGTACTGTTCCCTTTGTTTCTAAGACAATTGGTGTGCCTCTCGCGAAGCTCGCGGCGAAGGTCATGAGTGGTATGACGCTCACGGAGCTGGGCTTTACGAATGAGATTGTACCTCCTTATTACACGGTGAAAGAGGCTGTGTTCCCATGGAACCGCTTCACAGGAATCGACGTGGTGCTTGGCCCTGAGATGCACTCGACGGGTGAGGTCATGGGGATTGACCGTGATCCTGATCTCGCGTACTTGAAGAGTCAGATCTCGGCGTTTAATACACTGCCTGAGAAGGGTGAAGTCTTTATCTCGGTGAATGACCGTGACAAGGAAGCTGTGCTGCCTATCGCGCGTACGATCGTTGAGGCGGGCTTTAGCATCTGTGCGACGAAGGGGACGATGGAGTTCTTGCGTGCTGAGGGCATTGCTTGTGAGCGTGCTTACAAGGTGCTGGAAGGGCAGCGTCCGAATATCGTTGACCGTCTGAAGAATGGTGAGATCGTCTTTATCGTGAACACACCGGGCTCACATGATGCTCGTGAAGACGAGGTCGCGATCCGTGCGGCGGCGGTGAGCAACCGTGTTTCTTACTGCACGAACCTCTCGGGGGCACGTGCGAGTGCGGCAGCGATGCTGAACAGCAAGAATAAGGCGGCGGGTGTGTGCACCATTCAGGAGTACCACGCGGAGCTGTAACGATCAAGCAGGAGTTTATCGAGAAACAACGGCCTGCGTACTTGATTAGCTAGAGCCCATCAAGTCGCAATCTGGCATAAAGCCGCTTCGCGTCGCTGCGCTAGCTCGCTATTTATACAGATTGCTTCTTGACAGTCTCTATCTAATCAAGTTAAGAGCATGTACTTCCTTTTGTTGAATGAAAAATGAGATTTTTCACCCAACAGAAGGAAGTTTTTATATGATAAGGAATCGTTTGTGTGAACCCTGCTATTTTTTTGTATTAACTATTAGAGAAATCATCCTATGTCGCATCCTTCCGAAGAAGCACAATTACAAACCCAGCGTTGGCGCGAGCAAGACCTCGCGCATTGTTGGCATCCTTTTACGCCTAATAGCCTCTGGGGCGAGGAGAGCGAAATGCTTTTCATTGAATCGGGTGAGGGCGTGTGGCTCACGGATAGCCTCGGGCGGCGTTATCTGGATGGGAATAGCTCCATCTGGGTGAATATACACGGACATGGACATCCTACGCTGCTTGCCGCGATGGAGAAGCAGATGCGGCGCATTTGCCATAGCAGCTATCTGGGATTTTCGCATGGGCTGGCGAGTGAGCTGGCGGCGCGGCTTTGCGGGTACTTCCCTGAGGGGTCGTTGACGCGTGTCTTTTTCTCGGATGATGGGTCGACGGCGTTGGAAACTGCGCTGAAAATGGCCTTTCAGAGCTGTGTGCAGACGGAGGGGAAGGAGCAGCGGAGGCGATTCTTGGCGTTTAGTAACTGTTACCATGGGGACACCATGGGGGCGGCATCACTGGGGGGGGTGGGAACCTTCTTTGATAAATTTAAAGGCTATGGGATAGACGTGCAACACGCTTCGGGAATGGCGGAGCTGCATGCGCTGAGCCGTGAGGAAAGTGATACCATTGCGGCTGTTATCATCGAGCCTATCATACAGGGGGTGAACCGCATGACACCGTGGCCGAAAGGCATGCTGAGGGAATTGCGGGAATACTGTGATGAGCGGGGGATCTTTCTTATTTGCGATGAAGTCATGACGGGCTTTGGGCGTACGGGAGCACTCTTTGCCAGCATGCTGGAAGACGTCGTGCCTGATTTCTTGTGCTGTGCGAAGGGACTGACGGGGGGGTATAGCCCGCTGGCGGCATGCATTACCACCGAGAGCGTGTATGACAGCTTTTATGGGGCGTATGAGGAGAATAGAACCTTTTACTACGGACATAGCTTTACCGCGCATCCGCTGGGGTGCGCGCTGGCATTGGCGAATCTGGACATCTTTGAACAGGAGCGCACCTTGGAACAACTCCCTGCGAAAATTGGAAAACTTGAAAACGAAGCCGCTACATTGCTGGAGAAGAACCCCTATGTGAGCGCGGTGCGACAAGTGGGAATGGTGATGGGAATCGACATCGTGCGCGCGGACGGCAGGCCTTATTTACAAGGTGAACGCGCGGGGGAAAAAGCTTGCGTTGCGATGCGGGCGCATGGACTGCTCACGCGACCGGTGACGCAGGACACGATCGTGTTCATGCCGCCGCTGAGCATTACGGAAGAGGAAATTGCCTTTGCCTTTGCCGCGATGGACAGCGGACTACGCGACGCGCTGAGCGGCTTGTAAAGCACCCGCGCGCGCTTCCCACCCCCCCGCAACACAAGAATGGGAGTCCAGAGGGCCAATGGTCCG
>CAYJJA010000156.1:1118-1535 GCA_964370355.1 uncultured Akkermansia sp. | reverse complement strand
AAGACAAACCCACTCCTTCCCCCCTCACGGTAGCACAACCCAACCGAAACACTCAAATGGGAGTCCAGAGGGCCAATGGTCCTTTGGCGCGGTCTGGAGCGCGTAGCTCCAGCGGGTCTGGGCAGAGCCCAGTGGGTCAAGGGCAAAGCCCTTGCAGGGTCAGGGACAGAGTCCCTGCGGGCGTCAGTCCCGCAAATGTCGCACACGCCCGCGCGGCAAACCCTGCATCGAGCTTATCGCCTGAAACTGACGCCCCCTACCACCGCGCGCGAAGCGCGACACTTCCCTACCGTGGCAAACGCGAAGCGTCACCACCGCGGCTATTGCAGCGAGCCCTCCGCCTGCCCATGAGTCGCGCTCGCTTGCGAGCGCGACGCGCCCCCCGCCAGCGAGACGCGCCCCACCAACCGCCACACA
>CAYJJA010000156.1:0-1108 GCA_964370355.1 uncultured Akkermansia sp. | reverse complement strand
CCCCCCCACCCACCCCCGGCTGTCCAGCGGCTCCGTCCCCCGCCCCCCGTTGCGGGGCGGGCCCCCGCCCGGCCCTGCGGGCCGGGCGGTTGCCCCGCCCCCCCACGCGCCCCACGCCAGCGAGACGCGCACCACCAACCGCCACACAATCAAGGCTACGCGCTATAAATATTTACCTTTACCCCATAAAACATTGTGATATAATTATCCTATGCTTAGGCATTTTAAATATTACTGGGTAAAATTCGCCCTCCTCAGCTCCTACGCCATCAGCTCAAGAACGGACAAGCACGTCTTCGTCAAGAGTATCTACAGCAACGAGCGCGAAATCACCACTTGCTACAAAATCCGCACGATGGAAGACATCTGCGCGATGGTACGCCATGGCGAAGCACTTAATCTTGATAGCTGCTACATCAAGGACTTTAGCTATCCAACAATCCAACAAGAATGTGGGCGTGAAAGCGTCCTCCATGGATTCTCCGCACGAGGAGCATACTTTGATGGGAACACTGATTTTTCGAATGCACGTTTTCCTGATGGTGAAAAAAGCTTTCGCGACGCACGCTTTGGCAAGGGAACAGTTAGTTTCGAAAGCGCAAAATTTGGAAAAGGGAATGTCGATTTCGAATACACGCACTTTGGTGATGGCAACGTTTCTTTCAACAATGCGCAATTTGGCGCGGGCGATGTTTCCTTTCTCGGTGCGGAATTTGGCAAGGGCGACGTTTCTTTCAGCAGTGCGCAATTTGGCACGGGCGACGTTTCTTTTGATCGCGCGCAATTTGACGAGGGCGACGTTTCTTTCGACGATGCGCACTTTGGCGATGGCTACGTTTCTTTCAAGGATACACAATTTGACGAAGGCGACGTTTCTTTCAAGGATACTCAATTTGACGATGGCGACGTTTCTTTCGACAGGGCGCAATTTGGCAAGGGCGACGTTTCTTTCGACAGGGCGCAATTTGGTAAGAGTGACGTTTCTTTTGACAGGGCGCACTTTGGCGAGGGGAATGTTTATTTCATAAAGACACAATTTGGCGAGGGCTACGTTTTTTTCTACTAGGCGCAATTTGGCGAAGGAAACGTTTCTTTCATAAATGCGCAA
>CAYJJA010000155.1:0-4489 GCA_964370355.1 uncultured Akkermansia sp. | reverse complement strand
ATGGAAGACAATGAGGACACAGAGACCTACGATGAATCCGAGGGCTGGTGGCTCAGTATAGCCCCGCGCATGGATGATGTGGTCATCCCCAATAAAATGGGCGATAAGATGAAGGTCTCTGAGATCTTTCACTGCCCTGGAGACACGCGCGCGGATATAGGAGATGGCAATACCTTTGCCGCTGATGAGAAGAGCGTATCCTATGTCTCGTGGTCAGATGGTAGTGTGGATTCGGACAATCCTGACTCAGGGATTCGTATGAATAAGCAACGCCTCGATGAGCTGCCATGGATCTCTGATGGGCACCCCAAGAGAGGTCAGAGTGTCAATAGTCTCAAGAGCTTCAAAGACATGGTACTGCCAGCAGCAGATCGCCATGCCAACGCCATTGCCGTCGCCTACGCCAGCGGTCGTATCGCCTCAGTCGAGCTCGATATTGATGGGGAAACGCCCGAGCAGATGTACAAGAGAGTCGCCCCTTGGCTCGTGGAGAAACCTGTTGAGGGTGCTGAGCGTTCTGCTCGTCGTCCAGCGCGTCGCGCTCGCAAATGAGTACGCCTTCTCATAAAGTTTTGCATCCTGAGTGTGCCCCCTTTCTTCGAGGGGGGCGCATTGTCATTTTGGGGCTCAGTGGAGGGCGCGACTCAGTAGCCCTGCTGCACCTGCTGCAGCGCGAGGGCTGTCGCGTGTATGCGCTGCACCTGCATCACGGTCTACGCGCAGCGGCGGCGGATGCCGATGCGCAATTCTGCACTGAGCTCTGCGCTCAGCATGATATCCCCCTAGAGCTCATCCGTGAGGATGTGCCACGCCTCGCGCATGAGGCGGGCTTGTCCTTTGAGCACATGGGGCGCGAGCGGCGGCGCAAGCATCTAGGGGACTATGCGCAGCGCATCCAGCGTGAGCAGAGCCTTGAGGCAGTACCTCCCATCGCGCTAGCTCATCACGCGGATGATCAGGCAGAGACGATTCTATTTAATCTCTGCCGAGGCTCTGCGGGGCTGCGCGGCATGCGAGCCCTCAGTGAGCAGGGCGGCTGCATCTACCTACGTCCCTTGCTAGATTGGCGTCGCGAGGAGATCACGCAGTATCTCGACGCGCAGCAGCAGAGCTGGCGCGATGATGAGACGAATGACGAGGATGATGCGACGCGCAATGCGCTGCGCCATCAGGTCATTCCACTACTCTGCGAGCTCATGGCTCGCGACATCGTGCCCATACTCAGCCGCAGTGCATGTGCTGCTCAGCAGAAGGCGCAGGCTCTCGATGCGGCACTGCCTCTGCTGCCCAGCCGCGACCCGCAAGGGCGGCTCTACCTCCCCTTTCTACGAGCGCAGCCTCCCAGCCTCCAACGTGCTATTCTCTTTGACTACCTGCGCGAGCATGCTGTCTCTGATCTCGGTGAGCGGCATATAGAGGCAGCTGTGCAGCTCATCAGCCATGACAAGCATGTGATCAACCTCCCCCAGAGCCTCCGCCTGCGCCGTCGTCAGGGGCGTATCTATCTCGAATCGGGGGAGTAATTTTTATTACATTGACTATAGCGAATGAAGGTAGATGCCACTCCCTCAGTGACAACACAGCCGCGCCGCTGAAAAATATTCCGACACTCAAAGAAGGGCTAATCACGCAAGAGTGCCTCTCCATAATCGACCTCCGCGAGGTAGAGACCATGCGAGGGGGCGCAATCGCGAGCCTTTTCATAGAGCTGAGGATCTCTCAGCATGCCGCGTAGCTGCTGCGTACTGAGACGCCCTCGCGCGAGTGCGTAGGCTGTGCCGACCATGAGGCGCACCATGCGGTAGAGAAAACCATTGCCCGTGAATCGTATGCAGAGGCGTGTCCCTTCTTGCTGGAGGGAGGCATGCGAGATGATGCGCCTATAATAGTCATCTGGCGCGGGGTCTGGCTCATTGCCACGCCGCGCCGAGAGGAGGCGAAAGTCATGCTCGCCTAGGTAGCAGTCGAGAGCCTCTCTCAGTGCGGGCACGGAGACGTGGCGTGAGGGCATGTGCCAGCAGCGATTTGCATCAAAGGGCGAGAGCACAGCCCCGAGCTCCATGAGGTATTCATAGGTCTTTGCCCGCGCAGAAAATCGAGCATGAAAGTCCGCAGCAACACGCTGCACCTCCAGCACACGCAGCGTGGGGGGGAGATAGGCATTGAGCGCGGCTCGCCATGCTCGCTCATCGAGTCTATTCCCCTCGGGTATATCGAGGTGAAAGTACTGACGATGCGCATGCACGCCCGCATCTGTGCGCCCCGAGGCGGAGATGCGCTTGCGCACGCCTAGACCTGCCTGCTCTCCGAGGATGCGTGCAAAGGCGCGCTCCATGTAGTCCTGCGCCCCCTCTCCACAGACCTGACTCTGCCAGCCGCGAAAGCCACTTCCTTCATATGCGCAGGTGAATAGGAGACGGGGCATCTTATCTCATTCAGAAAAAATAATCAAAAAAGATGGGGGATGAGAACCTTTTGTCTCTCCCCCATACTTAGTACTTACTTTGATGAAATCTTTGTGTCAGCTCAAATATGAGGTTTAAGCCAGCTCATCTTCGTCACTAGCAGAAGAGTCATCGCTGGACTCATCGTCACTAGCTTCTTCGTCTGTTTCCTCATCGCCAGCTTCACTGCCTTCTGTGGATTCTTCGTCCTCCATATCATCCGCACTACCAGGGGCAGGGATGGGGGTAGGAGCTTCGCTGTCATTGTGAGTGATAGGGAACTTGCTAGGCTCAGCAATGTAGGCGAGCGCGTCTCCCAACTCATTGGAGCCGTAGTACTCAGCAATCTCACCGGGTGTCTCGTGTGACTTGTTGTCATCATTCTTCATATAGGCTTGTCCAGCAGCGAGGCTGTCGCCATCGGGGAGTGAATGCGGCTCGGAGGCGCGATTCTGACCTATAGCCATGAGGATCTGATCACCATCGACATCTGCTGCGTAGTCCGTGACGGGCTTGCTACCGCGTATACGGCCTATCTCTTTGTAGAGTAGCTGCACCGCATCGACGTACTGGTCGGTAGTCGCAGCGGCCTTGAGCAGCGCAGATTCATTGAGTGCAAAAAGGCGCACGGAGGCATCTTGATAGCGCTGATTGATGACCTTGACACGCGGCGCGGCAGCCTGTGCTGTCTTATAATCAACGACTTTTTGAAGCTCTGTAGTAAGTTCGCGTGCGAGGTCTACCGCATTCATATCCTCCTTTTGGCAAGAGGTGAAGCTGACCATGGCGAAGAGGGCACATACGGGGGTGAAGAGGAAACGTTTCATGAAATTCTACGTAATAAGGTGATACCATAGGAGACTAGCAGTTCTAGCCTCACCTGTCAAGTAAAAGAGACCGATTGAGGGCACAATGTGCGCATTTTGCTTCAAACTGATTACTTTTTAGACTTTTGAATATCTCCTATAGAGGGGATTTCTTCATGGACTATCAACAGGATAGCCTAGCAAGCCTCGCACAAGGTGATCTCATCTAGGCTATCCCCATCCCGCTGCGCTACAATGCATCGGGAGGAGGCAGCACGATCGTCGATGATGGCGAGGCGGAGGATCTCTCTCTCTGGTCGGGATCACCTGTGGCTGAGTCCGCGCCAGCCGGCGTAGGTGGGGGCTTGATATGTATCACCGTCTCGCCCTCTTGGGCTAGATTCTCGCGATCGCGCACGATTTGCTCCACATACTCATCATCACTGAGCCACTTAAAATGATCGCGCGCCGCATGCTCACGCTCCAATTGCTTCGCATACTCGCGCTCCACCGACGCGAGCTCTTGCTTGAGCTCACCACGCTTCTGCCTCGGTGCTGTAATCAGATAGCTCATCACCAAGGCCACAGCCAACAACAAAACAAGCGCGAGAATCAAAAATAAATGCGACTTCCCACGCCAGCTCACAGCCTCCCCCTCTCCCTGCTCAGCAGGCGAGTGGTGCTCTCGGAAAAAAAATCGAAACACAGAGCGCATAAGAAATCAAATTAAAAACGCGGGAAGTGGGATACCCAGACGCTCGCAAGCATACTCCAAAGCCCGCGCGTAGTCAAGCTCCCCATTCGCACGCACTGGAATAGCCTCTATAGGCAGGATATGGCTCGGGCACCAGCAAGCAGGGTAGCCTTGATTCATCAGTTTGTAGCAGAGATTTAGCAGCTCATTAGAAGAGACTCGCTTATGAATACTTGAGAGCAGGACAATCTTCTCATTGATGTCCTCGCCCGAGCGCACACTCAGGATAGCCAAGGAGCGTGGCTCTTGTCGTGGTACTTCAAATATCCCACAGACGAGCTCCTCGATGAGCTCATGGGAGACGAGCTCATGCTGCAGCTTGCTAAAACGATGCTCGCGACCCGCTATGCAGAGCTCTCCCTCCTCACTCATGCAGGCAATTTGCCCTGTGCGCAGCCATGCGCGCCCTGAGATGAGGCAACTGCTGCGCACCCAGAGCATCCCCAGCTTGTGCGGGCAGTGCTCCATGGGCTCTTCGCTCTCGG
>CAYJJA010000154.1:2454-4503 GCA_964370355.1 uncultured Akkermansia sp. | reverse complement strand
CTCTCGGAGGACTTCAGGCTTGGTCACGATGAGGTAGTCGATCACAGGCTTGCCATCGGCATCGAGACACGCCTGTCCTGTCATCTCATCACGCTGGCTGAATGGGACGATGAGGTAGTCGCTCCATTCGGCAGACGCAGGGAGAGTAGGGACACCCTTCGCATCGCGGGGGAGAGAGTCGATGAGAGCGTCGCTCTGACGGTGTACGGGCAAGAAGTCTAAGAGGGGTGCTTCTCCTCTGCACAGAGGGGAGAGGAGAAGCAGCGTGATGAGCGCGTCAGTCAGCGCCGAGCTCGCGAGGCGCTGATTTTGAGACGAGCTGCCCACGACATCAATCAAGTCTGGATCACGCGTCGTCACCAGCGTGCTGGTGCCGAAGCCCGTGTTCTGCCATTCGTATTTCTTCGTCGTCAAGCTGCCTGATGTATCGCCCTGCGGCAGAAAGCTCAAGCCGTAGACCACCGAGCTCAGAGACATGCTGCTCTCATCATAGATATACTTGGTCACTGTATAGTCACCAGCACTCACGACATCGGTGAGTGTATAGGCTGCATCAGCTCCCAGTGTGGGAGTGGTAAAGAGGAGGGTGGCATCAGCGGGCGTCGCCACATCTGTGGGGATGCTCACCACACTGGCGGCGTAGCTCGAAGTAGTACTGAGAACGGGAAGAGCGAGCACACAGGCGATGAGTGCCGCACGTAAGCGGCGGGGTAAAGAAATTTTCATGTGGATAATTGGATGTTTTTATGTGAAGGCGAGATTAATGAAAGCTCGCCTAAAGTCCATCGTATCATAATTCCGCTTTTAGGCAAGCCATTTGATAGCCTCCGCACAGGGGATGATTTGATAAAGAGAATTCGTGTTCATACAGCAACTATAAGTGTGAAATCCCCCAAAAAAGAACGTATATTTTTTCGACTTGACGTCGTATTACAAATGTGCTATTTTAACATAATCTCCTATTAATTATGAAAAATATATTACTAATAATCGTATGTTCTCTTACACTTGTAAGCTGTACGGAGTACACTAGTCGCTTAAACGCTATTTCGGAAGAGCTTAACAGAGAGCGAGCTATCAGGTCCGCGAATTGCGGGTGCTTTGACGGATATAGAGATAATGGCTACGGATACAGTGTCAAGTGCACAAGATGTAATTACTAAACTACTCTCAGTACATAAAGCCAGATTTTGTCGCATGCTTCATGTCTAGAATCTGACCGCCGCTTTCTTGATAAAGAACAAGGAGTGAATATCTCTGCGCGAAGCGTAGAAAGATTTAACTCCTAACTCCTTATTACTAACTTCTAACTAGCACTGAGCCTCGCTAGGCTCGGGATGAGCATGGAAGAAAGAGGGGACGATCAGCGTAGTTTTATGTAAATTCTCGTCAAAATGCGGCAAGATCTGAAGCTGCTAATTTTGCAATGTCAATCCCCTATAGGGATTTAAAAACAAGCTTTTCTGCTAACTGATCCTTCTATTTACTACCACGGCTTCGCTGCACGCTCAGGCAGCTGTGGCTGAGTATTCTTATGATTGCTACGTTGGCTGCGCTGGGAGGACTGTCCGCGACTCTTCCGTTTTTTCAGTATGGATTGTGCCGATTTCATGATTTCTGGCCACTCTGTCGCTTTCGCCGCCTTATTTAGCCAGTAATCCGATTTACTTCTAGACTGAGGCATATACTTACCTATGTCGTAAATCATCGCCATCATCAGTTGCGATGGAGCATAGCCCAGTCGAGCGGCTTTTAAGTTAATTCTAGAGATTCTTCCAATAACCTAATAGCCCTATCCCTATTCATACGTACGCCTTGCCCCAGAAGGTACATGCGGGCTAAATTCACCATGCAGTCGACGTGATCGACATCTGCTCCTAATTGGTAATACTTCAGAGCCTTTGCCTTATCTTCTTCCACACATGATCCGTAATAGTATAAAGATCCTAAAAACTCATAGGTCGCGCCTTGGTAAATATCTACCCCACTGTAGGTAATGCTCTCAGCTAAAACGAGAGCGTTCTCACAATCATCACCCTCATTTCTTTG
>CAYJJA010000154.1:0-2444 GCA_964370355.1 uncultured Akkermansia sp. | reverse complement strand
AGATTTACTTTCTATGAAAATTTCGAGTATCTCGATTGCTTTATCTCGGCTAGGTCTGACACATATTCCATTTTTAGTAAAATTACTCAGCTGATACACCCCCCAAGCATTACCCGCATCAGCCGCTCGCTGAGCATACTGGAATGCCTTCTTTCCATCTGCCTTGATCGCACCTTCCCCATGTGCGTATATCTCGGCTAGGTTAATCCAGCATATCGAATGCTCCCCTGCTTCATAGTATTTCACAGCCTTTTTCGCATCGTCATCCACGCCTTCACCGAAGCGATAGATGTCTCCTAGCGTTATGTATGAAGCTGTATGACCGAGTAATATAGACGCCTCCAGTCGTGCTACAGCGTCGTCGATGCTGTACTTCGTTCCAGCTTCACCCCTCTTAATCATCAGAGCCAGTTCATACATGGCTGACGGGTTACGCTCATTCTCTATCATGTCCTCAAGCTCTGGAACACGCGATTTATCATATTCTACCAAAGAAAAAATATTGCGTAATTTATCCACAGGAATGGCGAGAAAGAAGACTCCACCATCCTGCGTAGCGGCGGTATTAACGCCGACGACCTCACCTGTTTTTAAAGAGATGAGTGGTCCGCCACTATTCCCTTTGCCTATTTTTGCATCGTGAACAAGCCATGTGCCCAATTTAGAGATCGCACCCTTGGTAATATTCGGTTCTAGATTTTCAAGAATACGCGGGTCATCCACCCGAGAGCTAGAGAAATCAGCAGCTTCGGGGATGGGAACATCTAATGCACCAGGGAAGCCTAGTGACACCACCTCATCCAAGACCGCGGGTTTATCTAAGGCCAGTATCAAGGGGCTAGGTAATTCTTCCACCTTGCCCTCTATTTGAAGAATAGCTAGGTCAAAAGCCGTAGATTCGTCCAGTACGGTAGCGTTATAAAACCTCGCATACGAATTGTCCTCGGAAAGGATGTAAACAGCAAATAAATCACATCCACTTATAACATGGCGATTCGTCGCCACTGCACCGTCCTCAGAGATGATAAAGCCTGTACCTGACGATGTACTATCCTTAGAAAACGCGAAAATTCTTACGACCGCTCTCTTATTGCTCAAGATGTTCTCAAGAACTGATTCCTGCTGGCTGCGAGATTGATTCGCCGAAAGGTGCGACGCACAGCTAATAATACACAAAGTCACGAAGAATGTAAAAAACATCTTCCGTAATCTTGAAAGCAATTCTAAACTCTGTCTACAACTCATTTACCTCCGAATATTACAATATTTAAAGGCGAGTGTCAACTGCTACAGGGGACTTTCCAAAAGGCGAGTAAGAGTTTTTTTTAGCTTTACCATCTATCAAGAAATATGATATAAGCGACTCATGAAGACTTTCTACCATAAACTACTGACAGCTTACTCTGTGATACTTCTAGTATCATGCCAGAACACCAGTAACCTATCAAGCGATGAGAACGTCGCTCAGTTGCTAATTGGGCGACCCTATTCGGATGTACGCAGTTGCTTGGGAGTCCCAGAAAGCCAATTTGGTGACAAGAAGCTAGCAAAAGCCTACTGGACGAGCCAGTATGAGGTAGATGTGCCACATTATCAGTCAGGAAGTAGTCATACTGATACACGCTACGACTACTGGAGTGATACACTCACGACGACAACTACGACGACACCCTCATATGTCTATTACACACGAGAGAAGCACATCCAATCAGTACTCGCAGAATTCATCAATTTCAAGACTGTTCAGATAGATTTCTTTACAAAAAAATACCCCCTAGGTCTACCCACATGGGAGGAGAATAACGAAGTGTTCCTCGCGTGGAATCGCGCAAATGCAGATGATGATCTAGAAGCGATACAAAAGCTAGAATTTTCTCAACCTCTACTCAGAACGAAAGAGTACAGGATTAAAGGATGCCTGCAAGCCGCAAAATACAATAGCGCCGAGCTGCTTGGCTATTACTTGACAGTCGGTGGAGTTACACTGAATGATAGCGCAGAAACTTGGGCTAAGGGAGCTAACCCGATAGGTACAAAATACGTACTGACCACCGCAAGCGTGAGAGAGATCTTGCAGTCAAAAAATGACAAAGACGTACGCGAGGACTTAGGAAAGCTAGGGATCTCATTTTGATCGCTTCGGGGGATTTAGAGGATCTCTTGCAAAATACGAAGCTGCCCCAAACTCAGGGCTAGCTCAGAATGAAAAAGGGGCTGTCTAATAAGTTTAGGCAGCCACTTTTTTTTCATAAAATCCAAATAAGAAAGAAATAAGATTGAAATTATAACTTATTTTTGTTAAAATAGTTATAGAACATAAGAGGTGTAATTATGGCAAAACTAGCAATCAAAGAAGAACATCGCGGAGAAATACTACTGTATAGTAATTATGATAATTTCTAGATTTTATTCAAAAAAAGGGTAGAGTGATTTGAGTTTAACGC
>CAYJJA010000153.1:0-4541 GCA_964370355.1 uncultured Akkermansia sp. | reverse complement strand
TTGGAATTGTAGGTGAGGGCTCCCAGAGTGAGGGGGAGTGGCTTGCCTCTGTTTTTGTCAATGGTGGCAGAGACAATGTCCCATACATCGGGGGTGGAGGACTTACGTATGCCAATGGCGACATTCTCGACTTCGATGAGTTTGGTGGCCTTCCATACCTTGACGTAGTTGTCGTACTCTTGCTTGGATTCCCAGAGCTCGGGGACGTAGTCAAAGGCACGGTCGCGGTTTTGATTTTGCCCCTCGAGTATTTTCTTTTTCTTCTCATCGGAGAGCTTTTGGAAGCGAGCCTCTACCTTTTGTAGGATGGGACCGAGCTCTGGGCTAAACTGCGGTTTAATGGCACGGCCAGGCAGGAAGCCATCGTGAGGGAGCAGCTTGACGATATCAAGCGTTTCTTTGGCGAAGACTGTGCAGCATAAAGCAGGGACTGTCAGGAGTGATAAAATAGCGTGTGTCGTTTTCATACTGGTTAACAACCCATCTCTACCACATCACAGCCTTTTTTGCAAGATATAAATTCACTCTCAAGAGTGGCTTTTCTTATAATCAACAAAAGAGATTTTGTCATACGAGCCCCCGATCTAGACCTCTGTAGGGGGGCTGCGCGATGGCGGGCTTTGAGTTTGTCCTGAATGAAATGAGTATTTTCTAGAGATGTGACTGCAAAACTGTGCTAGCTATCTTTTGTGGGGCGATTAGTTTTAATGAGATTTGTATTTTTTGCTTGCATTTAAGCTGTATATGTTATGTAATAAAACCCTTCACCCCCCCTATAGATATATGAATATCCCTCTGCACCCACTTACTGCCGTCTGTGCCACTCTCATGCTCGCGTCTTGTCAACTCATCAAAAAGAATGATGTGCCTGAGCATGAGCAAGGTACAGTGACACGTACGACGCTCTCTTCCGCCGCGATGAAGCGTCTCCCCAAGCAGCTCCTCGAAGAAGCACCCAAAAAAGAGAAGCCCAGTCATCAGCAATTTGTTACAAAGCCCACTTATTTAGCTGGTAATGAGTTGTGGGAGAATCGTAGCCTTACAACACAGCAGGATGTACCCAAGCGTCTCGAAATCCACACCCGCACGCAGCGTGGTCTGCTCTTTGTCGGTGATCAGATCGCCATGGATTTCCCGCTCACCACGGGCAAGGCTGGCAAGCGCACGCCCAAGGGGATTTTCAAGGTGAGTGAGAAAAAGGTGGACAAGAGCTCCACGCTCTATGGCTCCTTTGTCAATAGCAAGAATCAAATCGTGCGCGGTGGAGTACGCGTCACCGATCGCCGCCCCAAGGGCACGCGCTTCAGAGGTGCCAAGATGCCCTACTGGATGCGTATCAATGGACCGGTAGGCATACACCAAGGCAGTGTGCATCGCTTCCCCGCCTCCAATGGCTGCATCAGGCTGCCGCGCGAGGTAGCTCCCTTGCTCTTTAAACAACTCAAGAGCGGCTCTTCGGTGAGAGTGCTCTAATCGTCTAAGAAATCATGCTTTGAAAGCCCAGCGCGTGCAATCACATCTTGATTCTTCCCTCCTCTTCCCCTATCATGCACGCGCTGGGTGTCTCTCTCGCGAGAAAGAATAGACCCCTTGGGCTCTCTGCTCTCCCTTCGCTGTAGAAAAAAACAGTGAGAAAGTAAAAATGCCATTGACAAAAGCACGATATAAGAGTAGATTAACTGCCCGCGAACAAAGAGGTTCGATGGCAAGTGCCAACACTGGATACAATTCAACATATGAAAACATTCTCAGCCAAAGCTCAAGACATTGAGCGCAAATGGTATGTGATCGATGCCGCCAATCAGGTGCTCGGTCAGGTCGCAGTCAGAGCAGCAAAGATTCTCCGTGGTAAGGATAAGACTATCTTCACCCCCCACGTTGACTGCGGTGATCACGTCATCGTGATCAATGCTGATCAGGTCGTTCTCACAGGCAACAAAGAACGCGCCAAGATCTACACTCGCTACACGGGCTATGTCGGCAATCAAGTTGTCACCACCCCTTCCAAGCTCCGCAAGAAGCACCCCGAGATGATTCTTGAGCTCGCTATCCGTGGTATGGTGCCTCACACACGCCAAGGCCGCGCACAAGGTCGCCGTCTCAAAGTCTATGCTGGTGCCACGCACCCACATGAAGCTCAGACTCCCGAATCTGTCAGCATCGCCTAAATATTTTTTAACACCATATGAGCACAACAACTCCATACAACGCCACAGGTCGTCGCAAGACTGCAGTCGCCCACGCATGGCTGACCCCTGTAGCAGAAGGTGAATCTGGCAAGATCGTGATCAATCGTCGCGGTTTTGAAGAATACCTTCCCACCGACGCTCTCCAAAATACTGTTCTGCAGCCCTTCTACGCCACCAACACGATGAAGCGCTTTGACGTGCGTCTCGTCTCCAATGGCGGTGGTATCCACGGCCAGACAGGTGCCATGAGCCTCGCTATCGCACGTGCCCTCGTCATGCTCGACGAGAGCTATCGCAAGCTTCTCCGCGAGCAGGGTCTACTCACCCGCGATTCTCGCATGAAGGAGCGTAAGAAGCCCGGTCGTCCTGGTGCACGCAAGCGCTTCCAGTTCAGCAAGCGTTAATTGCCCTTTCTACATCTGTACCTCTTTGGAGTCGCCTTTTTCTCACGCAAAAGGCGACTCATTTTCTTTGTCGATGAGCAGCTTCGTTTAAAGAATTGCGAGCATCTCGTACTGACGCGTCAGCTCGCCAAAGCCCAATTCATCGAGCAGATCGACGAGCTCCGAATAGCTCGTATCAATATTCTTCGCAACCACAATCTCATATTCTGCAAGCACAGACTCAAGCACGACTCGCATTGAGGCAATATCATCGTAGCAGAGCTGCACAATCCTGCCTTCCAGACCGTAGATGCATGCCGCTGCTAGATGGGATGCATCCCCGAGATAGCTGACTTGGTAGGCATCGGGGCTCAGCAGGAGTAGTGCATCACTGTGCTCGTAGCAGGGGACGGGCTGGACTCTCGGGCGTGATTGTTCTAGAGCATACCATTCGAGCAGTGTGCCGTGCTGCACGCTAGGATGCTGAGGTGGTGAGATGTCGCATGTCTTGATCCATCTGACGACGAGAAAACTGCGCGTGATGTGAAAGCCCTTGCTCAGGTAGATGGAGAGCGCCTGATCATTATCTTCTAGTACCTCAAGATAGTAGTGCGTGATGCCACGCGCTCGCATCAGCTCTACAGATCGTGTATAAAGGCGAGTGAACCCTCCTTTTCCACGCTGCTCGGGAATGATGGCAGTTGCCACATCTACGAGCGAGAGATTCCCCTGATAGATCAGCGATGCATTGAGAACAAAGCCCACGAGCTCATCTTGAGTGAACAGGCCAAAGGAGAATTCTAGATCTACCCCTTGGCTGCTCAAGAACTCCTCAAACTCCTCCTCCTCCTCGAAGTTCACAGGAATGATATAGTCAGCAAAGCCGCGATTCATGCAGTTGCAGAGATCTTGCGTGCTGGTGGATGTTAAATCCGCGATGCGGTGTGATGAGTGACTATTCACAGGACAAAGAGAGTTATTCACAAGAAAAGCCCTTTATTCACGAAAAAAGCATGAGTTATTCACAAAAATGCCTCATGCGCTGAGCATGAGGCTAGCTTGAGCAAATCAATGATTCTTACATTTTGAAGTATTCGACATCACAGTAGAATTTATGGGTGAGCATGACCGAGAGATGTCTCCTATCGCCTTTTACTTGAAGCTTTTGCTTGAAGAGTGGCATATTGCGCTTGTAGTACTTACTCAGTGGCAATCGAAGGTTGAAATCTTTATAGGATTTAGGATAAATCTCCGTATGCGAAGCGCCGAAGCTAATCGTGAGAGGGGCTTTTTGCACCATGAAGGTCTGCGCATTTTTCCCACTACGGCGTACATATCTCACATCGGATATCACGTAACGACGCTTATGGATGGCTGCGATTACGAAAAAGGAGCTATTGTTGGTCAATCGCACTGTATTGACGAGATTGATTTCTTGCCTGCGTGAATCGAATTCCCATTTGGCCTTGACGACCTTGATGCTTAGCCAGGGCGGGTTGGTTACAATCTGGGCTGATTTTGCAGGAATGAGGCTCAGGCTGATGAGCAGAAGCACGGCGTAGAGATGGAGTAGGGATTTCATGATGACAACGTTTGGTATTGTTTATTCACGTGGTGTAGAAGGCCATAGCTGCCCCCATTTAAACATTATCGCACAGTCATCCGAAAAGTAAAGTTTTATTATACCATCTCCTTTTGTGACCATGTTCCCCAAGTTATTCGGCACTCCGTCAGAATCGTATCATGATTGCCTCACTCGATAAGGAAGCTAGTATTAGTAATAAGCCAGCTATAGAAAAAGTAGCTTGATTTAGCAGAGTGGACGCTTCATCTCCCCTTTCATGTGCTTCATTTGGAGGGAAAAGACAAAGTCTTTTTCAACCAAATGAAGATACATGCTACCGACCTCAGAACGCGAAGTTGGTCAAGAGAAAAACACAATCTGCGGCATAGCAGATTGAGACGAAGC
>CAYJJA010000152.1:0-4672 GCA_964370355.1 uncultured Akkermansia sp. | reverse complement strand
TAGAGCCCATCAAGTCGCAATCCGGCATAAACTCGCTTCGCTCGCCCCTACGGGGACTTTATTCCGTTTGCTCCTTGACAGCCTCTACCTAATCAAGTTAGAAGCATGTACTTCCTTTTGCTGAATGAAAAATGAGATTTTTCATTCAACAAAAAGAAGCGTCTATATTCAAGGAACTTCTCTAAATTCTCGTCATTCTAAATAAGAGGAAGTCAAAATATCGACTCGCGAGAAATTAAGAGAAGACCCCTTCAGATATGCCCATTTGAGCGAATCCGCAATTTGTTACATTAACTACTGCCAAATTTATAACGAGCGGCAAAGTCATTTTTCGCACAGGGATTCTGATGCCGCGCCGTTTCGCTTTTGGCTTTGTTCACCTCTTCCCACCAGGACTGAGATAGAATGGTAGGCTGCCTTCTAGGTGTAATGCAATATCCTAGCTGTCTAGCATTTGCTTGAGCTGGGTGATTTCTTGCAGATGCTCCTGGCGCAGCTCTGTGTTGAGATGGGGATTATAGAGCTGGCTTTTGAGTGTGTCCAGTTTTTGATGCAGTAGGGCGCGTATGACTTTTTCACAGGCAAGTGTGACCTGCTCGCAGGGCTTGTCGAGGGCTTCAAGCTGCCTATCTATGTCCTGAATGGCAGCTGCCTGTGCAGGTGTCAGCTGGCTGATGTAGCGCTGCCAATGCTCTTCCTTGCCAGGCTCAGGGAGTTGCTCAAAAAAGCGCAGTAGGATCTCTCCCCCTTCGAGTGTTTGGATGGCTTCGTAGAGATCCTCGATGCGGGCGAGGAGTCCTTGCTGCGCGTCTAGGTTGATGAGTCCGAGCTGGATGATACCTCGCAAGCTGGGATGCAGTCGGCAGGGGCGCACAGCGGGCGGGGATATGAATGCGTCTTGCGAGTCTGGCGCAGCCGTCTCAGTATGACGCTCGCTGCGTCTCTCCGGTTGCTTTTTGCGCTCTTGCAAGATGCTGCTGACCTTGTCGCGCAGCAATTCTATGCCTGTGTGGCAACGTGTGGCGACATCCACGAGCGCGATGTCGCGGCGCGACTCATCTATGATGTCGGCGAGCAGCTCGCTCATCTGCGTCACGAGCTCAGCTTTGAGCATAGGATTGTCCCCCAACTGGGTGAGCTCTAGCTGGCAGCGGTATTCGAGGTAAGGGCGAGCCTCGGCTACGATGGCACGCAGGCTCTCAACTCCGCTCTTGTTGATGAGAGAGTCGGGGTCTTCGCCAAGAGGAAGGGCGGCTTGGTAGACCTCTAGCCCCGCAGCGGCGAGCTTGCGGTAGCTCTTCTCGGCAGCCGCGAGTCCAGCCTTGTCGCCGTCATAGCAGAGAATGGCTCGCTTGGCGTACTTGCGCAGCATGGCAGCATGCTCGTCGGTGAAGGCGGTACCGAGAGCCGCAACGGCATGGCGCAGATCGGCTTTCTCATGGCAGGCGAGCACATCAATTTGCCCTTCACAGAGCAGCACAGTCATGTCTTCTCGTCCTATGCGAGAGGTGGCTTTGTTCAGCCCAAAGAGCAGCTCGCTCTTGCGAAAGGCGAGGGTCTCAGAGCTATTGACATACTTGCGCGGATCGCCTCCCTCATCCATGACGCGCCCCGAGAAGCCTACGACCTCACCGCGTACATTACAGATGGGGAACATCAAGCGATCTCGGAAGACAGGATAGGGACCGCGCGCTCCCTGCCCGAGTAGATAGGCATCGAGCAGCATCTGGCGGGAGTGCTGCGCCTCTGCCGCGAGTCGCGCGAGCTCGTCAAAATGAGGAGGAGCCCAGCCTAGCTTCCACGCTCGCGCCATATCAATGTTGATTTGACGCTTCTTGAGATACTCGCGCACGTGCGCGGCATCGGGGTGACGGCAGAGCTGGCGGTGGTAGTAGTCGGCGGCAAGGGCATTGAGCTGGATGATGGCGCTGCGCTGCTGGCGGCGGCGCATCATCTCGGGGCTCTCTTCCTCTTCTAGGATGGGGATGCCATTGAGATCCGCGAGGCGGCGTAGCGCATCGGGATAGCTCAGATTTTCAAAGAGCATTAAAAATTTAATCCCATCGCCCCCTTCCCCACAGCCAAAGCAGTGAAAACTCTGACGCGCGGGGTTGATGTGGAAGGAAGGTGTCTTCTCCTGATGGAAAGGGCAGCAGGCCTTCCACGCCGTCCCCGCACGGCGTATGTCGATGTAGCGACCGAGCAGATCCACGATGTCGATGGACTGCTTGATGCGAGCTTCGCATTCTGCTGTGATTCGTGCCATGGCTTGACGCGCATTGTACCCTTTAGTCCCGCTGAGAGAGCGCGGCGTCAAGAATAGCTTGGAGGGGGGCGAGCTCGTAAGACTCGGCCCATTGATCAAGCTCCTTTGCGGTATAGCAGGAGAGTCCTGCCGCAGTGAGCTGCCGCGCGAGTGTCGGCGCGGTAATGAGCATGCAGAGGCAGCCCTCTTCGCCTTGATTGCCCACGCGTATCTCGCCGCTATTCGTCATGATGATGCCCTCGCAGCGCGACATGGAGTTGAGCTCGACGATGGCTTGGGCGAGCTCGTCTCTATTAATGGTGAGGCTAGTAGGCATCAGGCGCGTTTGATATATTGCTTGTATTTTGCCATGCGCTCTTTCCACTTTTCGCGGGCGAATTGCTGCATGTCGGCTATGGTATCTTTCTCATCAATGATTTCAAGACCTAGGATGGTCTCCATCACATCTTCCATCGTGATGATGCCTTCAAATGTACCATACTCATCGACGATGATAGCGATATGCTCCTTGTTGCTAATGAGCTTTTCCCAAGCGGTGGAGACAGACATGGTGTCAGGGAAGGCGAGGATGGGGCGCTTGATTTCGGCGAGTTTGAGATGATCCTGATCCTCAGCTAGATATTCCATAATATTAATGATGAGCACGTAGCCTGAAATATTATCCTTGTCGTCTGTAAAGACAGGAACGCGGGAGTAAGGGCGGCGTGTCTCATCTTCGTAAAAGGAGAGCAGAGTCTCATCCTCATCCGCAACGGAGCAAACAACACGCGGAGTCATGACTTCACGCACATTGACTTTCTCCATCTTGATGATATTTTGAATGATAATATTCTCCTTAATGGCGATGACGCCTTCCTTCGTGCCCGCATCTACCATGGCGGATACCTCTTCTCGACTCAGCGAGGCCTCACTCTTCTTTGGCGAGATGAGACGTGTGAGTCCATCAAAGAGCCATACTAGAGGATAGCAGAGGATGGTTATGAGCTGGATGACTGGGGCTGACAGGGTCGCTAGTCTGCGGTAGTAGCAAGCTCCCAGCGTCTTGGGGATGATCTCAGAGAGTACCAGTATGAGCAGTGTAAGCACAAAGGAGATGATGCCAAAGTAGGCCTCGCCAAAGACTTTCACCGCCTGTGCCCCGACACCTGCAGCGCCCAAGGTATGGGCAAAGGTATTGAGGGTGAGGATTGATGATATAGGTCGATCAATGTTTGTTTTGAGTTTTTCGAGCAGCTGGGCACCTTTTGCACCTTCTGCCACCTTCATTGAAATGAATGAATAGGGTGTCGATAGGAGGACAGCCTCCAAGATGGAGCATAGGAAGGAAAAACCGAGCGCGACGAAAAGATAAATAAGTAGCAATTCCATAGAATCGCAACCAAGTGTATCAAAGCAGGGAGAAAATTCAAGCTTATTTTTATCAGTTTCTCTGATAGCTTTGCATTTAAGCCCTATATGGCTCTTTTAAGTATCATTTCATAATAACACAAGGCCTAAATATCCATTACTATGCGTGAAAATGTGCAAAAGCAGCTCGTCTCGTGAGTCCAATAGACCTCATCCAACCCTGCTGGATATCTTAAGGTGTTTTTTCGCCCTTGCCTTGTCTCGAATGCCTTTATCGCAACGCGAATTGCGGGGATTTTCGCTATTGATTACTTTGCTGAGGTTAATACAGCAACGACGGCTTGCGTACTTGATTAACTAGAGCCATCAAGTACGCAAGCCGGCACAAATTGTATGCCAATTTAGGCGAAGCAGAAGGCTGAGGATGCAGCTTCGCTCGCCCCTTGGGGGACTTTATTCCTCGTCATCGGCATCTGGGCTTTCCCCAGCGAGCTCGTCCTCTGCCTGAGTGGGCTGTGCATTGGCACCGTTCGGGCTTACGCGCGGCTGAGCGGCTGAGCCCTGTGTGCGTACGGGTGGTGCCCATCGGGAAGCTTCTGTGAGGTAGATCTCTGCAAGACGGAAGGCACGACGTGCGATGTCAGTTGCGGCGCGATCGTCCATAAAGCCTATGCCCTCTTCATTGACCTCACCAAGGAAAATTTTCCAAGCGTAGCGCTGCTGTTCAGCGGGGTCTATCGTAGGACGTGAAGCTCCTTGTGCTGTAGCAGCATTAGGATTTTCGTTGTTAGCACGGCGGTTGCGGCGGCGCTTATTACGCTTGTTGCCTTGACCTGCGTTGCCCTCGCCTCCTACGGTCTCGATTGTGCCGTAGATGATATTGTCCTCAGCGCGGTCACGACGATCATAGCTATCCTTTTTGCTGTTCGATGGCTCTTGCTTGCTGCTTGGCTCTGTAGAGCTATTGGCTGGAGCTGAGCCAGCGTCGGAGCTCGAGACTGGGCTAGCTTCTGCGGCAGAGGTTGGCTTGGCTTCGACGGCGGCTGGGGCTGGAGATGA
>CAYJJA010000151.1:0-4673 GCA_964370355.1 uncultured Akkermansia sp. | reverse complement strand
CGTCTGGGGCAAGACCGAGAGAGGCAGCGTCTGGGAGCGTCCCAATGAAAACGAGATCGCCCTCATCACCGATCAAGACAGCTACAAGGTAGGCGACAAGGTACGCCTCCTCCTCCAGACCCCCTTCGATGGTGAGGTCTTGCTCTCCCTCCAGCGCGAGGGCATCCTGCGCCAGATACGCCAGCGTGTGAGCAAGGACAAGCCCGTCATTGAGTTCACCGTCGAGCCAGGGGACGCCCCACAGATGATGGCCGAGGTCATCCTCATCAATGGCATTCAGGATAGCAAGGAGTCCGCAGTCAAGATCGTCGTCGGCAAGGCAAAGATCAATATAGACCCCGCCGACCAGCGTCTCAAGGTCGCACTTGATCTGCCTCAGCAGAGCGTGCTGCCCGGTGAGACCTGTGAGGTTAGCGGACAGGTACTCAACGCCAAGGGAACACCCGCAGCGCACGCTTCTGTCGTCCTCTATGCCGAGGATGAGGGCACCTTGCAAGCGGGGGGCTTCACCATGCCCAATCCGCTCGCGAAGTTCTACGGCTGGCGTCCCTACGCCGTGAGCTCCTATAGCTCACTGGGACAGCTGCTCAGTGAGAATACGAGGTGGCGCGAGTACGGCAACAAGGGCATCTTCATCGGTGGCGGTGATGATGGAGAGTATTTTGGCTCAGCCAATGCGGCGGGCAAGCCCAATACCAGCATCAAGCTGCGTGAGAACTTCGCCCCCTGCGCACTCTGGCTCGGACACGTCGTCACGGACGCCGAGGGCCGCTTCAAGACTCCTGTCACCAATCCCGATACCCTCACACGCTATCGAGTCGTCGCAGTTGCCGCCCACGGTGCGGAGCAATTCGGCACAGGGACAGGACATTATCAGGTCAACAAGCCCATCATGCTCGAGCCCTCAGCCCCGCTGAGTGCCTGCAAGGGCGACCTCGTCCAAGTACCAGTCACGCTCACCATGCTCCCCGATGAACTGCCCGCAGCCATCCGCGCCCAAAAGGACGTGAGCTGGAAGGTAGAGCTGCGATCGAGCAGCAGCGCACAGGTCATCAAGCCCGTGCAGACCATCACACTCAACAGCGACTCGCCCACCACCATCCCCTTCACTGTGAATATGCGTGAGACCGGGCCTGTGCGCTTTGAGTGGCGCGTCGAGCCCCTCACGCCCATGGGAGACAAGCCCCAGCGCTTCACGGACGGAGTGGCCGAGCAATTCGTCATCCGCCCTGCCACGCCCTTCCTCCGCGAAAGCCTCTTTGTCGTCCTCGATCCGAATACACGGGCGAACGCGAAGAACTGGCTCAAGATGGACTTTGACGAGGCACAGACGAGGCTGAATCTGACGCTCTCCCCCAGCCCACTCTCCGCCTACGTCAAGAGTGTCGCCATGCTCCATGACTATCCCTACGGCTGCACCGAGCAGCTCAGCTCGCGCAGTGTGCCCTATATCTTTGCCGAGGCATTCCACCGCGCCGCGGGCACAGAACTCCCCCCCGAGAAAGAGCGCAAGCGCATGCTCAATCAGCTCCTCTCTGAGATCATGAAGCGACGCATTGGCAACAGCGCCACCTTCGCCTACTGGTCAGGAGAATCCGAGCCCAGCGAGTTCAGTGCCTACGCCTACCACATCCTCTCGCTGGCTGCAAAGCAAGGCAAGCTCAGCCCCGCTGCTGTCCGCAGCCTCGAAGCCACCATCCCCTCCATCATCCGCAACCTCCTCGTCGAGAAAGCCCCCGATGGAAAGGAAGATGCCGTACGCTGCAATCCCCTCTGGCTCTATAGCCTCGCGACACAGGGCAAGCTCACCAGCAGTATGCTCCATCAGATCTTTAGCAAGAGACAGAGCGAGTGGACCAGCCAGCAGGAGCTCTGGCTCATCGCCCTCATCGCCCAGCTCGTCTCCCCTGAGACAGCCTCGGTCTACGTGATGAATGCGGAGAATGCCCTCACCCATGAGCAAGCATCGAGCTACTCTCTGCCCTCGGTGGAGGTCATCAAGCAGATGCTCACCATCGTCGCTATGCCCCAGTCAGACATCACCTCCGCAGGTGTGCAGGAGATCGTGCGCAAGCATGCGAGCAAGCTCTACAACAACACGCTGGACAACGCGTGGATGGGCATCATGATCGCCGACTACATCACAAGAGCCAAGCTCGAGGACAAGAAGGCGCAGCTCAATGGCAGAGAAATCACCCCCAGCGCACCGCTGAGCTACGCCAAGAGCGCCCTTTTGACACTGCCTCAATTCCAGATAGGGGCTGGTGGCAAGGTCTATGCCAGTGGGACTGCCGAGGGATTCTTGAAGCAGGAGCAGCCTGACCGCCTCGTAGACAATGGATTCCACGTCCAGCGTCGCTACGAGAAGCTGCAAAGCAACGGCACATGGCTGCCCACCGCTGAGTTCAAAGTAGGCGACATCGTACGCGTCAATATAACGGCAAAATCATCACAGACAAGTCGCTACGTCGCACTCTAAGACTACCTCCCCGCAGGGATGGAAGCCGTCAATCACGATGTACCCGGCCAGCTCCTGCCCGAAGCCATCATGCTCGACAAGCAGCGCGGCTGCTACTACTCCAGCTGGATCACCCGCAAAGAATACCTCAAAGACAGAGTGCGCTTCTTTGTCACGCATTGGTCGTCAAATGACACAATGGAGGCTAGCTACATAGCACGCGTCACCAAGGCTGGTATCATGAAGGCACCCGCCGCCAAGGCCGAGGAGATGTACAAGCCGCAGATCTACGGTCTCGCCCAGCCGCTCAACATCACCATCAAGCCCTAGTAGACCATCTCCTAACAACCCAGCTAGGGGGCTAGACTCGACCAGTCTAGCCCCCTAGCCTATACCCCCAAAGCACCCACCACCACCATGACACTTCTCTCCGCGGGCAAGCGCAAGCTGCTCCTCTATGTGCTTGCGCCCCTAAGCCTCACTACCCTCGCCCTGCTCGCCTTCCCCTTCTACCTCGACATCCCTGAGAAGCTCCAGCGCGAGCTAGCCAATCGTAGCATCTACGCACGAGACGGCAGCTGGCTCGCCTCCGTCCCCTTTGACGATCACTACCGCCAAGAGCCCCTCCCAGAGAATCAAGCACTGCCTGGCAATGTCATCCGCGTCCTACTCATCTCAGAAGACAAGCGCTTCTTTAGCCATCTCGGTATAGACCCCCTCGCCCTAGCACGCGCCATTCGAGACAACCTCAGCGCGGGACGCATCCGCAGTGGCGCGTCCACACTGAGCATGCAGCTGGCCAAGATGCTGCGCCCCGCCAGCGAGCGCAGCCTCTGGGCGAAAATCTGCGAAACCCTCCTTGCGCGTCGCATCGAGATGAGCTACAGCAAAGAAGAGCTCCTGCGAGCCTACTTGAATCACGCCGACTTTGGGCAGCTCAGCCGTGGGATAGAAACCGCTGCACGCTACTACTTTAGCAAAAGCGCCGCGCAGCTCCAGCTCCATGAGGCAGCACTCCTCATCGCGCAACTCCGATCCCCCACCTACTACAACCCCTGGAAACACCCCGAGCGCGCCCTAGAGGCCCGCAACCGCATCCTCGCGCGCCTCGGTGAGAGCGAGCTCATCAAGCACCCCCTCAGCCTGCGCCCACCCCAGTCGCATGCACCCGCCCATCTACGTCACCGCCCCGCCATCCTCACCCTTGACCCCATCCTCCAAGCCCACGCGGAGCAAGTCGTCAAAAAAGAAATCTCACTGCTCAAAAAGCGCAAGGTACGCCAAGCCGCCGTCGTCGTCATCGACAATGAGACAGGAGAAGTCCTCGCCTCAGTCGCCAGTGCCGATCGCCGCGACCCCACAGGCGGGCAGCTCGACGGCACCACCACCCCCCGCTCAGCGGGCTCCACGCTCAAGCCCTTTGTCTACCTCCTCGCCCTACGCGCGGGCAAGCATCCCGCGAGCATCTATGCGGACCTCCCTACCCCCTTCCCCGATGCACGCGGCATAGAAGCCCCTAGCAACTACAACGACAAATTCTTGGGTCCCATCACCATGCGCGTGGCACTCGGCAGCTCACAAAATATCCCCGCCTTGCTCACGCTCAACAGTCATGGAGGTGCCCAAGCCCTGCTCAACCTCCTTCGTGAGCTCGGCTACAAGATCCCAGATGAAGACTATGGACTAGGGCTTGCCATAGGCAATGCGCACGTGACACTCATGCAACAAGCCGCCGCCTTTTGCACCCTCGCACGCGGAGGGCTTGCCATCCCCATCAAGCTCTACAAAGACACACTCATCACCGAAGCACAGCAACTGCCGAAGGGAAAGCGACTCATCGCCGCCGACCACGCCTACCAGATCAGCCACATGCTCAGCGACATCAACGCACGCGTCTCGGGCTTTGGACTCGCGGGCAAGCTGCGCTTTCACTTCCCCTGCGCGGTGAAGACAGGCACCTCGTCGAGCTTCCGAGACAACTGGTGCATTGGCTACACCACGCGCTACACCGTCGCCGTCTGGACGGGGAACTTTGACCAGAGCCGCATGGACAAGGTCAGCGGACTGACAGGAGCTGCACCTATCTTTCACAACATCATGAATTTTCTTCATGAATACGAGAATGCGCCCACCTTTGGCGACCCTGAGCAGCTGGGACTCACCCGCGTTGAGATAGACCCCCGCACGGGAAAACAAGCCCCCCCCGCCACCAACA
>CAYJJA010000150.1:0-4734 GCA_964370355.1 uncultured Akkermansia sp. | reverse complement strand
ATAGGCGAATGTGTCGCTGCGTTCGTTGATGTTGCGCGTTGTGGGGCGGGCGATGGGGTCGTAGCTGTAGGCTTTGTTGCTCAGTGTTGCTCCATCTTTGGTATCGGTGATGCTAATGAGTAGGTCTCGCTGTGCTTCGTATTCACGTGTACTGACAATACCATTGGGGTGGGTGAGAGCTGTGAGCATTTGCGTGCCGTTGAGATAACTGTAGGCAAAATCTTTCCAGCCATCACTGCGATGGAATCCTGCGCTTGCAATGCGCCCTTGTGGGTCGCGGATGTAGCGGTTTTGATGGATGGTGCTTCCATTGCGTTTGAGTAGGTAGCCTGAGCTACGCCCTAAGTTATCGTAGTTTTCTTCTACAGCATAGATTGTGCCATCGCCTACATTACGGCTATCACTGAGCGGTTCACCATACTCATTGTAGGTGTAGGTGCGGGTGTCTGCATCGTCATTGATGGTGAGGATTTGCCCGAGATGGTTATAAGTAAAGAGTCTATCTCTTGTGCTGTCACTAAAGTCAATTTTGGTGATTTCATTGGTAAGCACGTTGTAGTGATAGTAGGCGTTGACTCCTCGTGCGTTGGTGAGAACTCCGAGCATGGCTATATGGTTATAGCTGCGTACTTCTTGAGTACCATCTGCGTAGGTAGTAGTGAGCAGTTGCCCCGTGCTTTCGTTGTATGTGTAGGTGGTTGTATCTCCATCGGTGCGATCTGTGGGGTCAGTGGTGATGTCTCCTGTGTCTACGCGGAAGGTGGTCAAACTCGTCATGCGGTTTGCTTCATCATAGGTATAGAGAGCAGGTTGAATGCCTGTGCCGTATTCAGCAGTCTTGCGGTTGCGAATATCGTACTTGAAGTTAGTGACATTCCCGAGTGCATCGGTGATGGTGGCGGGTTGGTCGCAGTTCTCGCAGTAGGCTGTTGTTGTGGTATTTCCGGCTGCGTCCGTTTGATCAATGGTACGACCTGCAAGGTCGGTCTTTGTGATGATTGTGTTACCGCGTGGGTCGGTTGCCGTGGTGGTGATGCCTGTACCGCCAAATTGACGTGTGTAGCTGTAAGTACCGCCTATGTGGTCTGTTTGGGTAGTTGTAAAGCCGTCCACTATGGTGGCGGTGGCGGGGGTGTCGCTGGTGGGCGAGGTATCGGTTTGGAGCCGTTCCACGAGGTTGGCAGTATAGCCTACTTCTTGGGTGCTTGTGTTGCTTCGTTCGTCTATAGTGATAGCTTTGCTTTCAAGTACGGTACTCAGTTTGCTGACAAGTTGCTTTTGTGTGTTTACAAGAGCTGTTCCTTCGGCATTATAGCGAGTGCTGGTTTGCACTTGGTAAATACCATCTGCCAATTCTTCAAACGAGCTTGTATTTTCAACTATTCTGTTGCTTGTAACGCTTTCGGGGTTTTCGCTATCTAAGACGGCAGTTTGTTTGATTGGGTTGCCCATGCTGTCGTAGCTGTATACGATGGGAGCTAGGCTGCCTTGTTGTTGGCGAGTCAATTGTCCCAAGGCATTATAGCTGTTGCTTGTGATAAGATAGCGACCCGCCATCGCTGTGGGAAGGACTGTTTCTATCACTTGCCCAAAGCCGTTGCTTGTGTCTTGTTGAAGCCCTGCGCCACTCTCAAGGTTTGTGCCGTGGCGTGGTTTACCTGCGTTGATGTCGTAGGTGTGGGTGAGGTATTGTTGTCCCGTGCCGCTTTCTTCGGCTGGGCTACCGTCTGTGTTGCTGCGGTTGATAAGCGTTGCTCCGGTCGGTGTGGTTGTGGTGACGGTAAGCCCATCTGCGCTGTAGGCGGTGGTGGTAACGCGCCCGAGAATATCGGTGTTGCTAATTGTACGTCCGAGTGCATCATAAATGGTGCTTTCGGTGGTGATCATTGCGCCTACGTGGGTACGCGTTTGCAAGGTGCGCCCTGCCGCATCTTTTATCCATTCTGTGATGGTTTCGGGCGTAGTTGCTGTGGCAGCGCGTGTGATTTCTATAAGGGTGCGGGCGGAATCATAGGCGTAGTCGGTACGGATTCCGTTTTCGTCTATTTCCCAGAGGGGCGTGCCGTTGCACATAAGAGCTCGGCTTGTGCTGCGCCCGTTGTCGTATTGCGTGCCTACTCTACGATTTTGCACGTCGTATTGATGCGACATTCCTTGGATAAGTGCCCAAGTGCCATCGGGGAGTAGGGCGTATTGTTCTTCTCTGGTGGTATTGCCTTCTTGCGAGATATAGTTTATGGTGCGAGTGCTTTGCCCTGCTACGGCTTCTCCATTGACGCGGGTTTCTACGGTGTCGGTATAGATTGCTCCGTGGAGTGCAGTGGCTTCATATTCATGCCATGTTTGTACTCCTGCTACATTTTGTGTCATGCGGGCGCGTCCGCGGGCATAGACATTGGAGGCATCTCCAAGCCATGTTTCTTGTACCGTCAATTGAGTCTCTTCGCTGCCTGTGGCAGTGGTATGAATTTCTACGCGCTTGATGTTGTTTTCGTAACTGTAGCTGTATTGCTCTCGTTTGAGTTTGATTGAGTTATTTTGAGAATCGACAATTTCTTCTCGAATTAGTTGATACTCATCATTGTAATCTTCTGCCGTTGAATGTTGATAGCTGTAATAATAAACTTTTTTATAACCCTCCGCACTCCATGGCTCGGATTGAGTAATCATACGCCCTGTGAGATCGTAGCCGTATTCAGTCGTACTGCCGTTGGGGTGCAATATGCTGATAAGATTACCACGTGGGTCGTAGCTGTATTCTGTGCTTTGAGCTTCGGGACTACCATAGCCGTTTACACTCGTGAGTAGCAATCTGCCTACGGGAGTTGTTTGGTAAATCTCTTGAGTGCTGCTTGCAACAACTCCTCCTTTGCTTACTTGGGTGATCAGTTCCCATACATCGTAACTGCCGTTCACAGCGGCTTCAAGTTCGGTGCGCGTGCGGATGGTGTGGATGGCTTCGTCCCCCGTGCCTACCACTTGATTCCATGCGCCTTCGGGGCTGCGTGTCCAGCTATTGACTTTATCGGGGTGGTTGGGGGTGCTTTCGGTAATGGTGAGTGCATTATTTGCATATTCTACAGCAAAACTGACAAAGGGAATAGCACCCTCAATGGGGATGAAACGCCCAGTCTCGTCACGTGGGGCAAGTTGGGCATTGGTATAAAATGCCATACGGTAGCCCGTGGGGCTAATGTCCTCAATATTCATCAAGCCATCCCAATAGTTCCAGATTTGGGCGATAGCATTATTATCATCATAGTTAAGGATGAGATAATCGTCTACATTAGCAATTTGAGCACCGAGAGGAGAGATGTAGTGGACAAGGTCACCTGTGACTGTGGAGAAGACCCATGCTTCGCCTGAACTATCTCTCCATTTGAGGCAGTCTACATGATCATATTGAACGATAGAAGCAACACCGCCACCTGTAGTATCAACACCAATAGGGGCAATATGTCCGTCCGTATAATAGCGCAAAGCGATAACGCGCATGCCGTGCTTAATTTCAAGGCGAACACCGAGAGCAAAGCCTTCTTCTGGTAAAATAAGTTTTGCAGTTAAAGCATGGTCGAACTTAAGAGCTGTGGGCGTGGCAAGTTCTGGAGTAAGTTGCTCAGATACAATCTGAAGGCGACCATCAAGCCCTGCACCTAGACCACGAATACTGCCAAAGTTGGAACTCCATTTCATTCGGTATTCATCAGAGCTTGCTGTTACTGATGTAGCCGCAGAAGAACTACCAAGTGGAGAATTATTTGCTAAGGAAGCAGCATTTACAGGTGACATAGAGGAAGCCTCATAAGCACTGTAAGAGGGTGGTGGGGGTGTCCCACCTGGTTCAGGGTTGTTAGGAACGGGGCAAGTGTCGTCACACTCATCACATTTTTCACCACCTTCTTCAATTTCTACAAGGCTAACAGAGGCATTACAGATAAACACATTCGTATTGTGCTCTGGATCTGGTACGGAGATATTGCTAGCCTCTACAGAGACGGCACAACTACCCGATGTTACCTCTGCTGAACCTCCTTGAGATGTCACTTCTCGACCTTTTGGAGCAGTAGATTCCCCCATATCAACAACTTTTTCACCTGCAACAGAGATAGAACCCCAGTCATCCACAGCTAAAGTCGCTGATACAGCAACTCTGATATCTACTAACTCTTCTGTTCCATCCTCTTTTTTTACCTTTCTTTGGGGAATGTTGAAACTTTCAGATGCGCTGTAAGTTTCACCTGAGCTGGGAGCACCCTTGGAATGTGACCAGCTTTTAGAGGCGTGAAAAGATTCGCCTTCTTCTAAAGGTGTGGGGGTAGCTGCTGCGTTGCTAGCGCGGAGTTGGTCGGGTTGTGAGCTTTGCGATGAGGAAGGCTCAAAGTGTTTTTTATAATTGGGTATATCTTTCATTGTTGTAATTTTCTATTTGGTTGTTTGGATTATTCAATCAGATTAATAGCTGGGCAGATTATACTTCAAAAGTCACACGCACACAGGGGCGACTTCTGAAATATCTGTAAAAACTGTAAAGTTAGGGTTCATAAAAATGAGGGTTCTTTGCTTGTCTCCTTTTTAGCATAATCTTCAAAAAAAGCAAGATAAAAAATGAAGAAAAAAACGCTGCTTCATTTGAAGTCAAGTAAATTTTTCACGTCCTCTTTTTATTACCCGCTAACCACTTATGATTTGTTAGGCGTATTACAAAATAACTTTTAAGGTATTTCTCAATTGGCT
>CAYJJA010000149.1:0-4791 GCA_964370355.1 uncultured Akkermansia sp. | reverse complement strand
CAATGAGCAGCTGTGGCGAGAGAATGCCCTGACCACAATGGGCAAAATTGAGCATGAGCGCGTCGATGAAGGCCGCCGCACACGCCATGGCGACCAGCTCACCGCACGCAGCGTCGCACTCCTATGCCACCACCTCGGCATACGGGGCAGCGCAGACGTCGTAGAATACCACTACCAGTCAGGCAGCAATCAAATTATCGCCGCCACCCCCATTGAGTACAAGCACGGTCATGAGAAAATACACCAAGCCGATGCCGTCCAACTCTGCGCCCAAGCACTCTGCCTAGAGGAAATGCACGCCATCACCATCCCCCGAGCCTATCTCTATTACCAGCAAACACGCCGCCGGCTCGAAGTACCCCTCGATAGCGAGCTGCGCCGCCTCACCGAGCAGTGCATTACAGATACACGCGAGCTACTGAGCTCCCAGACACTCCCCCCCGCACAGCGAAGAGCCTCTTGCAAAGCCTGTTCGCTTGAAAGCGACTGCCTACCGCAACACGAGATTCGAAGTGCGGCGCAGTACAATGACAAAATGTTTGAATCTGCGTTAAAATCAAATGATTTCGAGCAAAGATGATAAACCCATGAAAAAGCATCTCAACACACTCTACCTCACAAGGGAGAACACCTACCTAAGCCTCGACGGCGAGACGATAAGCATCCAGACAAAGGGAGAGAAAAGCGTACGCATCCCCCTACACAACCTAGAAGCCATCATGAGCTTTGCGTGGGACACCATGGCAAGCCCCCAACTCATGGCCGCCTGCGCGCAACGCAGCATCTGCCTGAGCTTTTGTCAACCCAACGGGCGGCTGCTCTGCCGCGTCTCGGGCTTTAGCCATGGTAACGTCCTGCTACGTCGCCAACAATACCGCATCGCAGACGATGCCGAAAAATCATTAAGTATCGCGCGCAACATGATAGCCGCAAAGATTCTCAATACACGAACCTTACTGCAACGAGCCGTACGAGACAAAAGCGCACTAGATGGCGCACTCGGCAAGGTAATAGCGCAGCTCTCCTACTCAGTACACGACGCACGCCGCGCCAGCAGCGCGGCCATGCTCCTAGGGGTAGAGGGGCATGCCGCCGAGATGTACTTTAGCGTATTTTCTCAGCTCATATCGTCGAGTGAAATGAGCTTTACACAGCGCACACGCCGCCCGCCAAGAGACGCCGTCAATGCGCTGCTTTCATTTGTTTACGCCCTATTATCCAATGATTGCCGCTCCGCAGCAGAAGCCTGTGGGCTAGATGCCGCAGTAGGCATCTACCACAAAGACAGGCCCGGAAGAGCGAGCCTAGCACTCGATTTGATGGAGGAGCTGCGCGCCCCGCTAGCAGACCGCTGCGTGCTGAGTCTCATCAACAGAAAGCAGCTGAAAGCAAAAGATTTTGAGGCAGACGCAGCAGGTGCCGTTGCGTTGAAAGACCCAGCCCGACGCCTGATTCTGCAAACATGGCAAGAACGCAAGCAGCAAGAGATACTGCACCCTTTTTTGCAAGAGAAGCTCAGCATAGGAATGCTTATTCACGTACAAGCAAAGCTACTTGCGCAGCATATACGGGGTAGTCTCGACGCGTATCCACCTATGATATGGAAATAGAAAATGACGCTTTATTTGATTAGCTATGATGTGTGCAGCACGACTAAAAAGGGGGCATCACGTCTGAGGCGAGTGGCCAAGCACTGTGAGAACTATGGGGTACGGGTTCAAAATTCAGTTTTTGAATGTGAGATGAGCTATGATGTCTACTTGAGTATGCGTCAGAAACTCATCGAGCTAATTGACCCGAATGAGGATAGTGTACGTATCTACCCGATGGGTAAGTACGGACGCGAGCGCGTGGTGCATTATGGGATAGATCAAGGAATCGATCTCGACTCACCGCTCGTTTTTTAAAAATATCGCGTTTCCGCGAAACGTAAGTGTTAAGAGAAAGCCTAAGAGTTTCGCGCTACTCCTAACTGTCACGTTATTAGAAGATTGACATAAACTGTGCAGAGAACAAAAGCGCGAGCGTATCACGAACGCGAGAGCTTCGCGCAATATTATTTGCTTGTCGTTGATAGAGAAATAAGTTATAAATAAGCCGTCGCCCCCCCCCGGGGGCGGGGATTGAAACATGATTATGGGGAAGTTTCGGGGTGGGCTACAGTCGCCCCCCCACCGGGGGGGGGATTGGAAAATAAAAAAAAACATATACCCCCCGAACTATTACGGTCGCCCCCTCACGGGGGCGTGAATTGAAACGCAAAGACGCGGGCGAAACAAGCCAAAAATCATCGTCGCCCCCTCACGGGGGCGTGAATTGAAACACCACTGCTACTGCCTCGTCAAAGAGCCCCCAACGTCGCCCCCTCACGGGGGCGTGAATTGAAACTATTAAATGTTTAAAAGCAAAAGCGTCCCGATTGTCGCCCCCTCACGGGGGCGTGAATTGAAACGCTCGCTTCGTTGCACTCTAAAAATCGCTCTTCGGTCGCCCCCTCACGGGGGCGTGAATTGAAACTTGAGCTTTTACGCCATGTCGCAAGGGATGGAAAGTCGCCCCCTCACGGGGGCGTGAATTGAAACACCACCGAGCAGCTCGAATACCTCGATGATTTTGTCGCCCCCTCACGGGGGCGTGAATTGAAACCACTGCGCGGTTAAACTCCTCACGCGTCACGTAAGTCGCCCCCTCACGGGGGCGTGAATTGAAACATAAAAGAATGGTGTGACGCGTTGCTGTTCTGTGTCGCCCCCTCACGGGGGCGTGAATTGAAACACATCCGTCATGAGTATCGTATCACCCTCAAAGGGTCGCCCCCTCACGGGGGCGTGAATTGAAACACGCTTCAATCGCACCGTCCAGCCTGTGCGCTCGGTCGCCCCCACACGGGGGCGTGAATTGAAACCTTTGCCGTGTTGGTGAATGCAAAGCCCTCAACCGTCGCCCCCTCACGGGGGCGTGAATTGAAACGCGCAATGAAAGCAACCTTGTCAACGAACAAGTGTCGCCCCCTCACGGGGGCGTGAATTGAAACAAGCTCTTTGCTCAGCTTTGTGACAGCCCCGCGCGAGTCGCCCCCTCACGGGGGCGTGAATTGAAACATTTCAAGCGGATTGCTTGCAGCCGTGGCAGAGCGTCGCCCCCTCACGGGGGCGTGAATTGAAACTTATCTTTGAATTTAGCTTCAAAAATTTGCTATGGTCGCCCCCTCACGGGGGCGTGAATTGAAACATCGCCACAGCCACACAACACCACTACGGAGTCGTGGGGCCCCCCCCCCGGCCGGGGGGGGAACAAAAGACAGCACGAACGTGAAAAAAAAAAAAAAAAGACCCCCCCCCCCCCCCGCGGGGGCGTGAATTGAAACTGCCTCAGCTGAGAAGTTCAAACTAGTCATAACTGTCGCCCCCTCACGGGGGCGTGAATTGAAACGCTAGAGCTCGCGTTTTTTTGTTCCATAACTAAAGTCGCCCCCTCACGGGGGCGTGAATTGAAACTCCCAACGCAAAAGAGCACAATCACTTAAACGTTGTCGCCCCCTCACGGGGGCGTGAATTGAAACTGCTCATACTCCGCCATTTTCGCCAAAGCCGCCTCGTCGCCCCCTCACGGGGGCGTGAATTGAAACGACTCGCTCACGCTCCTTGCGGGCATGCTCAAGAGTCGCCCCCTCACGGGGGCGTGAATTGAAACACATTTAAGGGTGACTCAGCAGACTTAAAAAAAGGTCGCCCCCTCACGGGGGCGTGAATTGAAACAATCAGCTACCATGAACGGCAAAATCTCAACAAGTCGCCCCCTCACGGGGGCGTGAATTGAAACTATCACATGGCCTGAGTCTTGGCTTTGGGTGGAGTCGCCCCCTCACGGGGGCGTGAATTGAAACCCTACCTAGTGGTGGAAAGTGACGAAGTACCACGTCGCCCCCTCACGGGGGCGTGAATTGAAACTCTACTTCGCCCAGCTTTTTCCCGACCTCGCCACGTCGCCCCCTCACGGGGGCGTGAATTGAAACGCTCACTGACAAACGCACCCACTTTATCAACCTCGTCGCCCCCTCACGGGGGCGTGAATTGAAACACCCGCTTCTTTTTGGTCGACTACTCCGTCACTAGTCGCCCCCTCACGGGGGCGTGAATTGAAACTCAGCCAACACCGTCTTGCTGGATGGCAACTCACGTCGCCCCCTCACGGGGGCGTGAATTGAAACTCCTATCTCGCGGGAGTCAAAGCCGTGGGCGGCCGTCGCCCCCTCACGGGGGCGTGAATTGAAACATCGCCCGGGCGAGCCTCAGGGCAGCACTTCAGAGTCGCCCCCTCACGGGGGCGTGAATTGAAACTCCCTGAGTTGCAGAAGCAACTCACCGTCATTTGGTCGCCCCCTCACGGGGGCGTGAATTGAAACGATGTATCCTCGCCATTTGGCACGACAGCCCGTAGTCGCCCCCTCACGGGGGCGTGAATTGAAACTTTTGCTTGTTGGGCTGCCTCCTCGGCTGCCCTAGTCGCCCCCTCACGGGGGCGTGAATTGAAACATAACGTGTTAATTTTTGTTGTTGTTGAGCAGTGTCGCCCCCTCACGGGGGCGTGAATTGAAACATCTGCGCATCAAAGCTCGAAAAATCAGCAGGCGTCGCCCCCTCACGGGGGCGTGAATTGAAACAGTGGCGGCACCGTAGGAGACGGCGGCACAGGCGGTCGCCCCCTCACGGGGGCGTGAATTGATACGTAAAACTAGTACTGGTTGGTATAGATAATCCATGTCGCCCCCTGACGGGGGGGTGAATTGAA
>CAYJJA010000148.1:0-4931 GCA_964370355.1 uncultured Akkermansia sp. | reverse complement strand
AGCGCCAGCTTTGGGAGCTGGATGTCGTAGGTTCGAATCCTGTCGCCCCGATAATAAGAACGTCTTGTCCTGATCCATCGTATCATTGCAAGACGTTTTTTTGTTTGTTGAGAAGTCACACACACACTCTCTCTCTTTCTCTTTATTTTTAATCTTTGTCGCACAATAACACTGCTATGAAAAAGCTCAATAGAAAGCAACAAACCGAGTACGATAAACTCGTTACTCTTCTTGAAAACGAAGACTGGCTGGTCGAGCGACGCAGCGAGCTCGACTGTCTCATCGAAATCAGGAAAAATGACGAGCTCTATCTCTTGAGTCTCTTCTTTGGTGATGAGAGCGGTGATAATGCATGGTTGACCGACGAGGAGAATTTTAATGACGATGAGCCTCTCTGGTTCTCCGAATCCAGCCACTGCATCTCTCCCATTAGCCTGCTCAATAAGCTCCAAAGTACTGAGGTATCACCCTTTCGTACGATGCTGGTACTCATGGGTAATACGCAGTTTATCAATGCGGATGATGAGTACCAGCACTGGGCTCCTACTCGTGCCGTCTCGCTGCGCATGCTCAAGCTGCTGATTGTGACAGAGAAAATAGACTTTTTCTTTCACTCGTCCTACGATGTAGAGATCGCGCTGCAACACACGATATCCGATGATGCTGAGAGCAAAGAGGATGACAGTGACGAGGATGAGGAGACAAAGAGCCTGACGACATCCGAGGACGAGGAGATTGATGTCGAGAGCTTCATGAAGGAATTGGATGAGAAGTTTCAAAGATCGCTTGAGCGTCGATCGAGCACGACACCTCAATCTGAATTCTCCGCACGTATCATCCATAGAACCGAGTCATTCGAGGATGACGCAGATAGCCAAGATGCCGTCGAAGACCCTGAGAGAAAGGACTTCCCCGTGATTAAAAACGTGCGCTTTGCCATGGAAAACACCACAGGCATCAATCAGGTCAAAGAGCCCACCCTCTGCAACCATTTTCGCGCCACCGAGCAGGAAGGTCATCTCCTCATCAAGCTTGAGCTCGATGCTTCCACTCAGTACGCAGGTGAAATACACTGCACCCTACGAGGCTTCTTCTCACATACCGTGGGAGGATTCATCCTTGAGCAGGGCAGCTATGATCAGTGCTCTCGCCTCTCCTTTGAGCGACTCCCCGCAGGCACTTACTACCTCACCGTAGGGACAAAGCAATCTCCTCTCCTCTATTCCTTCCCAGTCATGGTCCTGGATGTATCGGAGAGCTTTTCTGAGCATTTCAAATTAGAAGGCTTTGGGCTCTTCCGTCTCAACAGCGGCGAGGAGATGGATCATGGTATGCTCGCCGAGCGCGGCAGCTTCAGCTGCTTTGCCCTCAAGAATCTCGCCGCCGTCGTCTCAGCGGTCTGCTATAGAAACAGCAGCAGCGAGAGTGTCCCCTATCAATTCATCACCCTCATTTACAACGAGAGCGACGAGTGTGTCTATGAGAGCGAGATCAGCGCTCTATGTGGTGGGGGAGAGGTCATGGAGTACATCAATGAAATCGGCGATCCCATCAAGGAGCGCGGCAGCTACCAACTGCGCGTCATTTTCTTCAACGAAATCATCCTCAAGGCAAAATTCGTCATCGCCAACGAGGACATCAGCTACATCTACAAACCCCAGTCCATCGAGATGGGCAGGAGCAAGACCAATGGCCTCATCTACGAGAGCAGCAACGCCATGGAGCAGCTCCAATCCATGATAGGTCTCTCACGCCTCAAGCGCGACATCAGCTCCCTGATCGCCAAGGTCAAGCTCGACGAGCTGCGCCTCGAGCACAAGCTGCCCACGCAGAATATGCCCCTGCACCTCGCCTTCCTCGGCAATCCAGGGACTGGCAAGACCACCGTCGCCAAAATACTGGGACAAATCTACAAAGAAATAGGCCTACTGACCAAAGGTCACGTCGTTGTCGAAGAGCGAGCCACCCTCACAGGGCAGAACTGGAATGCCGAGTGCGACCTCACCCGCACCGCCATCGAGGCCTCCCAAGAAGGCATCCTCTTCATTGATGAAGCCTACGACCTCGTCACCGAGCACCCCAATGACCCGGGCAAGCAGGTCATCTCGACGCTGCTCAGCAAGATGTCCGATGAGAAGTGCCGCAACTGGATGGTCATCTTTGCGGGCTACACCAAGAAGATGGAGCGCTTTCTGAGCACCAATCCGGGGCTACGCTCGCGCACCACGACGATCTACTTTGACGACTACAACACCCAAGAGCTCATCCAGATCGCCGATCACTGGCTAGAGAAGAACAGCTACAGGCTCACCTCCGAAGCCCGCAACCTGCTTGAGATGAATATCGCCTCCGCCTATGCGAATCGCGAAGAGCACTTTGGCAACGCGCGCTACGTGAGCAACCTCCTTGAGAATGAGATCCTGCCCGCCATGGCAGAGCGCGTCACCGAGCTAGAAGAAGCGCCCAGCGTCGAGCTACTGAGCACCATCGAGGAGCTAGACATCCCCAACTACAACGAAGAGCAGGGGGCAGAGGAGGCCATCTCCATGCTCGATAACATGATAGGGCTCACCAACCTCAAGAGCGAAATACGCAGCCACCTCGACTACATCCGCTTTCTCAACGCACGACGCAAGCACGGGATTCGCACCCCGCTGCCTCCCATGCACATGATCTTCACCGGCAACCCAGGGACTGGCAAGACCAGCCTCGCCGACTATCTGGGCAAGATCTATAAATCCATGGGCATCCTGCGCACCGGCAACGTGGTGAAAATCACCCGCGCTGATGTCATTGACAAATTCGTCGGCGGCACCGAGGACAAGATGAAAAACATCCTCACCGCCGCGCATGGCAACATCCTCTTCATCGACGAGGCCTACACCTTCATGAAGACCGAGGGGAGCAATGACGTGGGGCACCGCGCCATTGAGCTGCTGCTCGACATCCTCGGCAAGGAAAGCACCGACATGATTGTTATCATGGCCGGCTACGCCAAGGAGATGGAGGAGCTGCTGAATATGAATCCGGGGCTCAAGGCGCGCTTCCCCTACACCTTCAACTTCCCCGACTACGAGGTCGAGGAGCTCTACAATATCGCCATGTCTGAGGCCGTGCGCAACGGACTGCGCTTTACCCCACCAGCTCGCGAAGCCCTACGCGCCATCATCAAGCGTGAGCACCAGTCCAAAGATGCAAACTTTGGCAACGCGCGCTTTGCGGTGCGCCTGATTACCACCCAGATCATGCCCCGCATGGCGCGGCGATTGCTAGGCGTGAGCGATCCCAAAAAACTCTGCCGCATCAGGAAAGAAGACCTCCCCATCAGCGCCGAAGAGGTCGAGCGCATCAATGCCAAGCTCTTTGATGAGCCCCTGCTCGCCCAAGCCCTCAAAGAGCTCGATGGTATGGTAGGACTCGTCAATGTCAAGAAAGCCATCCATCAGTTTGTCAACTTTGCACGCGAACAGCACAAGCGCGATGAGCCCATCATTGATAGCAGCCCGCTCAAGTGGCGCTTTATGGGCAACTATGGCACAGGCAAGAGCTCCGTTGCTAAAATTTTGGCGAAAATCCTCAAGGCACTCAATCTCATCAAGAAAGATGAGGTGATCACCATCACCCCCGAGGAAATCATCACGGTAGCGCAAAGCTACTCGCAGAAGAGTATCAACAAAAAAATCCATGATGCCCAACATCAGCTTCTCTTCGTCAACGGAGTCACCCAAGAGCTGCCCGAAAGCGAGCTCTCCATCAACTCGGATGCTCTCCACCTCTTTAGCTCCACCATAGAGAGGGAGAAGAAGGGACATGGTGTGCTCATCGTGGCGGAGAAGTGCACCTCCTGTGCGGAGCTAGTGAAGAGTCTTGATGCGATAGGCATCTACAACTTTGACTCTACCCTCATCTTTGAGGACTACAGCCCCGAAGAACTCCTCGACATCCTCGACCTCTGCCTAGGCAAGCTCAAGCTCACCCTAGACGATATGGCGAAGAACATCATGATACGCTACATCAAGCGCGTCATCACAGAACAGAGAGGCACCTATGCCAACTCACGCACCATTAAGCTACTGAGCTACACGATACAAAAAATCTGCATCGCCAACCAGTTGAGCACCGGAGTCATCACCGCAGAGCTCGTCACCCAGCTGGCGAACTCCCCGCTTCCCAAAAACAAGCGCATGGGATTCTAAAAGCACGGGGCAATGCAACCCCGACAGGTCTGACATGGAAAGCATGCTTATCCAAGACACAGCCTCCCCCTCTCACGTGGAGAAGGGGAGGCTGTTTTGTGAGTTTTTTTGTGAGGGGATTAGCGACGTGCAAGGACGCGGACGGGGGCTTTTTTCACCACTACGACAGGCTTTCTGACTACGGGCTTCTTGACGACGACCACTTTTCTAGCTGCGGGCTTCTTGACGGCTACTTTCTTCACGACGACCTTTTTGACGACCACTTTCTTGACTGGAGCTTTCTTGAGCACGGGGGCTTTTTTCACGACGACTTGCTTGACGACGGCAGGCTTGCCGCATACGCGCTTGGCTGGTGCGTGGTGGGCGGCGGCGGGAAGGGCTGCTGCGGCGAGGAAGAGGACGGCGAGGAGGGCGGACTTGTTCATTTTTATGTTTTCTATTTGATTGAGGGTTTGCTATTTAGTTTTGATTGGTGAGGGTTGTTGTTAACTTTAAGAACGCTAGAAGGCGGGAATAATCTACACCTTTCTTTTGCGAGCTGCCATCACTTATCTCCGAATTGCGATTTCCTGCAAAAGCTCGTTACAATATATTTTAACGCCTAGCCCGATTGCTCACTTTTTGGCACTCCGTCAGAATCGTATCATGATTGCCACACTCGATAAGGAAGCTAGTATTGGTAATAAACCAGCTATAGAAAAAGTAGCTTGATTTTGCAGAGTGGACGCTTCATCT
>CAYJJA010000147.1:0-4964 GCA_964370355.1 uncultured Akkermansia sp. | reverse complement strand
CTGCGCCTCCATCACCAGTATCGCCGTGCTCACTGGCTACAACAATGCCGAGCAACTCGCCGCAGCCAAGCCCGACATCATCACCCCTGATCTCGCCGCCCTCCAACGCCTCATGGAAAAGGGCAACTGCAAGCCCGAGGAAAACAAAGAGCACATCCACTTGAGCGAGCTGCGCTTTGAGTGCTGCATAGGAGTACCCGAGGACGAGCGAGCCATCCCCCAAGCCCTCAGCGCCAATATCACCCTTGAGCTACCGAAGCGCTTCTCAGAGATGGGAGATGAGCTCGCCAACACCATCTGCTATGACATCCTCACGCAGGCACTCATTGCACGTGCGCAAGCAGAGCCCCATCAGCTCATAGAGACGCTTGCCTACAAGCTCGCGCGCTGCTGTGTGGAGGAGTTTGGAGCTGCCGCTGCCACTGTAGAGCTACACAAATTCATCATGCCGCAAATGAGCAGCTCCTCGGTGCGTACCAGCTATAAGAAACCCGCCTAAACAAGGGCTAAACTCATAAAAGGGGGTGCTCTTGTACTCAGCATCACCCTATCAGACCTTCCTTTTGTTGGGTGAAAAATCATATTTTTCATTCAACAAGAGCAAGCAGATACGCATAACTTGATTGGATAGAATCTCTCAAGGAGCAATCAATATAAAACGCAGAGGGGGAGGCTGCGTGTCTGCATACTTTTTTCAAGCTTGAACGCCACGGGAGAATTCGGTAGAATAGTGCAGATTTATGAAAGTTATCGCCATCGCTAATCAAAAAGGAGGAGTCGGCAAGACTACCACAGCTATCAATCTAGCCGCGGGTCTCAGCTCAGCAGGTAGGCGAGTCCTCCTCATTGATCTTGACCCTCAGGGCAATAGCACTAGCGGACTCGGTGTCGAGGCAGAAGGAGAAGACACCATCTATCCTGTCCTCATCGGGCACGCGCCCATTGAGAGCAAGATACAAGACGCGGGGCGTAAGAATCTCTCCATAGTCCCCGCCCACATGGATCTCTCGGGGGTAGAAATCGAGCTCACACGCACAGGCTCACACATGACCTGCCTGCGCGACGCCCTCGTCAATATACGCCGTAGCAATCAATACGACTACATCATCCTCGATACCCCACCTTCTCTTGGCGTGCTCATGACCGCCTCGCTCTGCGCAAGCGACGAGATCATCTCACCCTTGCAGTGTGAGTATCTCAGCCTTGATGGTCTCGCGAAAATCCTCTATATTACCGAACAAATTCGCGAGAGTGGTGTCAATCCCACCCTGACGCATGAGGGCATCATCATGACCATGTTCACCAATACGAATCTCGCCCGCCAGGTCGTCGATCAGGTGCGCGAGAATATGGGGCCTGTCCTCTACTCGACCATCATCCCGCGCTCGGTACGCGTCGGTGAGGCGCCCAGCTTTGGACGCACCGTCTACGAGCATGACCCCTATGGGCTCGCCACCCTCGCCTACGCCAAGGTCGTAAAGGAATTCCGCGCGCGACACGAAGGCTAATCACGCGGGCACATGCCCCGCCCCCCCCTCCCCTATGCTGCGCTGGCTCTACCCCTCAGTATGTGAGCTATGCGGCGAGTACAGAGAGACGCAGCATTCCCTCTGCGCGAGCTGCTGCGATTCGCGCGTACCACGCGTCCCAAAGCCCCTCTGCCTCCACTGTGGCAGCCCCGTCTACATGAGGCTAGATGATCCGTGGGAATGCCCCCAGTGCGAGGACAAGGCCCGCAGCTATGATTTTGCACGCGCTGGGTTCTATGGCAGCGAGGAGATGCTCGAGCTCATGCATCGCTATAAGTATGGGCGAGAGACACACCTCGCACGCAGCTTTGCGCTACTCATGAGAGAGCAGTGGGAGCAGCACCCCATCCTAGCCCAGCGGCGAGACTGGACACTCATCCCTGTACCTGTGACGCGTCGCAAGCTCTTTCACCGCCGCTTTAATCAATCCCTGCTACTCGCAGACGAGCTGCGCCGCCTCATGCCACATCTCCGCCTCGCCCAGCCACTCCAGCGTCTAGCCTCGCCTGTGCGCAGCCAGACCACCCTCTCAGCTCAGCAGCGCGAGCTCAATGCCAACAAGATTTTCAAGCTCCGTGAGACCTACAGAGACGCAGGAAGCAGACAGCTACCTAGCCCCCACCTCGTGCTCATCGACGATGTGTACACGACGGGATCTACCCTACGTGCCTGTGCGAAAGAGCTCAAGAAAATAGTAGCTGTAGAGCAAATCGCCGTCCTCACGGCCATGCGAGCTGCGCTATAAACTCCCCGATGCGAGAAGCCATGAATGATTGCTTTGACTATAGGAGGGGGAGATCTCAATTCTCGCAGTCTGAAATCGCGAGAGGATTTTAAGGGAAATTTACCGCATTTTTGACGGAGTTGAGTGACCTATTCGACTAATAAATGCATAAACGCCACAAAAAACCTTACGAGACAGGCTATTGACCAGATTGCTAATAGGAGAACTCTTCAAAACGAGATTTTTGATTCACCCTATAGTTATTACATTGTCGATGGTTTATGTAACAAAATGGGCAAGTACTTGTACTCAGAAGCCTCCTATCAAACCATAAGTACATGCTCTCAAGGCTCTCTGTGAGCAGCATGCACCTTACCAAGTTATACGCAGTATAATGGAGTCTGTAGCTCGTTCTCTATAAACAACATATCCCTATCGAATTACGGGGTTTTAAAGAAAATCGAAGAATTTCCTTCTCATCAGCAAATATCATAACAAACAGATATTAAACATATTTCATAATTCCAAGAAAAAAAGTTCCTAAAAAGGTTCTAAACTACACAATGAAACGTTGACAGTGTGCTCAAAACGAAGTATAAAGAACATGGCAAACTACGACTTTTACGATCATGATGAAAATATCAACAAAGGGACGCTACGGTCTCCGTGTCATGATGGATCTAGCAATACGCAGCTCCGATCATTACATCTCACTGAGAGATATCTCCGCTCAGCAGAATATAACCGTGCGTTATCTTGAAGTAGTAGTAGCATCACTACTCAAGGCTAGACTCGTCATGAGTTTTCGAGGAAAAGAGGGAGGCTATAAGCTGACACGACACCCTTCGGAATACAATGTACTAGAAATCATTGAATGCTTGGAGGGGTCACTCGTGCCTGTCTCATGCATGACGACAGCTAGCAACCAGTGCCCCCTAGCACCGAAATGCATTACACTGCCCTTATGGAGAGGGTATTACGAAGTAACCCGCCAGTACTTTTCCTGCATCACCCTACAACAACTCATTGATAATACAAAAGAAATTGTCAATTGCGCAGAATTGACTGAGAACGATCATGATTGATTCGACCTCGCCTTCCTCTTGCTACGCCAGAGAAGCACGCGCATGAGCAGGATGGGAAGAATAAAGCAGATGACAAGCACCGCAGGGACGACTCCATAAAGAAAGATATTGAGATAGCGCGTCGCCGTGGCATCGCCCGCCTTGCTCCCCTGCTGCCACCACTGGTAGGCAAGCGTAGGATTCCAGTCTATATTGCTATGAGGAAGCATGTGGAGCAGCCCGCGCTCCGCCATGGCCTCCTTGACCCCCAGATCACTCGCCTTGACGGTATAGGAATGGGCACGCGCCTCGTCCTTGAGGTACTCGCGATAGAAGAGCGAGAGCTGGTAGCATGCCATGGGATCACTGTAGAGATCGGCGGCTATGTGGAGATGCTTCTGCGCTGAGTCGTAGAGCTCATCACGCAAATCAGTGTGCTCCGCCTTGGCTTTTCTCAGGTAGATCTCACCCAATTGGGCATGCACGCCCGCATCAGCTAGCTGGGCGGCTCGCTGTAGCGATTCCATCATTGGCTGCGCCTCTGCCTTCAACTTCGACGCACGGTAGGTGAAGGCTTGCGGGACTTGGAGCTTGCAGGCGAGATCAAGGTAGTGCTCGGCCTTCTCCTCATCACGCTCGACCCCCTCAGCATCAGTGTAGGCATGAGCCAGCAGCAAAGCCATCCTTCCATCCGCATGCTCGTCGGCAAGCCGGCGAGCGTAGCCCATGGCCTTGGACTGATCCTTCGCCACATCTTTTCCCGTCGTATAGCACTGAAAAAGACGCTGCAAGGCGGCACTCGAGCCGAGCGCGGCAGACTGCTCGAAGCGCGCGAGGGCTTTGGGCACATCTTTCTCTACGCCCTGACCCAGCAGCTCCATGATCGCAAGCCAGTAGAGCGCGTCTGCTTGCTTCGAGAGCTCCTTGAGACGCTGCTCATAGAGCTGGTAGCTATGCAGGTAGCTAGCCTTCGCACCGGCAGTATCGCCAGCCTTTTCGTAAACATCAGCGCGTATATACGCAGCTGACGGCTCACCTGCGCGAGCGGCCCTGTCAAGCCAGAGCTGCGCCTGATCGAGACTGGGGGGGAGGAACTCACTGCCCCGTAGATAGAGCCCTGCTAGCTGGAGCATACTCTTGGAGTCCTGCGCCGCAGCTTGCTGCTGCAACTGCGTCATGTAGCGCTCATGCCACTGACGCGCCTGATCTTGCAGACCATAGAAGGCGTAGTATCGGCTGAGTTGCTGCATGGCATTGGCACTGCCCGCCTCGGCTTGCGACTTGAGCTCCTTCAAGGAGTCTTCGACTCGAGCAATGTCGATGGATGGGGCTGCCTGAGATGACGCTTGGAGGTCGAAGAAGGTACCTTGTGAGAGCACGAGGATGAGACTCGTGAGGAGAAAAATCTTCATATAGATCAGCTTAATAAAAAGCGAGAAGCATCATAACGCATGCTTCTCGCCTTGTAAAGTAGGATGACAGAGGAATACTATGATTTATTCATCCTCAAAACGACGTGGCTTAAACCCACCTTCACCGCGCGGTTTGAATCCACCCTCACCGCGTGGGCGGAAGCCACCCTCACCGCGTGGGCGGAACCCACCTACACCGCGTCGGCCGAACCCACCTTCACCGCGAGGGCCCAAG
>CAYJJA010000146.1:0-4998 GCA_964370355.1 uncultured Akkermansia sp. | reverse complement strand
TTCGTCTCAAATTGGCATGCAATTTGTGCCGGATTTTATCTTGACTAACGAAGCGCTCTGAGGTACGCAAGCGGTGGTTGCGCAACAACAGTCTACGTACCTGAAGAAGGTACTTACTTTGTTGAATGAAAAATGAGATTTTTCACCCAACAAAGTAAGATGGTCTTGGTATGAAGCGACTGTGATCATGATACGATTCTGACGGAGTGCCAAAAATCATCCCTTATTACTTTGGCTGTAGTTAATGTAACAAATTGCAGGATTCCCGCAAATAGGCATATCTGAATATTAAAGCTTCTTTTTGTTGGGTGAAAAATATTATTTTTCATTCAACAAAAGGAAGTGCATGCTCTTAAGCAACTAACGGAGATGCTGTCAAGGAGTAATTTGTATAAGTACCCGAAGGGGCAGGAGCGCAGCGACTGATCCTCAGCCTTATGCTTCGTCTCAAATTGGCATGCAACTTGTGCCAAATTACGACTTGATAGCGCCTCTGTTAGTTGCTACGCAAGCTGCTGATCCTTCGTTAAGTCCTGCCAAAGTAATAAACAAAGCTAGCCACCTCGTCACTGAGGTGGCTAGCTTTGTTTGACGATCCATCAAGAGGAATCATCAGCCCCTGCGGCGGCGGCGTGCGAGCAGCCCCGTCAGAGCGAGCAGACTGAGCGTGACTGAGCTAGGCTCTGGGATGTAGAGCACCACATAGCTGTTGCCATCCAAGCCAGTCGTCGTTTCTCCCAGCACCTGATTGATTTCATCACCTATCTTGAGATTAATAAAGCCATACCAGAAAGGAAGGCTGCTCACCTCATCAAGGACAAAGGCATTGATACGATCAAAATCAAAGTCCTCAATATCACCGAGATCGAGCGTGATACCCGTTGACGCCTCATTAAGGACATGAGCCACGTTGCTGATCGTGTAGATGGGTGTCATCTCTGTCCCGCCCTCTGAGGTTGTGAATTCGCGCTCTATAGCATCTGATACCTGTATACCCGTGAGCGTGGAGCTCTCTATGGTGACATCAGCCCCATCGGTGATGCTCAGAGCAGAGGCATCAATCGTGGCATGCGAGAAGTTGAAGGTACCACTCTGGAGCGTCAAGGTCTCTCCCTCTTCGACGAGCAGTGCGCCAGAGAGATTCACCGTGCCTGTTGCCGTGAGGCTAGCACTGCCATGCAGCGTGACATCACCCGAGAGAGTCGCATTGCCTGTAATGGTATTGGAGCCTGTCAGCGAGAGCGCATTGGCTACCGTGAGACCATTGGCCACACCTAGTGTAGCATTGCCTTCGAGCTCGATCTCCCCTGAGCCAGCAGCGGCAGCGGAGTTCAGCGTGAGACTCGCGCCTGCCTTTACAGTCGTACCACCTGTGTAGTCACTGTCACGTGATAGTGTCACCCCATGTGTGGAGACAATCTCGACAGAGCCAGCACCTGTGATCTTGCCCTCAGCAGCAGCGCGTAGATAAGCTACGCTGTGGTCAAAGACGAGCTTCGCGTTTGCATCCTTCAGGTCTATCACTCCCCCCCACGTGGCATTCTCCCCTGAGAGAATGACGGAGGCATTGCTCACGTGCATTTGGTGCCATTCGGGAGCGGAGGTCGGCGTCGTGTAGCCTGCGCCTGTCAGGGTGAGATTATAAGTTTTGCCCGCTACGGAGCTGACGACGAAGTTCCCCATGCGGCTATCATCATTATAAAATCTTCCAGCATAGGACTGATCTGCCTCCATCTGCAAATCGACGGTTTTCCTTACGCCTGTCTCACCTGGCAAGGTCGCATTGAAGACGATGCTACCCGTGCCACTGAGGGACTTCAGATAGAAGGTATCAAAGGAGCCTTGATTGAGCAGCAGGTATTGAGAATTGACAGTTCCGTCGAGCGATAAACGACTCGTAGCATTGTCATGAGTCGCGACTAGCGAAACATCTGCACCATTCACGGCCTTGATCGTACCAGTAAAGTCGCCATCAGCAGAGCTCGTCGCGACAACAAAATTCTTCAGAGCTGCACCGTGACTTGTTACCAATGTCCCTGCGCCTGAAAGCCCCCTGGTCTCCCATTCTTCGACTTCGCTCGAAGTACCAAAGTCCACAGTCGCACCAGCACCGATATCGACGCTTGAGACAGAGTCCCATGAGTCGTGCGTCAGAGTAGGAGTGCTGCGCATGACAGCATTCCCCGTGACATAGAGTGCGTGATCACCGAGACTTGACGCGTCGGAGAGAGAGGCACTCGTGCCATTGAGCTCGACACGCAGCGCAACGTCACGACCCAGAGTCATACGATCAGCATCCAGAGCGACTGTCCCCCCGCCATGCACGGCGAGTACGCCACCATTGATCGAGAGATCCCCCGTACCGAGAGCATCCATACTATTGATGCTCAGTGTACCTTCATTAAGGATCGTCCCACCAGAGTAGCTATTGCTCGTGCTGATGCTCAGCGTGCCTGACCCCGACTTGGTCAGGGCGGCTGCGCCCGTGATAGCTCCCGAGCCGCTAAAGCTGTAGTCTGAGTCACTATCGACAGTGATGAGACCAGGGCTCACATTGCCCGTGATGGTCACCGTCTTGGCTCCAGACGCTGTCCCAAAGCCCACAAGATCAGCATCGGTGAAATTCGCGGCAGATCCGCCCGAGACATTCCACACATTGTTCGTATCCGTGGTGCTCCAGACAGCGCCATCGACACCGTTCCACTCAAGAGTCTGAGCATCTGTCAAGATAGTCACACTCAACATATCTCCAGCGATGGACCATTCAAAAGCACTAGAATCTAGGCCATCGAGAGACACCGTAAAATTACTATCTGTAAAGCCAGTCATGTCCATACTGAGGAGATTGTAGGTCAGCCCCCCCACAAAACTCGTCGCAGCTGAGACCTGAAGATTCAGGATACCGCTCGTATCATTCTTCCAAGAGAAATCCCCCAAGGTAAGGCTCGTCGAGCTACCAGCGACAAGATCGAGAATAGCACCACCCTCCATCGTGAGCGCAGAGCTGATCGTTGTCCCAGTCGCGGCGATAAGTGAGCTGCCTGAGTTGAATGTGAGAGAGCCTGTCGCATTGACAGACAGTGACGCTCCCGAGCCAACCGTAACACTAGAACCATCGAGCATCGTGACACTAGCACCAGCACCGACGCTCAGGGCATTACGGGCGAGCAGAGCACTCGTCACCCCATAGTCACTGGTGTTAAAATTAATATTGTGCGCCGCGATGGAGCTATTGGTTACATAGGATGTGCCACCTGCCGCAATGCCGAAGGTGACGGCACTCGCGGTCTGATTCATACCATTAGCATAGGTCTCGATGGCTCCACGACCTGCCACGCCGCCACCGGTACCAGTCACAGCATCACCCACAATGAGAGTGCCACGCGTGCTACCATTGAATTGGAGGGAGAGTCCCCCCATCGTCGAGGTTTTGATATCGCCGCCGTAGTTGCTCATATCACCTGTGAATTTATAGACATTATGAGCAGGAGCTGAATCAGTATCCCATGTCTCAAAAAAGATATCCCCCGCACCCGTGATCATCGAGCTAATGTCGAAGGTCTGCTCAGCAGTACCATTATTAATGTACCAAGACTCTACATAGATCTCTCCTACATCGATTGCCGTCGTAGGGAGATACTCATCCTCTGCACCACTCGCACCTGATCCCACTCCATTACCAGGATCACCATCGACCATGTTCATAATGACCTTGTCATCTCCGTCTAGAAAGCTAAGAATCGTTGCATAATAACGCCCAGGCTTCTCCCCAAGCGTTCCGGTCGTTCCTGCACCAGCGTCGTCGCGAGTCGTCACAATCTCATAATACTCAGCTTTTTGATCATCTGTAAGAGAAACCACTACTTGCGCAGAGAGAGTTTGAGCAGAAACAAATGCTAAAACACTTAACAGAAGTGACTTTATTCTTAAATTTGTAATTTTCATAGCTTAAAACGTTTTTTGACTTCAAAAACGGACGACATTATAACATCTAGAGTTCGAAGTTTCAATGCTATAAATCTAATAATTAAAGCCTAAAGCTATTACAATACCGCCCAATGCTTAGAATAACCGCTAGCCTCATAGGAGCAGCACAAAGCGCAAAAAAACACGCGAGAGCTGCACCTCGCGTGTTTTGGGACGACTCTACTCCGCGTCTAGGAGCTGAGCTTGATTTGCTTCAGAACACTCTTCCAGAGATCCATCCTCTCCTCGGCACTATCAGCGTGAATATCATAGATGTACATATAGGTATGCGTATCCGTCATCATGAATAGGGCGTAGCACAGGCGCGTATCTTCATTCTGACCCATGGTCCATTCGACGAGCTGGACTGGGTAGCTCATTCTCTTTGTCAGCTCAGGGCTAGCCTTGACACTCAGATCATATACCTTCTTATAATGGATGCATACCTGCTTGGCGCAGGCTGCGATGTAGGAATTGAGAGAGGTGCCGCTCTTTTGAGTAGTGAGAAAGGCCGTATTAATGATTTGAATCATACCATCCTCGGTGAGATCGGCGTAGTAGTAGCCGCCTTTGTAGTTATTATCGTTTTTGAGTTGCTCCATGCCCGTATAGCGAGGGGCATTGACGAGGACGGGGATGTCGCTGCTGACTGCGGGAGCGTTTTCTTTGGAGGTGACCGTCGCGCAGGAGAGCAGGAAGAGACTTGCTAGGGGGAGCATTATATTTTTCATATCAAATTATAAGTTAGCGATTAGTGAAGACTTACAGTATAGCGTATCTGCACACTCAATAGCAAGAGATTAATTCAAATAGAGCCTCAAATCACCCTAATAAAGATAACTAACTCTCACTAAGACCAATAAAGAAAAACGAATCTCAAAATCTAAAAAAAATCACAAAAAAAGCAATTTTTCTCTTGCAATGAAATCCAAAAGCGTGTAGAATGCCCCCGCAACCACGTTCTAAACGAAAAGCAACACAAGCTCGGATGGCGGAATTGGTAGACGCGCTAGACTAAGGATCTAGTGGAGC
>CAYJJA010000145.1:617-5094 GCA_964370355.1 uncultured Akkermansia sp. | reverse complement strand
GGAGGGGAGCTTGTCTGAGCCTAGGTGCGGGTGGGCATCGGTGAGGATGCGGGGAGGGGCTCCGTGGGCGACGAAGCATTCGTAGATGTCGCTGACCGGCCCGCGCTTCGTCGCGCGGGTGTAGAGCTTGCCATCGGAGAAGGTGCCAGCACCTCCCTCGCCAAAGCAGTAGTTGGACTCTTCGTTGAGGGGCTCACCGTGGTGGGTGGGCTCTATGTCGCGGCGGCGGGCAGCGACATCTGCTCCGCGCTCAAGCAGGATGGGGCGCACTCCAGACTTGATGGCTTCGAGCGCGGCAAAGAGTCCCGCAGGGCCGCTGCCTATGATGAGGAGGCTGGGGGCTTGCGGGGGAAGGGGGGGAGGATTCCAGCTGATGGGCGGGGCTGGGGGGGGGGGGTCGGCGATGGCGACGAGGAGGCGCAGTTGCTTGCAGATGGGGCGACGGCGTGCGTCGATGCTCTCTTTTTGCAGGCGTATGTCTTGGATGCGGCGTGGGGAGATTTCTAGCTTGGCGGCGATGGCTTGGAGCTGGGCATCGCGCTGGTGCGCCTTGGGGAGAGGCAGGAGGATGTCGATGCTTTCGATCATGAGGAGGGGGAAGGGGGAGCTTAGGCTTCGATCTGGTGTGCCATGCTGTGAGCCGGGGAGGCGCATTGGGTCTCGGCGACGATGACGGCGGGGATGCCAGCGACGGTCTTGTGTGAGGGGACGTCTTGGAGGACGACGGAGGAGGCTGCGACCTTGGCGCATTCTCCCACAATGACGCGTCCGAGGACTTTTGCCCCTGCTCCGAGTAGGACGCCTGTGCGTACGATGGGGTGACGTGCATCGCCTTTTTCCTTGCCTGTGCCACCTAGGGTGACGGCATGGAGGATGGAGACGTCATTCTCAATGATGGCGGTCTCGCCTATGACGCAGCCAGTGCCGTGGTCGAGCATGACTCCACAGCCTATACGCGCCGCAGGGTGGATATCGACGCTAAAGATCTCTGAGCAGATGCTCTGGAGCATGAGCGCGAGCATGTGCCGCCCTGTATGCCAGAGGGTGTGCGCGATGCGGTGGGTGGCAATGGCGTGGAAGCCTTTGTAATAAAGCAGGGGCTCTAGGTGGCTGCGGCAGGCGGCATCGCGCTCCATGTAGGCGCGTAGGTCGATGGCCATGGCCTGCTGGATGGAGGGCTCGCGCGTGAGTACGTCGTAGAAGAGGGGCTCGAGCTCCTCGCGCTTCATGTCGCGACGCGAGAGCTTGCGGGCAAGGCGTACCGCGATGCAGGAGGCAAAATTGCGACGCAGAAAGATGATGTCATCGAGCAGCGGGCGTAGGATGCGCTCTTCTGAGTAGATGAGCTGTGCCTCGGCTTGGAGGCATATCCAGAGGGGCTCGATGTGGTTGCCCGCAGGGGGCTGCATGTACTCGCTACGATACGGGGTGCTCATAGAGGGGGGGCGGCTCTCGCCTAGGTGAGGCAGTGGTCTATCATCTCGTCGAGCTTGGCGATGAGCTCGTAGAGGGCTTCGCGTGCGCTGGATTCTGCGAGGTGGGAGAGCAGCTCGCGTGCCTCGGCGTTGCCCCGTTTTGCGTCTTGGGCGGAGGCTTCGAGCGCGTGGCGGAAGGCACTGCTCTTGCGCAGCTGCGCGAGCTCTATTTGCTCATGCTGCTGGGCGCAGTGGCGTATATAGTCGGCGATGGGGGTATCGTCGGATTCTAACATGTAGAAGAATGGAAGGGTGAGCTTGCCCTTGATGGCATCGGTGCCTAGGGTCTTGCCTGCGGATTCTTCCTTGCCCGAGAGGTCGAGGATGTCGTCGTAGATCTGATAGGAGATGCCTAGCAGCATGCCGATGCGCTCGAGCTGCTCGAGCTGGGGCTCATCAAGCTCTTGGAGCATGGCGGCTCCTCGGGTCGCCGCGGCAAAGAGGGTGGCGGTTTTCTTGCGTATGAGCTCGTAGTAGTCGCTGCGTGTCATCTCGACATCCCAGATGCGGGCACTCTGCTCAAGCTCGCCTTCGCAGAGCTCACGCACGGTGAGTGCCATGTGGTAGCCGAATTTGCGATCTCCAATGTCTGCGCCCATGACCATGGCTTGGGCGAGGAGTAAGTCGCCGAGGAGGACGGCGCGATTGTTCCCCCAGAGCTTGTTGGCCGTGGGGCGGTCGCGGCGTGTATCGGCCTTGTCGAGCACATCATCATGGATGAGCGAGGCGATGTGGGTCATCTCCAGCAGCGCGGCAAAGCGCAGGTGATCGGGACGCACGCCTCCTGTCGCATGGGCGGTGAGCAGTACAAGAGCGGGGCGCAGCATCTTGCCTTGGGCTTGACAGATCTCTTGGGCGTAAGGGCGGACTGAGTCATCGAGCTCATTGATGGTCGCGTCAATAATCTCACGAACCTGTTGCAATTCCTTTTTGAAGAGGTTGCGTTGCTCTCGGTGGTGGCGCAGTTTGCTGAAGGAAAATAGGCTCATCGTTGGAAAGATTCCCTCATGCGAGGGAAGTGAGCAGCATAGCAGATGGGGGCATGAATAGCAATACTTTTATCAGTCAACCCATGGGGCTTTCGGGGGGTATCTTGGGGCTTTCGGGTGGGCTGGGTCAGCTCAGCAAGAGGCGCATCTCGGTGAGGTTGGTGCAGCGGCGTAGGTGGTATTCTTTGCTGCTGTCTTCGAGATTGGGGTAGATGGATGTGAGGTATTTTTTGACGCGATTGCAGTGCCCGCGCTCGCTGTAGTTTGTCAGGATGCGTCCAGTTTCCTCGATGAGCAGCTGGTAGTAGGTGATCATTTCTGCCCGCGTGGGGGCGGGGGCACCGCGTAGCTGGCGAAAGAGGTAGGGATTGCGCACAATGCCGCGTCCTATCATGAGCCCAGTGGCGCGGGTCTCCTGCTGCCAGCTCTCGGCATCAGCGCAGCTGAGGATGTCACCATTGCCCATCACGTGGCAGGGATGCTCCCACTGGGCGGCTTCGCGGATGGCGTGCGTGACGTAGCTGCGCTGGGGGCTGCCGCTGTAGAGCTGCTGGCGTGTGCGTGCGTGGATGATGAGCTGGTCAGGGCACGCGGCGCGTAGCTCGTCGAGGATGGCGGGGAATTCCTGCTCGGCGTCTGCCCAGCCGAGGCGGCACTTGATGCTGAACATGCCGGCGGGCAGAGCCTCGCGCATGGCGGCGGTGATGCGGCGCAGCAGGGGGAGCTCGCGCAGAAGACCCGCGCCCGCGTGGTGGCGGTTCACAAAGGCGGAGGGGCAGCCCGCATTCAGATTGATCCCTGCGATGGGGTAGCGGCGCAGCATGGCGATGTCGCGCACGATGGCGGCGGGCTCGTTGCCCGCGATTTGTGCCCAGATGGGGACACTGCTTGGATTCTCAGTGATGCAGCGAAGGTTTTGCTCGACAAAGGCGCAGCTGGTGGGCGTGCTGCGAAAGTAGGCGGTGACGAAGAGGTCGGGCAGGGAGTCTAGCTGATGGAGGACGCGCATGAAGGCGAGGTCGGTCACATCTTGCATGGGGGCGAGGGCGTAGATCATGGCTGATTCTCAATACGTGGGCAAATACGCTTAGCAAAAAAAGCCTGCGCTCTCGCGCAGGCTTTGAATATGATACAAAAACAAGAAAGGAAAGTTTTTTATGGGGGCTTCTCGCCATTCGCAAAGAGAGATCGTGGTGGGATTTTCGTAAGATTTTCACGACTTCGCGCTAGAGCATATAGATATATGTAATAAGCGAAGGTGTAAAAAGATACGAAAATCGTCCACGAGATCCTTTGTTAAGCTTTTTCTTCGCTTTCTTTAGCAGAAAACGAATTGTGAGAAGTTCCCTTATGCTCCGAGTTGGAAGCGGAAGAAGCCTGTGATCTTGATGCTGTCTCCGAGACCCTTGCTGACAGCAGCGATGAGCTTTTCGACGGATTGGCTGGGATCTTTGACAAAGTCCTGATTGAGAAGGCAGCTCTGCTTGTAGAGGGCGTTGAGCTTGCCGGGGAGGATCTTGTCGAGGAGGGCTTCGGGCTTGCCTTCAGCGATGAGCTGAGCCTTGGCGATTTCCTGCTCTTCGGCGACGAAGGCCGCGTCAAGGGAGGAGGAGTCAACACTCTTGGGCGCACTGGCTGCGATGTGCAGGGTGAGGTCCTTGCTGAGTGTTTGGAAGGCTTCTGCGGCTGTGCTCTCGGCCTTGTCGGCGGAGAGGAGCAGGAGGACACCTACCTTGCCACCCATGTGGATGTAGGAGGCGATGCTGCCTGTGCCTGCGAGGGTGTAGCGACCGTACTTGCTGAGCTTCATGTTTTCACCGATGACGGCGCACTGCTCTGCGATGTAGGACTCGACTGTTGTGCCGTTGATGGCGGCTGCCTGTGCTTCTTCGAGGGTGGTGGCGGAGGAGGCCTTGAGGGCGGCTCCTACTTCGGCGACGAGGGTGCGGAATTTGTCACCCTTGGAGCAGAAGTCTGTCTCGCAGTTGATCTCATAGATGAGACCGTCCTGCT
>CAYJJA010000145.1:319-600 GCA_964370355.1 uncultured Akkermansia sp. | reverse complement strand
ACCAGACTTGGCTGCTGCCTTAGCGATACCCTTCTCGCGGAGGAACTTGACGGCTTCGTCCATGTTGCCATCGCATTCGATGAGGGCTTTTTTGCAGTCCATCATGCCAGCATCTGTCTTGATGCGTAGCTCCTTGACCATTTGTGCTGTAACTTCAGCCATGATATCGTTTGTAAAATAAAGGATTGGTTTAAAAAAAGGGGAGCGCAATTAGGCTTTGGCCTTGTTGATCGCATCGACCATCTCGGAGAGGATGAGGCGGATGGAGCGCACGGCGTCGT
>CAYJJA010000145.1:0-309 GCA_964370355.1 uncultured Akkermansia sp. | reverse complement strand
ATGGGGTACTGGACCGAGTCAGGATTGGCTGTGGTGTCGGTGAGCACGATAACGGGCACGCCGAGGATGTGAGCTTCGCGGATAGCGATGTCTTCGTGGTCAGCGCCGATGGCGACCATGGCGTCAGGTGTACCACCCATGTTGCGAATACCTTGGAGGTTGCGGCAGAGCTTTTCGCGCTCACGGGAGAGGGCGGCGAGCTCCTTCTTGGACATGGACTTGAACTCAGGCTGCTTTTCGATGTTTTCCAACCAGTCGAGGCGAGCGATGCTCTTCTTTATGGTGCTCATGTTGGTGAGCATGCCACCG
>CAYJJA010000144.1:0-5136 GCA_964370355.1 uncultured Akkermansia sp. | reverse complement strand
AAGATGGCCTTGGTATGAAGCGACTGTGGTCACGATACGATTCTGACGGAGTGCCCATTTTTCGTTGTTTTGTCTTGGTTTATTTTTTGTGTTTCATCTTTAGCATCAGCGTATCTAGCGATGGATGAATAGAGGAGAGTATCCCTATTTATTTCTTGCGTGATGCTGAAATGTGTTAGTCGCTCACTTTAAGATTGAATTACGGGGCTGATTTGCTATAGTGTTTGGCACTATGACTACTGAATCCACGCAGGCTGAATTACCAGCCAAAGTGAAAAGCTACGCGCGCTATCTGACGACGATGGCCGGTCTTGGTGGTCTTCTTTATGGGGTCGATGTGGGCATTATTGCCGCAGCTCTTCCCTATATTGAGGCTACCACGAGCTTGAGCCCGTCTCAGCTCTCCTTCTTGGTTGCAGCTGTGCTGCTAGGCTCGGTGCTTTCCTCTCTCGTTGCAGGGATGCTCGCGGAGGCCTTTGGCCGCAAGATGATGATCATCGTCTCAGCCCTGCTCTTTACCTTGAGTATACCTGTCATCTGTCTCTCCGATGGTGACTTTAACGCGCTGGTCGCAGGTCGCCTCCTCCAAGGGGCATCGGCGGGTCTCATCGGCGTGGTCGTGCCCATGTATCTGGCTGAGTGCCTCGGTGCCTCGGCGCGTGGTAAGGGGACAGGTATGTTCCAATTCCTGTTGACAATTGGTCTTGTCTTTGCCGCAGCCATCGGTCTTGCTACGACGAACTTCGTCGGCGCGGCCACCGATGTCACCGTCACCGACACGGCCAAGACTGAGGCATGGCAGCTCATCTTCTGGTGCTCCATCCTGCCTGGTATTCTCCTCTTCTTTGGTGCCTTCCGCCTGAAGGAATCCCCACGCTGGCTCTACAAGCGTGGCCGCAAGGAAGATGCACTCGCCTCCCTCGCCGCGAATAATGGCGATGCCGCTGCCCAAGAGATTCTCAACGAGATGATCGAGGCAGATGCCGCTGCTGAGCAAGAAAAGCTCGCACAAAAGGAAGCCGCCAAGGGCGACACCATCCTCCAGCGCAAGTACGTCATCCCCTTCCTACTTGCCGTCGTCATCCTCGCCTGCAATCAGGCGACAGGTATCAACTCCGTGCTCAACTACTCGGTGGTGATCTTCCAACAGGCGGGTCTCGAAGGTGACTCGGCGAACTGGGCAGACTTTGCCATCAAGATGGTCAACATGCTCATGACCATTGTCGCCGTCTCGCTCGTCGATAAGAAGGGCCGCAAGTTCCTCCTCAAGATGGGTACTGCCGGCATCATCGCCGGTCTCGTCGGCGTGGGTGTCATGTTCCACACACTAGAGAGCAAGCGCATTGATGTCACCGAGATCGTCAGAGCGAAGATCGCTGAGAATGCCTACCTCAAGATCTCTGTAGATGAGGTAGTCAAGCAAAAGGGTGTTGCTGAGTTCATGTCAGATGGCAAGGTGCTCGACGGCGTGCAGCTCATCGTCACCTACACGCAGGGTGGGGACTCCTACCAGCGCATGGCCAAGCAATTCGACCGTCAGGCCAAGCTCGCTGAGATCGCCGCGACGGGCGTCAGCTACACGGACGGTGCTATGGGTGCCGTGGATATGCCCTCCTTCCTCGCAACGACGCGTGAAGCCATCGAGAAGGATCTGCCCCCTGCGAAGGGTGCTGCTCCTCTCTCAGCACTCCTCAGCCAAAAGGATCCCTCCGTGTCCTTCACAGGCGATGATACGAAGCGCAAGGCCACCGTCACACTCCTCCAGACACTGGAGAGCAATGGTGATCGCGTCATCGTCGCTCCTGCCTGCTTTGGCAAGCCTGACTTCCTCGACAAGGCTATGTTCTGGAAGACCATGCCCGATGCAGGTACGCTCAAGGTGGTGGAGATCACACGTGCTGAGATTGGCATGACTCCCTCCGCTGCGACAGGCTGGATGGTCACGCTCTTCTTTGCCGTCTTTATCGCCTTCTTTGCGGCAGGCCCTGGAGTATGTGTCTGGCTGGCTCTCTCTGAGCTTATGCCTACGCGTATTCGCGCCAATGGTATGGCAATCGCGCTGCTCATCAACCAAGGGGTCTCGACCACCATTGCGGGTGTCTTCCTGCCTTGGGTGGGTAGCTCCGGCTATGCGATGGTCTTCTTCACGCTGGCGGGCTTTACCGTGATCTACTTTATCACAGCTGCCTTCTTCCTGCCTGAGACAAAGGGTCGCACGCTCGAAGAGATTGAGAAATACTTCTCCACCGGCAAGATGCCCAAGCCTCTTGGCGAGACTGAGAATTGATGCTTTCATCAGTGCTTTTATAAATGTAAACCCCCTCTTATCATTGGATAAGAGGGGGTTAATTTTATGTTAATTATAAAATTCATTAATTGTTCGAGTTATGACATAATTACTAGAATTGTTGGCGCAAGCAAGGCTTGATTTCTGGGAAAGGGTACGCATAATAATGATGTCTCTAATAAAAAAGAGACCCTAATAAACCACCTACCCTAGTTTATGAACATATCAATTACCCCCACCTTACGGTCAGGGGTGCGCTCCTATGTAAGTCCGCATGAGCGTGCCCGTCTGTCGAGTTTTCCCTCTTTGAATATCAATGAGGAGAGCGAGCCAAAGCCTACGAATCACGACCCCCCCCATGCAGCTCATGCCTCCCCACCTTCTGAGGATCCCCAGGAGCCCAAGAAGGCAAAAAAGAAGCGGCGAGGCAATGTCGCTTGGTATGGTCCCTTGGTCCCACCTTTCTGGGATAGGCTCGGCATCCTCTCCTTGCCCTTTTGGCTCTTTTGGCTGCCGCGCAATCTCGTCTTGACCGTACTGACGATATTCTTCTCTGTATCGCATTGGGTCTACGTGTCATTCAAGATAGTAACCAGCTTCGCGTATATAGCCTTGCTCTGTGCGGTGGGTGCTGTATGGTACTATGTCGCGCTCGCGGAGGACTATGACCTCTCCAAGCTCTCAGAAATGCCTGAGCGCACCCTGATCTATGACATCAGCAACAAGGAAATCGGCGTTGCGCATGGTGAGAATCGTCGCATCATCAAAGATCTCAAAGAGGTGCCCGCTGACTTTCTCTACGCGCTCACGCTGCAAGAAGACAGGCGCTTCTGGAATCACACAGGCGTGGATCCCGTAGGCATCATGCGAGCATGCATGCAGGTACTCAAGCACTATCGTGCCACGCAGGGCGCATCTACGCTGACCATGCAGCTGGCAAAGAATATCTTTGAGCACACTGAGCGCAGCTTTCACCACAAGTTCTTGGAGATCGCGCTTGCGCGTCGCATCGAGCAGCAGTACAGCAAAGAGGAAATCATCCTCAACTATCTCAACCGCATCTTCTGGGGGCATAATTTCCTCGGGCTCAAGCAGGCCGCTCGCGGCTACTTCGACAAAGAGCCCTCGGAGCTCACCATGAGTGAATCGGCACTGCTCGCAGCCATCATCAAAAGCCCCAACAGATATTCTCCCTACAGAAACATCGCTGTGGCCAAGAGAGAGCGCGACAAACTCCTTGAGATCATCCACTACAACACCGACTGGAATCGCGATGCCTACCTCAAGCTCATCGCCGAGCCCGTGGTGGTCAAGAAGCCCCAGAGCTACAACCATGAGAACTACGCTCTGGACTCCATCATGCGTGCGCTCAGCCAGGTCTTTTTTGACAATGCTGAGCTCAGCAACATCGACCCCAAGCAATTCATCGTCAAGGGAGGGCTCAAGGTATTTAGCACCATCGACTTTGAGCTACAAGAACTCCTCGTCAAGGCGCTCAATAGCTATATCAAAAAAGAGATAGAGGACAAAAAGGGCTACCCGCATCAGACGCGAGCTCAATACCAGAAAATGATCGCTCAAATGAAGGCCGCAGGTGCCGCCGAAAGCGATATCCCTGAGCCCCAGTATCTCCAAGTCAGCTGCATTGTCATCAGCAATGCGACTGGAGCCATCCTCGCAGCCGTGGGGGGGCGCGACAGCTCGGAGTCGAAGTACAACCGCATCTTTCAGGCCATGCGCCCCATGGCATCGCTGATCAAATCGCACATCTTTGCCAGCTACTTTGACCAAGGAGGCTCGCCCAAGCAGCCCATCTCTGATGGACGAATCAAAAAAGGCGAAATTGCGGGAAACCTCGATGGTAAGTGGAATCCGCGCAACTCCAACGGCGTCTTCGGAGGCATGCGTCCGGCGCGCGAAGGACTCATCTACAGTCGCAACACCATGGCTATACGCGTGGGCAATAGCGTCGGCTTGAAAAAGTTCCGCCAATACCTCGGCAAGGCTGGGCTCTCACAAGACACGGAGAGAAACTTTGGACCGACCATCTTTCTCGGCACCTTGGCGGCTACGCCAAAGGACATAGCATCCAGCTACACCACCTTTGCCAATGGCGGGGTGCGGCCAGAGCCCTACCTCATCTCGGCCATCAGCGATGCAGAGGGGAAAACCATCTGGAGGCACACCCCCAAGCATACAGAGGTCTACAACGCACGCGCGAATGGTCAGGTACTCGACATCCTCCAAGATGTCACCAAGGTGGGCACGGCAGCCGCTCTGGGCAAGCTCAAGGAGAAGGTGGCCTTTTTTGGCAAGACGGGCACCTCCAATGGCTTCAAGGACGCATGGTTTTGTGGCTCGACCTCAGAGCTCACCATACTCGTATGGATAGGCTTTGATCAACCTCGTACCATCATGAACAAAGGCTATGGCGCCACGCTTGCCCTTCCTGCCTTTGTACGAGCCTTCAACATCACGAGGGATCTTGGCTACAGTGCAGGGGCTGAAATCATGCGCTATGCTCGCAACCCGGGTAGCCTCGAGGTACTCCTCTGCAAGCACAGCGGCAAGCTCGCACACGAAGGCTGCCAGCATGCGAACTGCGCCGAGGTGCATGTCATCGCTGACTACAAGGGGCGCGTCGAGAGCAAGGAGCTCAGCAATTGCACCGTGCATCAGCGAAAGCCCACCGTATCACGACCGACGCGCAAGCCCTAGCCGTAGCTCCAACAGCCCGCAGGACAAGGCTGCGAATCTCTCCGATCACTCCATGCCCGTCATGGAGTGATCGCTTGTCGTACGCCAGACATGGCGTAGTCGCTGGGGTGAAAATCCCCAATGAGCCGCGA
>CAYJJA010000143.1:0-5249 GCA_964370355.1 uncultured Akkermansia sp. | reverse complement strand
AGTAAGATTGCCTTGGTATGAAGCGACTGTGATCATGATACGATTCTGACGGAGTGCCGAAAAGTGGGAACTATCGCGCAATAGCCACCCAAGAATGGGAGGAGCTTTTTCTAAAGCTTCCGTTTGATTCTCTGGAGAACGATCCATCCGAAGATACCCAGTATCAATATAAAGCATCGCAGGTATGAACCATATTGAGAAATTATCATTTGCCAAGACCTGTTTGTCATGTAGAGCCTTGAGTAAATGATTGACATACTTTTTCTCATTTTCTACGTTTTGTTCCATAATGGTATTTGAGACAATGGGTACATCAGTGTAAGTTTTGTTTTGACATGAAAATAAAAAACAAGATAACATAACTGAGAATATGGGATGAATCATCGTCTTTTTAAGAATTGAAATCATGTTCCTCTGCGTGAGAGAGGGGATTCTTTGTTCGTACTTCATGAGTGCTTTGGCTAGGCTGTGAGGTTAGTATATTATTGATTTTCAACCTAATTCGATGGCGGTTAAGCGCGTTGATTTGGCTCTATTTTAATTTTTTAGGATTAAAGTAATCGTACCTTAGCTGAAGAATAGCACCACGATGTGTTATGAATGGGGCAATTCCTTTCACGTCATAATAGGTAAATTGCATGTTTCCAATGTGTATAATTGAGTCAAAAAGCGTAGCTGTCGCGAGTCCAGCAGACGAATAGGTACCGCCGAATGTCACAATAGGAGATTCATTCAGAGCGTTTTTGATTGCCCTAATGAATCCCTTTTTTAGCATAGTAGCCTCTCGTGGTAAAAGCTTATATTCTCTCCCTTCCCTATAGACGATGATAGGCGCGTCAGCACTGAGTTTTTCTATCGCATGTAGAGTATCATTAAGTGAGTCTCTTATACTAGGTTGAGTAGATTCTTTATTTTCATTTAGCAAACGATTTATACTTGATGGGGTGTCATTGCAACTCAGAAGAATAAATCCTCCTACTGCAAAAAATATTGTTTTGATTGTCATATTTTATTTACTGTGGTTTAAATGTGGAAAATATGTATCGTCTAAGGTGGCAAGTAAGAAGCACTTGAGTACGATGCTAGGGGTGCTGAATATGGGGGGTGCGGAGATGGAGAATGTGTTGATGGTGACTAGGGCGTAAAATTCCTCCATGAATAGGGACTAAATTTATATATTATGTAATTCGAACATTTTAGCGCAACACGTTATGATCGTCAAGGCAAAATCTCTTATGCGATCCAGAAAGAAAGCGAGCTCCCCCAGCTGCCCTCATTTATTATCCATGCAGATATACAAGCACAGCTACTATGTTAAGCATCTGACAATGAAAGGTAATGATGTTGCGATTGTATGATATGCTTGATTTTGCTGTTCAAAGCGCGATGCACTGCTGGTTTTGTACCTCGCGCTGTGGGTTAGCAATAGAATATCCTCTGGTGGGTATCCCTTTAAATCTCTGTAAAAATTCTCATCTGAGTCTATAGTAATGAAAGTGAGGACAAGCAGCTCATCTTCATAAGTGTAGGAGCGAGTGGCGCACTTTATAGCAAGATAATCAGCGAGTCAAGGGCACATTACTTGAGGTGCAGATCTCGCTGAGGAAAGGGGATCTCTATCTCATTCTCCTTGAGAGCTGTATAGATCGCCTCGCGCACCGAGGATCGAGCCTTTGAGCGACCAGTCACAGGTAGCCAGATATAGACCGCGAGATCGACCGAACTATCACCAAAGTCATTGAGCACAACATAATAGGGATGCGTCTGACTCAGCAGCTCATGCAGCGGCGCGAGGGCTGCCATGATGACCTGCCGAGCACGTGAAACATCCGTCCCGTAGGCAACACCCACGACAATGATCGTGCGCTCGTACTGGTGATTATGCGTGAGATTGCGGAAGTTCTCGTTAAAAAGCTCCTTGTTCTGAAAACAAATCATCGAGCCACAACGCGTCTCCACCGTCGTGGTGCGAAATCCTATATGCGCCACCCGACCGCGATGCCCTCCACACTCCACCGTGTCCCCTAGACGCAGACGACCGAGTAGCAATGAGATACCGCAGATAAAGTTCTCAATATTATCCTTTAGCCCCAGTCCTATTCCCACGGACATCCCCCCGAGGATGACGAGGATGCTCTCATAATTCGCCCGCATGAGCATGAGACAGTAGAGCGTGTAGCCCAGCCAGACGAGCAGCGAGCATACCGTCAGCAGCGTGAGCTTGCGCCCTCCCTCATGCTTGTTGTCATAGAGCAGGACAAGCGTATGCTGGATGAGGCGCAACACGCAGTTCGTCACAATACCCACCGTGATCATGTGGAGGATGAGTGAGAGTGAGACAGACTTGATGATGGTGTTGAACTCATAAGGCTCGCCCATCCACGTATCAAAGAAGCGTGATAGACCCAGACAAGACACAGACCATGCCACACTATACCAGATCAGGAAGAGAAAGCCTATAGGAAGGAGTAGATAATGGGTAAAGAGCCTCATCCAGCCTGTGACATAGCTCTTGTAGGCATGCAGCGATGGGCAGCGCGCGAGGCGGCGCGAGAGCAGCATGGAGCACTTGGATAGACACGAGAGTAGCTCCACGGTGACGAGCAGCATGTACCAGAAGAGTGAGAGAATGATCATCAAGTACGCATAACCCTGATAGGACCCATAGCTCGCCACAAGGAGAAACAAAATACTCAAGAAGCCAAAGACACGGATAGACACCCGAAGCCTGCGCATGCGAAAGGCGAAGAACCAGCCCATCCCCAAAGCCCCCAATCCATAGAACAGCGGACTGAGCACATAGACCACACTATTGCTCGCCATCAGCACCATAACCAGCATCAGCGCGGCATTCACGAGCAACAAGGGGACGAAGAGTGCCAGCCCATTGCCTATACGCGGTGTCGCTAGACGTGTACTCAGGGCGAGCAGCAGCAGAGCCGTGCAGGCAAGAAAGTGTGCGAGATGCTCCACATGAGCCGCCACATAGGGCAACTCCACCATGCTGCTCAACACATACACCGTGAGCGCGTAGAGCAGCACCCCCGCGCTCAGGACGAGTGCCATCAGGCGATTCTCACTGAGCCTCCCCCTGTAGCGACGGTGGCAGAGTCGGCACACCAGCCCCGTCAGCAGAGCGATGAGAGCTCCTGATGCGATCAGAAAACCCAAGATCATCAGCATCTCGCGTCGCTCCCTAGAACTCATCTCGACACCGTATTGCTCTGCAAGCTGCTGCGGGAGTATCGCCAGCTGGGTGAAAAAGCTAAAATCACTAGTAGGCTGATCCAGAGCCGTGGCGCGCATCTGAGGCTCCATGAGCTGCTCAAGCAGCCGCTCCGCCATGACTCCCTCAGCTCCACGAGCGCGGGAAGACGCAGACGCTGGAGCGGCAGCAAGCGACACATTCCCAAAAAGCAGCCGCATCATCTCCTCAGCGCTCACCTGCACCTGATGTCGCGTATCATCGCCCGCCACGCGTCGCCCATTCGTATAGAGATCGAGAGCCACGAGACGCTGCGCCATGCGCTGGAAACGTGGACGCAGCCTCTGCATCTCCGCCTCATAGCCCTGATAACGATCGATGAGTTGAGAGCTCAGAGTCAGACATCGCATGAGCGGCTCTCTCAGCTCCTCACTCTGCTCGTCCTCCTTCAGCGACTGCTCCAGTGCGTCGTGCAGGGAGCGGAGTCGCGTGAGCTCTGCTTGTACCCGCTGCCCCATGCGGTAAAAGGGCGAGCTCTTGCTAAAAAAATGCTCACTCAAGCGTGACACCTCATGGCAATAATAACTCAGGTAAAAGAAGCTCTCATGATCCTGCTGATAGATCGCAAGGCTCAGCTCTCCGAGACGCTTCTCCATCCTACTCAGCGCATCTTGAGCCTCAGCCTGACGCTGCCTGATCTCGCTAGCTTGGCGATGCTGATGGGCAATCTCACGAGAGAGGGAACGCTCTATTGCAAAGAGCGAGTCCTCCTCTTGAGCAGAGAGAAGAGACGAGAACAGGGTAAAGAAAAGGAGACAAAGGAGAAGAAAACGCATCGCAGTCAAGAGGGGATCAAGAAACTGCCTCCTATCATAAGAACACGCGTAGCCAGAGTCAAGAAGTTAGCCTCTTTAGGATTGATAGGTGCGAGATTGTGCTGTGAGTTCATGAAGTTGTAGGGCAGAGAGGAGGCAAACGACAAATTGCGTTCCTTTGAGCTGTAGTACTCCAAGCTCAGGATAGGATAGGGTAGGGGGAGTGTGACGAGCTCCTTGATGTTGTTAGGATATCGGGGCATTGTTTTGAGATTTCGTCATTGTTTGCGAGTCGCGCACGGTGAATCTTCCCACTCGGTGAGATCTGCATCAGCCCCGAAGCCAGCCTACACTTCTGCCCGTGGAAGTACTCAAATCTCATTGAGCCAAGAATCTTAACCCCAAGCCAGAACTAGCTCGTGCGGCGAGTTCTGGCTGCGTCGCAACGAGTGCTTTGATTGTTGCTTGGAGTGATTTCTAGTTGAATTTGTATAAGGAGTATAAATATGATTACTTTATTGTGAGTAGGTTGTGCTCAATTAAGGAGAGAACGGAATGTAGAAGACTTTTTATGACAAGACGATTGATATGCCTATGGCAAGAGCTTATTGATTTGATTCAAAAAAGCATAGTGAGTAAACCCAGTCGAATCTATTCAGGAAATGGCAAGAGGCTTACTCAAAAAATAAAGTAGAACGATCGCCACGAAAAAAGAACAATCCCTATAGCAGAGCAAGACAGCATGTGAAGCTCATAAGCTGCATTTTGGGAGGAAGTGCTTTTTATCAATTGCTAGATTGATTTTTTGGAGCTTAAGTTAATGGCACCTATTTCGTTTTCGTATTTATAAACCCATACTGTGAGCCTTACGCTTTAAGTTTATGGTATCTGCCATATTTGCCATTTGCACCATTTCATTGTTTATCTCAAACTCCTCAACCTGAGTAACAAGCTTTATCATCTCGGGAGAATCAGTAAAGAATTGTCGCCAAAACCAAGCCTTTCACAATTTACACAATATAGTGGATACCACATATCGAAAGATTCTTGATCTTGCATCATCTCAATCATGCGATGATGACGAAGGTAGGAGTCGATGCAATATTGGCGAAAAAGGTCATTCTTATCATAAGGAAATTGTTCTAGCTCATAATAATCAGAATCAGGGAAAATGGGCACTCCGTCAGAATCGTATCATGATTGCCACACTCGATAAGGAAGTTAGTATT
>CAYJJA010000142.1:4879-5288 GCA_964370355.1 uncultured Akkermansia sp. | reverse complement strand
TTTTGGCAGGCTTAATATTAAGAGAAAATCTTACATATTCGATTTGGCTTTACGAGCTTGGAGGGCGGCTTTGGCTGCGGCGGCTTCTTCAGAATTAAGCTTGCCGTCGCCGTCTTTGTCGAATTTCTTGAGGATTCTTTTCTTTTGCTCAGGGGTGAGATTCTTCCCTCGGTTCTGAGCGACTGGGGCACCAGCTCCTTCGTTGCTTTGTGCCATGAGGGGCGTTGCAATGAATGAAAGGGCGGAGAGGAGGACGATTGTGTGTTGTGTTGTCATATGGATGAATGGGGGGATGATGATTAGATGTGTGTGTGTGGGGGGGGGGGGGGGGGGGGGTGGTTGGGGTTACCCGGGGGCGCCGGGTGGGATCCGGGACCCGGGGGGGCCGGAGGGGCGGGATCGGGGGGGC
>CAYJJA010000142.1:0-4869 GCA_964370355.1 uncultured Akkermansia sp. | reverse complement strand
CGTTTACCTCGTGAGCCGCGTGAGCTACGCGAACCGCGTGAGGCACTAGAGCGAGATACGGTGTTCCCTGACTTTTTGCTGCGCAGTGCCTTGGAGGCGGCTTTGCTGCCTTTGCCGTCGATTTGTCCATTGCGGTCGCGGTCGAACTTTTTGAGCATGTTTTTGCGCTGCTGATCGGTGAGGTTTCTACCTCGGTCGATGGGGGTTGGAGTGTTGCCTTCGTAGGGACCTTGCGCCATGAGCGGTGAGGCTGCTGCAACGAAGAGGGCTGCGAGGGTGATGAGTGTGTATGTGTACATAGGAGACTTTCTGGTTGAAGGGTTACTTCTGGGGGATGTCTACAGTATAGGCAATATCATCAGAAATCAAAGCGGCAAGTGACCAAGGTCTCAAATGTAGTGATGAAGGTCTCTGCCTCTCCTCACACGGTTTACTGCATGCGCGCGGCTCGCCTTTTCTTGATGGCTTGGCGTGCTTGCTCGCGCTCCTCGGCATTGAGCTGACCGTCTCCATCGCTGTCAAATCTCTGGAGGACGCGCTTCTTTTGCTCATCGCTGAGGCCTTGCTCTCTGTCGGAATGCGCGGGGGGGCTTCCTCGTCGTTGGAGCATTTCGCGGGCGGCGCGTGCCTCGGCGCGCTCGGCTGTGTTGAGCACGCCATCGCCGTCTTTGTCGAATCTCTTGAGCATCCTTTCACGTTTTTCACTGGAGCCAGGGGGCGCTTGATCGCAGCTGTTGAGTGAGAGGAGGAGTGCGAGGGCTACTAGATGAATCGGTTGTTGGGGCATATCATTGTCTTATCTTTTGGGTGAGAAGTATCCCTTCTGGATTGGGAAGCTGAGCCTTCCTCAAAGGGTAATCCTTTAACTCTAGCGAAAATCAACCTCAAGGAAAGAAAAAAATGTTCAACACGCCAAATGAAGTGATCAACTCTATTCCAGCGTTTGCATAATTTGAATAATGACAGCAAAAATCGCTTGCAGTCTTGAAAAGAAGCGTCAGCATGCTATAATAGTGGGGATATGACGGCTAACGAAAACAAATTACTCAACATGTGCTTCGCCGATCTCTACCATCTCTATGTCGAGAAGGCGCAAAGGAAGGCACGGAGTGAGGGCGAGGTGGGAATCATCATTTGTTGGCTGACGGGCTATTCTCAGGAGGAGCTCATGCTTCAATTAGCGAGCAAGGTCGATGTGGAGACTTTTTTCCGCGAGTCGCCAAGACCTCATCCCAATCGCCATCTCATCAAGGGCTCAATATGCGGGGTGAAGCTCGCGAAGATGGAGGAGGGCTTGATGAAGGAGATTCGCTATCTGGATAAGTTGATTGATGAGTTGGCCCGAGGTAAGGGCTTCGATAAGATCTTGCGCAGCTGAGCTCGGGCTGCTATTTGTGATGTCACTTGTAACCTTGCTCTGACCTTGATGTCTAGGCTGCTTCAGTATAGGAGTTTTTTCGTCAGGCTGGCGGTGATTGGCTTGCTCGGTCTGGGCTTGCCGCAGCTGTGGTTTACGGCGGGTATTGTCTGGGAGCTGGTGCCGCATCATTATGTGGCCGTCTGTTGTTACCTGCTGTTGTTTTTGGAGCTGGGGCTGTGGCTGTTGCGACATAAGCACTATGTTCTCTATATTGCATTCTTGGTTGGGGCTTATCTCGCCTTTTATTACTTGCCCGATTTCTTGGCTCTGCTGAATATCTCGGATGCTTATGAGGATTTGTTCAGGATACAGCGCTTGAGGGTGAATTATACCTGCTTTACGATGCTGCGTGTGGTGATGGTTGTCAGCATTGTCTATCATCTGTTTTCTCTGCGCGGCGAGCGGCAGGCTATGCTCAAGGCGAAGATGCAGGCGGAGCTCGCGATGCTCAAGTCTCAGATCTCGCCACACTTTTTCTTTAATAGTCTCAATTCTATCTACAGTCTCGCCTTGGCAAAGAGTGATAAAACTCCCGATGCCATCATCACGCTCTCGGATATGATGCGCTATGTGCTCACGGAGGCAAAGGCCGACTGGATAGGGCTCGAGCATGAGCTTCGCTATCTCCAGCACTACGTAGAGCTCCAGCAGCTGCGTCTCCCTGCCAAGACGACATTGGATTATCAGGTGGTGCAGGATGGTGGCGAGTACCGCATCCCGCCTATGCTTCTCATCTCTTTTTATGAGAATGCGTTTAAGTACGGGGTGAGCTCTCAGCATGAGGTGACGATTCGCATCATCTTGCAGGTGGACAGGGGCATTCTTAGGCTGAAAACTCACAATGCGCTAGCGGTAGCCCCCGGGCGGGAGAATAGCACGGGGCACGGCCTCGCGAGTGCGCGCCAGCGACTGGAGCTTCTCTACCCGCGTCGCCATGAGCTTGGGACGAAGCAGGGCGATGATAGCTTTGAATTAGATCTCACCCTTCATTTATCATGAAAAAAATCATTTGTGTTGCCGTCGATGATGAGCCGCTCGCGCTCAGCGTGATCGAGACTTTCTGCGCGCGCTTGCCTAGGCTGGAGCTGCATTGCTTTAATAGCCCTGTACTCGCGCTGGAGTATATCCTCGCTCACCCTGTTGATATTCTCTTTTTGGACATCAATATGCCCGAGATGCAGGGGCTGGAGATTGCCTCGGCGATTGAGAGCTTGTCCTATATTATTTTCACGACGGCTCATGCGCAGTATGCGCTGGAGAGCTATGAGTATAATACGGTGGATTATTTGCTGAAGCCTTATAATTTCGCCCGCTTTGAGAAGGCGGTGCAAAAGGCATTGCTGCTCTTGGAGACCAAGCAGAATGAGCCTACGCTGTCTTTCAAGCTGGATTACCGTCACATTCTCTTGCCCCAGTCTCACATCCTGTATCTCGAGGCGATGGGCAATTATGTGAAGATTCATACGCGGGAGCGCAGCTTTCTGCCTCAGATGACGATGAAGGAGGCGGAGTCTCTCTTGGATGCGGAGCAGTTCAAGCGCGTGCACCGCTCCTATATTGTGAACTGGGAGGCTGTGGATTCTTTTAGCAAGAGAGAGTTGCAGATTGGCGATACTCAAATCCCTGTGGGTAAGTCCTACGCAAGCGTGCTTAACCCACACCATGAAGAAACATGATGATGTACCAAGGAAAGACGAGGCTGCTTTGCCTAGGGATGCTCGTTGTGTGCTCTCTGTTGCTGAGCTGTGATGAGGACTCCCACCCCCACCCCTCTCGCACTCGCATCGAGCTGAGTGATGCGGAGCGTGAGAGGCTCAAGGAGATCATCAAGGGCAGATTTGACTCGAATCAGGATGGCAAGATCAGCACTGAGGAGAGGATGGATGGGCAGCAAAGGATCTTCCAGCGGCTCGACCGAGATCGTGATGGTAAAATCAGCGAGCAGGAGCGTGAGGCTGCGCAAAGGGCTTTTCAAGAGAGGCGCGATAGGTGGCGGCGGATACAGTCGCAGGAGTGACGCTATGGTCACTCGTCACTACTTTTGAGTGATTGGTCACTTGCGGCTTTGTTCTTTCTCTGCGTGCTCTATACTGCTCTCAAGCCCCCATTCTTAGAGGGGGGAGGAAACCAAAGAAAGAACATGTATGAAAAACGCACTCACTATTCTCACGCTCACTCTCGTCCCGCTCTGTATGGCGCAAATCGCAGCCGAGCGAGATATTTCACATGCCTCACAACAGAAAGAAGGCCTTCTTCAGCGATGTGATATTAACAAAGATGGCAAGATCTGCTCGGATGAACGCGTCGCGGCAGAGCAAGCTGTCATTGCTAGGTTCGATGCCAATGGAGATGGTGTCCTCGATGACGAGGAGAGAGCCACTGCTCGCGGGGCTCTTGTCAAGGTATTCGACCGCGACGGTGACGGCACTCTCCGCGAGGAGGGAAGAGCCCTGCTGCGCAAGGCTCTCTTTGCACGCTATGACAGCAATGGTAACGGCAGGCTTGATCCCGAGGAGCGCGCAACAGTCAAGCAGAGGCTCGTGGAGAGATTTGACCTTGATGGCGACGGCACGCTGATGTCCGAAAAGCGTGCGGCTCTCAAGAATGCTGTCTTGTCGCGATTCGACCTCGACTATGATGGTAGACTCAGCATGGTGGAACGCGCCGCGATCAAGAAATTTCTCAACAAGAAGTTTGACCGTGATGGGGATGGCACTCTCACAGTAGAGAGAAAGGCGGTCATTCAAAAGCTCATCCTTTTCAAATTCGATCTTGATGGCAACGGTAGTATCAGCGAAAGCGAGCGCAAGGAGGCTCAAAAGCAGCTAGTCAACAAGTATGACCGTGATGGTGACGGCACGCTCAAGTCAGAAAGGCGTGCCTTGGCAAAATGGGTCATCATGTCGAGATACGACCTCGATGGCGATGGGGTGCTCAGCGATGTGGAGCGCGGTGCTGTCAAGTCAGTACTGCTCCAAAGATTCGACAAAGATGGGAATAAGCAGCTCGATCAACAAGAACGCGATGCCATCAGGATGGCACGCCGCGAGCGCTTTTGGGGTGGCAAATAGAGCATCGCCAAGCATCAGCTGACTGATCACACAGAGGACATCCTGCATCGGGATGTCCTCTTTTTTGCAGGGAGAGGGCTCGATGCGCTGTACCCCGCTCTCATCGCGTGTCAGGGGTAGAAAAAAACGCTGCAAGCTCCGAGGAATTGCAGCGTTGTAAAAAAAAGATTTCAGCTACTCTTAAACCGCGGGTGCGGGTGCGGGTGCGGGTGCGGCAGGCGCGGTTGGTAGTTCTACTGGTGCAACGGGTGCGGGTGCGGCTGGCGCGGGCACTTCTGCGGGTGCGGCTGGCGTAGGTATTTCTACTGGTACGACGGGGGCGATAGCTTCTGCTGCGGGTGCAGGTGCGGGCACTTCTGCGGGTGCGGCTGGCTTGGA
>CAYJJA010000141.1:0-5343 GCA_964370355.1 uncultured Akkermansia sp. | reverse complement strand
GTTGTCGTTGCGGGGCATCGCGAGGCTGTTGGTGTTGCCCGAGCGCGTCAGCACTTGGGGGAGATGGGGGGCGATGGCATTGTCGTCGGAGAAGAAGTAGGCACTGCTGACGGGCTGCTCGGTGTCGAATTGCAGCGTGACCGTCTGGGGGCTGTCTTGGCTGATGCGGAAGGCGACGGGGCTATCGCCGAGTGTCTCGACCTTCTTCTCCAGATTCTGCCATGCGCTATTGGCGGCGGCGTCACCTGCGCTCAGACTGATCTCGGCATCGGCGGGGAGCGGAGGGGAGCAGCCTTCATCATTGCAAGCCTGAGTGACGGATTCCGCGCGGAAGGTGGCATCGCCCGCCGCGTCCGCGCTGGGCGTGACCTTCCAGACAAAACTGAGGGCGGAGTAGCCGTAGAAGAAGCCTATAGCGCCTTCTTCTCTCTTGGGGACTTGCCAATAGGGACCCTCGACTTGAAAGCCCTCGGGGGCATCGAGCTTGATCTCGGGCGTGAGTCCTACCGTACCGGGGTTTCTATAATAGAGATGCCATGGCTTCACCGCGCTGACGGTGTAGGAGAGGTAGAAGGGCTGCTGCTTGGCGTAGCTCGTCACGCTCGCGCTCATGCTGCCGCTGACGAGGGAGTCTTCCTTTTTCTCAAGGCTGAATGTACTGCCAATACCTGGTATCTGCGCACTGCTCATGCCTGAGAGGAGGAGTCCGCAGGCAAGAGCGAGTGTTTGTGATAAGAAATTCATGAGTTCTACTTTAGCAAAAAATCCCGCCCTTGACAAGCGGCACTCTCGCTTGATGACTCATTCGCTCCTTTCAAGAGCGTTTTTTCTCTTGACGAGAGAGAGGTAGTCCGTTATACAGATTAATAGATGAAGAACTTATTAATTCTCGCCAGTTTATTCGTCAGCCCTCTCGCGGCTGCTCAGCCCCCCGCCTCGCCCGCAGCTCAGAACCCTGCCAACGCTTATCAAGCTGTTGCGAATTACATCCACGAGCTCAATGCGCGACGCCTTGATCTCATGGCGCACATGCAGTGGCTAGAAAAGGATCCTGCCTCCCAATTGGAGTTCACGCTGAGCAGCTATCTTTTTGAGGCGACCATCGCTCTGGATGAGATGCCAGCAGATTTCTATCCCTATGTGCGAGCGCGTCAGGAGCTAGCGCATACTCTTGTGGCTTTTTTTAAACGCTCCGGGGGCAAGGTCGATCATAACCTCGAGTTCGCCATCTTTGACATGCATACGAAATTGACAGAGCTCTTAGATCAGTGCTACCCCATGCCAAGCAAGGCATTCCAGATGGCTAACATGCTGCTCTCTCCTCCCACGGAGCTCAAGAAGATCGCAGAGCAAGCGGAGGCTCTGTCTCCCCCTATCGATCAGGAGAAGAAGGGCGATATCCAGCGCCAATGCCTTGAGGCAGCCGCGGCTCAGCGTGCGAAGATCAAGCCCCTCGCCAAGCAGGCTATCCCTGCGCTGAGTGAGGAGCAGCGCGCCCTCAGGCTCTATGCCCTGCGTCGTACGATTCGGGGCTTCGAGGAGCAGGTCCAAGCCTACAAGGAAGGAAGGGGAGACGATGAGGCTTTGCTCAAGAGCTATCATGAGACCCTCAATGACTTCCCCATGGATGCGCTAGCGCCTCGTATGCAGGAGTACTTGAAGGCGATGCGCACGGCAGTCATGACGAACGATCAGAGCAAAATTCAGGCTGTGCGAGAGGACTACAAGCGAGAGGATGCTATGTGGCATTATTCCATGCTGCGCCTGATCTTTGACTGCGCGACAGTGAGTCCCGAGTTGGCTACCGAGACTCAGCAATCCTTGCTCGTGCGCCCCGAGCAGAAAGATACTCTCCCTGCGCGTATCAAGGCTCTCGAGCAGATGATACAGGTTTTGCAAGCTCAGGTGACGCGCCTAGAAGGCAAGTCTTGAATTGCCGCGTCCTTCGTGCTAGGATGGGGCAAGTTCACCCTTGCCCCCATGTATCTGCTCTTCATCCCTGCCGCTCTCTACGTCTGCATCTCGCTCATCCTGCCGCTGCGCCTCTCGTGGATTCTTAAAATCATCCTCATGAGCCTGCTGATGCTAGGAGCCCTGCGCGCGCAGCTGCTCCATTACTTCTGGCCCGGTGGGGAGTCTTTCCTGCCCGAGGCTCCGCGCTCGCTGCTCATTGCCAGCTCGGCTCTCTACACGGCTGTGCTGGTCTTCTCCCAGCTCACGCTGCTGCGCGACCTACTCTGCTGGCCCGTCGTGCTGCTGCGCAAAATGCTGAGGGGAGGAGCACTGCGCTTTCCCTTCCAGAGCACGGGCTTGCTCGTTGTGCTGCTGGGGATCTCGCTGACGACGATATGCATGTGGCAGTCGATGCGCGTCCCCGAGCCTCGCTCGGTCGAGGTGGAGATGCCCTCTCTGCCAAAGCAGTACGATGGACTACGACTCGTCTTTCTCGCCGACATTCATCTATCCCCCATCAATGATGCGAATTACGCGCGTGCTATCGTTGCGCGAGTCAACGCACTCGACCCCGATCTCGTTGTGATCGTGGGAGATATCGCCGACGGAGAGGTCGAGCATAGGCGCAAGGACCTCGCCCCGCTGGCCGACCTCAAGGCGCGCTACGGGGTCTATGCCACAGCGGGGAATCATGAGTACTACTCGGGCTACGCGGAGTGTATGCAGGCTTATCGTGCTCTGGGGATGAAGACGCTGGAGAATGAGAATGCGCAGCCCCTAGCGGGGCTCAGCCTCATTGGCGTCTGCGACTATACAGGCTACCCCTCCTCCCACCCACGCTCTGCCCAGGAGCCCGGCGTGCAGCTCGCCAAGGCACGTCGTGGTGTGCCTGCGCGAGATGCGACTATTTTACTAGCCCATCAGCCCGCTGTAGCCGAGCGCGAGGATGTACGCGGTATAGATCTACTGCTCTCGGGGCATTCGCATGGGGGGATGATGGCGGGGCCCCTTAGCTGGTTTACGCACTATGCTTCTGCTGGCTTCACGCGTGGACGCTATCATGTGGGAGAGACTATTTTTTATGTCACGACGGGGGCGGGGACTTGGCCCGGTGCTATGTTTCGCCTCAATGTTCCTTCTGAGATTATGCTGATGCAGTTGCGCAGTAGGAGGGATATGAATTGACGGAATTTCATAGAAAAAAAACTCGCTTTCTTATGCTTTGACAGCTATACTCTAGGGGCGATACATATTTCCCCCTTTTTTATGATTACAAAAGAACTTACCATTTTAAACAAGCTAGGAATCCATGCGCGTCCCGCCGCCCAATTTGTGCGTCTCACCTCCAAGTATAAGTCTGACGTTCAGGTGGAGAAAGATGAGGAATGCGTTGATGGGAAGAGTATTATGGGTCTCATGATGCTCGCCGTAGGGTGTGGCTCTAGCATCAAGGTAAGCGTAGAGGGCAGCGATGAGGAGCAGTTGATGCTTGCTATTGAGGATCTGATCAATAGAAAATTCGGAGAGGAATAATCAATCCCGCGCGTCTAGCTGGTGGAGATCTTTCTATATGAATGAAGAATTCGAACGTCGTCTCAAGGGGACTCCCATCTCGCCAGGTATAGCCATGGGCAACATCCGCGTCGATACACGCGGCGGTGATGCTCCCCGTACCTACGCGATAACGGACAATCTCATCGAGCGCGAGTGGGCAAGGCTCGATGTCGCCCTAGAGCGTACAGAGGACGCTATACGCGGTCTCAAGTCGCGCGTCGAGCGCATGAGCGGCAACGACGAGGCCGCTATCTTTGATGTGCATCTGCTGCTGCTGCGCGACCGCACCCTCATGCAGCGCGTACAAAGTGAGCTCAAGTCGCGTCTCCATAATATTGAGTCTGTCTACTACGCCGTGGTGCAGAACTACATGGAGATCATACGTCAGATAGATGACCCCTACATGAGCTCGCGCGTCGCTGACATGGATGATGTGATGCATCGCGTGCTCAGCCACCTCCGAGACGAGGATCAGGACTATGAGGAGCGCAGCTCCCTGCACGATGTGTGCTCTATTCTCGTCACCCATGAGCTACCACCTAGCAAGACGGTGAATCTGGATAGGAGCTCGACCAAGGGCTTTGCCACCGAGCTAGGCTCAGCAGTCTCCCACACGGCTATCTTGGCTCGCTCGCTCGGGCTACCCGCTATTGCTGGCATTGCCAATCTCCAGCTTGAGGCACAGATGGGGCAGCCCGCCATCCTCGATGGCTACAACGGCATACTCATTTTCAATCCCAATGAAAGAACTCTCGAGTACTACCGCCACCTTCAGGCGCAAAAAGAGCAGCAGCGTCACGAGCTCGTCCTTTACAACCACCTCCCAGCGGAGACGCTCGACGGACGCCGTCTACGACTCTCGGTGAATATTGAGTTTGCCCACGAATTTCCCTCTATTAAAGAATCCTGTGCCGAGGGGGTGGGGCTCTACCGCACCGAGTTTTTCCTCCTTGAGCAGGGGAAAATGCCCAGTGAGGAGGTGCAATACCTGCATTATAAGGAGCTGCTCGCCGCCGCCGCCCCCCATGAGGTGATCTTTCGTACGCTCGATGCGGGCGGTGACAAGCTCCCCTTTGACAACAGTGCGGCCAAAGAGGATAATCCCTTCCTCGGCTGGCGAGGTATACGCGTCTCGTTGAGCCGCCCTGACTGCTTCAAGGACCAGCTACGCGCCATCTTGCGCGCCTCGGCTCATGGCAAGACAGCGATCATGTTCCCCATGATATCGGGGATGAGCGAGCTGCGCGAGGTCAAGGAAATGCTTGAGCAGTGCCGCGCGGAGTTGCGCGAGCGCGGTGAGCCCTTCGATGAGCAGCTGCGAGTAGGCATCATGATCGAGGTACCCAGCGCCGCTATGATCAGCGATGTACTTGCGCAGCATGTGGACTTCTTCTCAGTTGGGAGCAATGACCTTACCCAATATACCATAGCCGTCGATCGCGTCAATCACCGCGTCGCGGAGATGTTCCGACCAGCTCATCCTGGTGTGATACGCCTCATGCACAAGACTGTGCAGGCGGGCATTCCCACCTGCCTCTGTGGCGAGACAGGCTCTGATCTTATCTTGCTCCCCCTGCTCGTCGGTCTCGGCTATGACTCCATCTCTGCGGGGGCACATGTCTTGCCCGCCATACGCTACGCTATTCGTCACCTGAATTATAGTGACTGTGTCGCGCTGACAGAGCACGCCTTACGTGCGGGAGAAGCGAGCGAAATTCGTGATATGTCACGCGAGCTCGCGATGAAAGCTTACTCTAACCTTTTAAGTTAATATTGTTAATATTTAGTTAATTTTATCTATAAATAAATATACATTGTATTTAATCTAATTTATTT
>CAYJJA010000140.1:0-5355 GCA_964370355.1 uncultured Akkermansia sp. | reverse complement strand
CCGCAGGCGGCATCACATTAGGTATATCCAAGGCACTCTACACCACCATCTTTGGCCTCGCCATCTCCGTACCAGGCACCGTGGCACTCACGAGCTTTGAGCGCTCCATTGAGCGCCGCGCCGCGCTCATCACGGCCTTTTTCGCAGACATCCTCGCCAACCGCCAGCGACTCTGATCCCCCCAGCTCCAGCGATATGAAGATCTACCAACGCAAATACAGTCAACAGGGCATCCCGCTGGTGTCCATGCTCGACATCCTCACCATCCTGCTCATCTTCTTCATCGTCCACACCGAGTTCAAGAAGCAAGTCAGCGTCCTGCACATAGACGTGCCCAAGACAGCCCACCTCAGCGGCGAGAGCCAAGCACGCGATGGGCTCCTACTTGAAATAGGGGCCAGCGGCGAGCTCGCCCTCAATGGCAAAATACTCAGCCTTGATGAGCTCAGCCATACCCTTGAGTCACAGCAGCCCCAAGGCGAGAAAATCATGCTCGCCGCCGCCGAGCAAGCCTCCCTCGGTCTCGTTATCTCCGTCATGGACAGCCTCACCAAGGCTGGACTCCAAGTCGAGGAAATCCCCTTTCGCATTGACTACAAATCAAAGTAAATCCCCCAGTGGGAAAAACGCGCACTCGAGCCTACTCTGCCTCAGGCTAGACTCGCTGCATCTTATATGACTTTGGGCAGGGTTTATTACATGAACTATCGCCAAAGTAATAAAGCGTCGAAGCTAGCGCAGATCCAAGAATCAATCACTCCCTGTGGCTCAGATTTATCTGCTTGTACTGCGCAAGTGTATATGCTACTGTAGTGGTGCTCAATTTTCGTTATTTCTAGCATCAATAGAAAGAAGCTTCGCGAAGCCTATTAATGGTACTTTGCTCGCCTTTTTCGCGAATTGCTCCCTCCGAGCACGCCATTTATTCGTGAAAATCAAGCGAGCAAACCATCTCACCATTTTGCTTGGCGAGAAATTGACTCCCCCTCTCCCATAAATATGCCACGCTCATCTCTTAACTGATTTGCTGGATTTTTTACTAGACAACACACTATATGCACATCCCATTTCGATCAACAGCGTGGCTAGTCGTGGCTTGCGGCTTGATGCTCACGACGCTAGACGCACATGCGCAAAGCTCCGCCCCCCCATCATCTTCATCGACATCCAAGAAAAAGAAGCCCAAGCGCGCGCTCAAGTGGCCCTACCGCTTCACCATGTCTATGTCCTCCCATCTCGAAACTGAGCCCAAGCGCGGTGACAAGTCCGAGCAGCTCATCTATGAGACGGAGAACTTCATCTTTTACTCCCCCGTACACCTCCAGCGCAAGGCTCGCGAACGCCTCGCACGCATCTTTGAATGCGGACTAGAGGCAAACATGATGCTCAGCCAGCTACTCCCCATACGCCGTATGCAGCAGCGTCGTGAGATCATTGAGAAGGAAGAAGAGCTACAGGCGGGCCTGCCCAAGGGCGAGACTTTTGAGTCCAAGCGCCCCAAGCTCAAGACCTATCTCTATAAGACAATGGAGGATTACTACGCAGCGGGAGCCAGCCCTGGCAGCGCGGGCGTTTACCGCTTTGGATTCAGCCATAAGAATGACGCCAGCGGTCTCGTCAGAGATGAAGTCCTCGTCCCACTCCCCTCCATGGGTATCCTACCCGACGGCAAGGTCGAGGATAGAACGGTAGACTCCCATGTCCTCGTCCACGAGCTCACTCACCAATGCACGGCACTCAATTTCATCCCTATATGGATCAACGAAGGGCTCTCCGAGTACGTGGGCTACATCTCCACCAAGAGCTATAGTCTGAACTTTGCCACCAGCCCCAAAGGCGTGCAGGGTGAGGTGAAGCGCGTCGCACCCAAGGGTGCGCAATACCCCTTTAGTCTAAAAGATTTCTTTACCATGAGTCAAGCCAGCTTTAGCAGTAATATGGGCAATGGGGTCAACACCTACCTCCTCGCCGCGGTGGTGGCGACCTACTTCATGGACCTCTCTGGCAAGAAAGGTCAGCAAAAGCTCATCGCCTATCTTGAGGCTCTCAACAAGGCAATGCCCAAAGAGGGAGTACTCGATATTGAGAAATTTACCAAGAGCGCCGAGCATGAGGAGATACTCGAATTGCTGCTTGATGACAAGATAGAGACCTTTGAAGACCTCGAAAAAGACCTCATCAAGCGTGCGAAAAAGCTCAAGCTCAAGCTCGAGTTCAACGCTGAGTCATAGTCTCTGCTATCGCTCTTCTCCGCAGCGATTTTGCTCGACGAATGAGGAGAGCTAGCCTATACTGCTCCCCAGATGAAAGCCTCCGATATACGCGACGTCCTCCATGATTTCTCAATAAGCCCCTCCAAATCCATGGGGCAGAATTTTCTCATTGACGAGAATGTCGCCCGCTGGATTGTCGAGCAGCTCGACATCCAGCCAGAGGACTGCGTCGTCGAGGTAGGCCCTGGGACAGGGGCACTCACGGAGCATCTAGCACCGCTCTGCCGCAAGCTCATTCTCGTCGAGTATGATGCACGTCTCGCAGACTACCAGCGTCAGCGATGGGCAGAGAGTGAGCATGTGGTCGTGCATCAGGCAGACGGGGCGAATTGGGATCCGCGCGCGCTCTTTGCAGAGCGTCCTATCAAGTTTATAGGCAATCTCCCTTACTCGGCGGGCGGTGCGATTCTTGCGAATTTCTTGACCTCCCCCTGCCCCTTCTCTCGTGCGGTCGTCATGCTTCAAAAGGAGTTCATTGATCGCATACTAGCTCAGACAGGGGATGATGCCTACGGACTGCTCTCGCTGCGCATGCAGATGGACTGGGTGCCATGCGCTCTCAAGACCATCCCCCCCGCGGCCGTGGCCCGCCGCCCGCCCCGCGCCGCGGCCGGCAGGCGATTGACCCCCCGCGATGAGCGCGAATTGCCCCCTTACAGTCACGGGCTGATGGATCAGCTCATGCGCTGCTGCTTTAGCCAACGGCGCAAGCAGATGCACAAGCAGCTCCCCGATACCCCCCCATGGGCAGAGGTCGCGCAGCGCATCGGAGTGAGCCTCACCGCGCGCCCCGAGGAGCTCAGTCTCGCCCAATGGGCAGCGCTCACAGCTGCCTACGACCCCCATCCCCTCGCACAGATCGCCCAGCGGGGAGATGAGCTCTATGATATCGTCGATGCTGACAATGAGGTCATAGGACAGGGGACACGCGATCAGATCCATAGAGAAAAGCTCTACCACCGCGCCGTTCACGTCTTTGTCTTCAACAAGAATCGCGACTGCTATCTGCAAAAGCGCTCCGCATGGAAGGATGTCTGCCCTAGCCTCTGGAATTGCTCCTGTAGCGGGCACGTGGATGCAGGAGAAGACTGCGAGACAGCCGCTCATCGCGAGCTGCAAGAGGAGCTCGGCATCCCCGAGGCAAAGCTCATCTACGTCGCCACACTCCCCCCCAGCGTGGAGACAGGACATGAGTTTGTCGCTATCTATCTCGCCGCCTACAAGGGCAAGATTAGCTACCCCGCCTCCGAAGTATCGGGGGTACTCCCCTTCTCTCGTGAGGTCATTGAGGCATGGTTGGAGCAGTCGCCAGAGGATTTTTCCCCCTGCTTTGCCACCGCTTGGCGCAAAGCGGTCGCGCTTTTAGATATGTAATACAGTTTTGTTTACAGTGCTGCGACACTATTAACTTGACGCTTGATGATGTGTATAGTATAGTGTCGTGGATTTATTTTAAGAATTGTAAATCAATTATTAACATGAAAGAAGTAAAATTCCATTCAGGTAAGAGTATTCCACTCGAGTTCCACAAAGTTCGCGTCGTCCAAAAGCTGTTCCTCCAGCCCATTGAGCGTCGCCTTGATGCCATTCGCGAAGCGGGCTACAACACTTTCCGCCTCAATACAAAAGATGTATTCCTTGATATGCTCACCGATAGCGGCACCAATGCCATGAGTGACAATCAAGTCTCGGCGATGTTCCAAGCGGATGATGCCTATGCGGGCTCGCAGTCCTTTATCAAGCTGCAAAATGCTGTAGAAGAAGTACTAGGCAAGAAGTACCTCCTCCCAGTACACCAAGGCCGTGCCGCAGAAAATATCATCTGCCGCACCTACGTGAAGCCTGGCGACATCATCCCGATGAACTACCACTTCACCACCGCGCTCGCACACATCCAAGAAAACGGCGGTCAAATTGCCGAGTATCTCTACGAAGACGCGCTGCACATCAAGTCGGACAATCCCTTCAAGGGCAATATCAATATAGAGAAGCTCGAAGAATGCCTCAAGACCAATGGCGACAAGGTACCCTTCATCCGCATGGAGGCCTCCACCAACCTCATCGGTGGTCAGCCCTTCTCCATGAAGAACCTCATCGACGTACGCGCCCTCGCCGACAACTATGGCAAGATGCTCGTACTTGATGCCTCCCTCATCGGGGAAAATGCCTACCTCATCAAGCAGCGCGAAGATCATTGGAAGGAAAACAGCCTCGCCGACATCATCAAGGCGATGACGGGACTTGCAGATCTCGTCTACTTCTCCGCGCGCAAGCTCAGCTCCTCTCGTGGTGGTGGTATCTGCACCAATCAGAAGGAAATTTACAAGAAGATGGAGGCCCTCATCCCCCTCTACGAAGGCTTCCTCACCTACGGTGGTATCTCTGTACGCGAGATCGAAGCCATGGCGGTGGGTCTGCATGAGACGACCGATGAGAGCATGATCTGCCAGAGCCCTGCCTTCATCAAGCACTTTGTCGAGGAGCTTGATCGCCTCGGTATCCCCGTTGTCACCCCACCGGGGGTACTTGGCTGCCACGTTGATGCGACACAATTCTGCCCCCACATCCCTCAGACCGAATACCCTGCGGGAGCCCTAGCCGCAGCCTACTACCTGATCTCAGGAGTGCGAGGCATGGAGCGTGGTACTATCTCCAGCGTGCGTGACGAGAAGGGTGTCGAAATCATGGCTGACGTGGAGCTGCTGCGCCTCGCCATCCCCCGACGCGTCTTCACCCTCTCGCAGGTCGGCTATGCCATTGATCGCCTGACATGGCTCTATGAGAATCGCGAGCTCATCGGAGGTTTGCGCTTTGTGTATGAGCCCCCTGTCTTGCGCTTCTTCATGGGTGGGCTTGAGCCCACATCGGATTGGCCATCTAAGCTGCTCTACAAGTTCCGCCAAGATTTTGGTGACAGCCTGTAAGAAGCACTGTTGTTCAAATAGCAATAGGGGGGAACTCTCACACGGGAGAGTTCCCCTCTTCTATTTTTTTGTGAAAAAAATCCTCAATACGGGGCATTAGCTCAAAAATCGAGTAGGGGGGGTTGGCCCCCCCACACACCACCCGACCTGCCATTTAT
>CAYJJA010000139.1:4754-5370 GCA_964370355.1 uncultured Akkermansia sp. | reverse complement strand
CACGCGTCAAAGACCAGCTCCCCGAGCTCCCCGATGCCCTCCAGCAACGCCTCATCGCCCAGTATCAGCTCCCTGAGAGCGAGGCGAACACCCTGCTCATCGACAGCGAGCTATGCCAATACTTTGAAGCTCTCGCGCCCCTCTGCCCGACACCACGCAAGGCGGCGAGCTGGATCATCAACAAGCTCAGCACCGCCCTCAATGAGCGCAGCTGCGGCATAGCAGAATGCCCCATTGCCCCTAGCAAGCTCGCCGAGCTCCTCGCCATCATAGAAGAAGGCATCGTCTCGGCCAACCAAGCCATGGAGGTGCAAGAGCTCCTCTGGGAATCCCCCGAGCGCGGAGCTGAGGAAGCGGCCGCATCACTAGGCTACAAAAAGACCGACACCGCCTCCCTCGAAGCACTCGTTGAGCAAATCATCGCCGCCAACCCCAAGCAAGTCGGCGAAGTCAAAGCCGGCAATATGAAGCTGCTCAACTACCTCACAGGACAGGTCATGAAGGCCAGCAGCGTCAAGCCCAACCCCAAGATCGTCACCGGCATCATCACGGTCAAGCTCGAGCTCTAAGGGAGAGCTCACAACAAAGCGAGCCCAACACGCCGCGCGCGAGCAGA
>CAYJJA010000139.1:0-4744 GCA_964370355.1 uncultured Akkermansia sp. | reverse complement strand
TGGCGCATAAGAATGTACCTCCTCTTTGACTGCAACAATTTCTTTGCCAGCTGCGAGCAAGTCCTACGCCCCGACTGGAGAGCACGCCCCCTCATCGTGCTCTCCAACAATGACGGCTGCATCATCTCGCGCAGCGCGGAGGCAAAGGCTGCGGGCTTTCTCATGAGCGAGCCTTACTTCAAATGCCGAGCTCGCGTTGAGCAATGCCGTGCCATCGTCTGCTCGAGCAATTTCTCCCTCTACGGCGACTTCTCTGAGCGCATCATGAGCATGCTCGAAGATGCCCTCCCTCGCATTGAGCAATACAGCATTGATGAGGCCTTTGCCCATGTCGATGACGAGCACTTCACCGACTGGGAAAAGGAGGGTCGTGCGCTGCGCCAGCGCATTCGACGCTGGACAGGCATCAGCACCAGCGTCGGGCTCGCCCCCACCAAGACCCTAGCCAAGCTCGCCAACGAGCATGCCAAAAAAGCCCCCGACAAGCGAGGAGTCTACGCCCTGCGCACCCCCAGCGACTGGGCAGAGCTACTCAGCCGCACCCCCGTCTCCGACATCTGGGGTGTGGGCAAAAAACTCGCCCCGCGCCTACGAGCCCTAGGCATCCACAGCGCAGAAGACCTCGCCAAGAGCAGCCTTGAGCTACTGCGCCGCCAATTCGGCGTCAACGGCGAGCGTCTCGCGCTCGAACTACGTGGCAAGGACTGCATCAGCGATGAGCCCAAGAGCACGCGCGGGCAAATCATGGTCAGCCGATCCCTCAAAAAAGGCATTCGCGACTGGGGGGAGCTACGCGGCGTGCTCTGCCAATTCGTCGAGAAGGCCGCACGCACCCTACGCCAAGAAGGGCTGCTCGCCCGCGACGTGCAGGTCATCCTACGCACCTCCCCCTTTGACCATCACAAGCAGCAATACGCCAGCAGCCTCGCGCTGAGTCACGCCCACCCTAGTGATGACACGCGCATCCACACCCAAGCCGCCACCGCGCTACTCGAGCAAGTCTATAAGGCTGGCTTTGACTACAAGAAAATCGGAGTCATCCTCAGCAGCCTCCTACCCGCCGAGTCCTTCCACCCCACCTTTGACCACCCGCACCCCGCCAAGAGCCCCCTTATGGAGACACTCGACGAGCTCCAACGCGCGGGTCACAAGATCCACTTTGCCAACCACGCCACTGAGCAGCTCTGGCATCGCTCCTACAGCACCCCCGCCTACACCACCCGCTGGGATAGCCTCCCCGAGGCATTTTAGAAAGCAGCTCATCATCCCTATCATTGCCAAGGTGGAGTGGGAATGAATAGGACCTCTTTTTATGCAAACTGCGCAAAGAGCGCACTCACCTTGCCTGCATCCTTCACCCCAGGGCTACTTTCTAGCCCGCTGTTCAGATCGAGTCCATAAGGACAATACTGCTCGTAGAGCGAGCCTGCATTTTGCGCATTGAGTCCTCCTGCGAGTATCCATGGGCGCGGGAAGCGTAGCTGTGCAAGTAGGTGAGCCGCGCGTAGAGTGCAGCCATGCCCCCCACCATCCTGCCCCGCATCGAGCAGGTAGTAGGCACAGTGCTGCGCCCAATGGTCTATATCAGCTTGGAGGCTCTTAGGGGCATCGGGCGCGGGGTAACGATCAGGCCAAAGCACTCGGATGACGCGTGAGCAGCCGATGAGCTCGGCATCCGCGCGTGTCTGTGCCCCATGGAGCTGAGCTAGATCGAGCCTCGCGGCATCCATCATGGCGCGAATGCTCATCCCCTCTTGCTGGACAAAGACTCCAACGCGCAGTGAGCAGCCTGTGTGTAGGCTTGCGGCTTGCTGCGGGCTCATGGAGCGGGGGCTTTTCTCATGAAAGATAAAGCCCAGCGCATCAACGCCTAGGCTGAGAGCATGATCAATAGCATGCTGCTCAGTCTGACCACAGATTTTGATAAAGGGGCGTGGCATGGCTAGGAAAGATCAGTGTTCAAGAAAGCTCTGCGGATGGTGTGCAGCGGAGTCATATTGACATTTTACACATCATCTATTGTATGGTCAATGAAAAGAAGAGTGCCAGCTCCTAGAATAATTTACACGTATGACTGATATTTTACTATGATTGAAAGGCATATTTTGCTAGCATGGATGATATGAAAATCGCATTCATTACAGCACTTCTCTCCACTCTCAGCCTCCATGCAGCCCCTCTCCCACCAGCGCAGGAGCTCGCTCGCAATGAGGTCCTCGCCTTCTACAAGGGCACAAAGGAAATCCCCTGTCGCCACATGACCGCTCAATGCCCCGATCGCTGCGGGCATGGCTCCACGGTGGCTATCTTTGAAGTCGGGCGCAATCTCAACTACAGCAAAAAGGGTGAATACGGAGATGCCAAGGCCGAGGCGGGTAGCCTCATCTACGTCGATATCAAAAAAGACATCGAGGGACAATCCCCCGATGTGGCAAAGCTCATCAAGACGCTCAAGCTCGCCGCCCTCGTACACATGACACAGGTCCACTACTATGTGACGAAAGACGGTAGCTCCTACCCCGTGCGCCCCGTCGTCTCCATCGCACCCAAGCTCACCTGCAGTACTCCTCCTCAACGCTAATCACCCCACGCAGCATTTCTGCCCCTCCTTCACATGCAAGTTTTGCTCCCCGAGCGCCTCTGCTCCCTAGCCGCGTGGGCTCTACTCAGCTCCCTGAGCAGCCCGAGTGCCGCCAACGACTTCACCGATCTTCTCGATCATGTCAAACGCTTTGGAGAGCATGCTCGCATGCACAATCAAGTCCCCCTACAGCCCGTGAAAGCGCAAGCCGCGCTCATCTTCATAGGAGGCTATGCAGATGAGCTCGGTGGCTACTTTCACAAGGTCAGTGAGGCTTTCCCCGCCCTACCTCGCGTGGCAAAGCAGGTCAGAGCCTACTACCACTGGCACGGTGGAAATCAAAGCAAGCCTCACCTCGCCAACGAGCGCATCGCACAAGATATAACCGCCTTTCGCAAGCACAACCCCACAAGCCCCGTCATCATCATGGGGCATAGCCTCGGGGCAGCACGCGCACTCGAGGTCACGCGCCTCCTCCAAGCAGGCGGCGCGCCCCTCTACCTAGTCACCCTCGACCCCGTCGACCGCGCCTCTCCTCGCACGCGCCCCGCGCATCTCAACTGGTGGGGCAATAGCTACGTCGTCCACTCCCAATCCAACCGCGACTTTGTACACGAAATGAGCGGCCGATGGAAGGAGAGCAAGGGCGCGGATGTGAATCTACGCTTCGATGGTCGCCAAAGCGACGAGCGTGGCTACCCCTTTATTCACGACAACGCATGGAGTCTGCTCACCAGTCGTGTCGGTGATCATGAGCTCAGCCTCTACGACGAGCTCATCAAGGCATTTCTCACCCCAAAAGCAGCCAATAAGAGCTCACAATAGCCCTTGCCCTCGTCACTCAAGCCCCCTATAGCCCATGCCCCTCAATCGACGGGCACATAGGGAGCATTGGTCACACGCGTGTAGAGCCAGCCAGACTGCAAGCGTAGCCAGAAGGGGTGATGCTCATTTTGCCTCTCTGCCTCCATACGAGCCGTGGTCATATCAAAGGGATAGATCTGCACGGGCACAGATGACTGCCCCTTGAGGAGAGCCTGATCCACCATGGTGTAAATCTCCTCAATAGCCTCATCCCCCATGGCAAAGCAGCCAATGGAGTAGATGCTGCCATGCACCATGATAAAAGAGCCAGTGCGTCCCTGCGATTTATCGTAGGCATTGGGGTATCCAATATTAAAGGAAAGATGATAATTGCTCCTAGGATTCATATTGCCCTTGACCACAGAGTAAAAGCCCTCGGGCGCCTGACAATCCCCCTCCTTTTGCTTGGGGCCTAGCGTACCGCTCATCCCGAGGATGGGGTAGATCTTCATCACCTGCCAGCCCTTGGGACGCTTCACAAGCAGCTCTAGCATGCGACTCTCCTTGGTAATGCGCAGAAAAACTGGTCGCCCCAAGTCATCCCCCAACTGATCCGCATGCTTTTCATAGGCAGCCTTATCCCGTGCCGCCTGCTTTGCCAAAAGCTTATAGCTCAATCCACAGACCGTAACGATCGTAGCAATTGACAATAATATCACCTTGTTCATAATTCAATTTTAAAACATCTACACCAATCTATGCAAGAACATTCTCATCCATCGCATTATAGCTAGATCAATGAGAAAATAGCATATGAAAGAGGAATCATATTTAACAATTCGCAACAATCTTTAAACTAGTGGAAAGCATATTTATCAATATTTACAAGCAATTCATCACCGAGTCTCTCAGTATGACAAAATCTGAACCGCGGCCATAGAGTCATCTTATTGCTCTGGCAGTAGTTAATGTAACAAATTGTAGAATTCCCGCAAATAGGCATATCTGAATATTAAAGCTTCTTTTTGTTGGGTGAAAAATATTATTTTTCATTCAACAAAAGGAAGTGCATGCTCTTAAGCAACTAACGGAGATGCTGTCAAGGAGTAATTTGTATAAGTACCCGAAGGGGCAGGAGCGCAGCGACTGATCCTCAGCCTTATGCTTCGTCTCAAATTGGCATGCAATTTGTGCCAAATTACGACTTGATAGCGTCTCTGTTAGTTGCTACGCAAGCTGCTGATCCTTCATTAAGTCCTGCCAAAGTAATAATGAAGGAAACACGGTCTGCGTACTTGATTAGGTAGAGCCCATCAAGTCGCAATCCGGCATAAACTCGCTTCGCTCGCCCCTACGGGG
>CAYJJA010000138.1:0-5460 GCA_964370355.1 uncultured Akkermansia sp. | reverse complement strand
GTCGCCTTCCTTGAGACACTCTCGGCAGAAGAGAGGCGCGAGCGACTGCGTGCTCTCTTTTCTTACAAGACCATCCCTTGTATCGTCTTCACACGCGCGGCCCTCGTCCCCATGGATGTGCTCGCCCTTGCCGATGAGCACGCGATCTGTGTCTTTCAGACGCCCAATCGCACGATGCACTTTGCGAATCGCGCTACCTTGGTGCTTGAGAATGAATTTGCTGATAATACGAGCATGCACGGCTGCATGGTCTCGGTGCGCGGTGCGGGTGTGCTCATCACGGGGAAATGCGGTATAGGAAAGAGCGAGATCACACTCGGGCTGGTGGAGCGAGGCGCATCGCTCGTAGCCGATGACTTAGTGCGTATACGCAACGTCAACGGTGAGCTCATCACCACCTCGCCAAAGCTCAGCCGAGGCTTCATTGAGATACGCGGACTAGGCATCATCAATGTGACCAATCTCTTTGGGCTCAAAGCCTACAGCCGCGAAGTCAAGCTCAACCTCGTCATCAACCTCTCCGATGGTGAAATGACAGAGAAGGAGAGACTGGGCATGGATAAGCGCATGATAGACATACTCGGAGTCAAAGTACAACGGCTCAACCTCCCTGTAGCACCGGGGCGCGACATGTCACGCCTCGTCGAGATCGCCGCCCTGGGTGCCTACCTAGGCGATAGTGGCTATGACATGGCCAGTGAGTTCAACATACGCCTCAACCAAGAAATAGCCTCCCGTAGCAAACCCTCAGCCCCGTGCCCCAGCGCCCCCCCAGAAACCCCCGCCCCCCCCCCCCCGCGGCCCCCCCCAACCCCCCCCCAACGAGAACGCGAGAACCACACTCCAAGAAATAGTCTCCTTACTCGACCGCGAACTTCAAAACTCCAGCGTACGCGATAGCCGCGACGCACTCAATGGTCTGCAAATAGAAAATAACGGCAAGGTCACCCGAGTAGCCCTCGCCGTAGACGCCACACGAAAAACGATAGATGCCGCCATCTCCGAGGGCGCAGATCTTCTCATCGTCCACCATGGCATCTTCTGGGCAGGACAGCAAGCCATCACAGGGTGGTGGAAGGACAAGCTCACACGCTGCCTGAGCAACAATCTCGCCATCTACTCTTCCCACCTCCCACTCGACATGCACCCCCAGCTCGGCAACAATGCCTGCATCGCCACAGGACTAGGGCTCAGCAATATCACCCCCGAGGTAGAATCGCAAGGGCAGAGCATAGGGCTGGCTGGTGACTTTGACGGCACACTCGGCGAGCTCAAGGCTCGCTTTGAGCAGCTCCTTGGCTCGCCCGTAACTGGTCATCTACTCTCCCCAGATATGCTCGCGGGACGCGTCGCGCTCTGCTCGGGTGGAGCTGGACCAGAAATTTATAGAATGCATGCCAAAGGCTACCGTACCTTCATCACCGGTGAGGAAAATCACTGGGTACTCAATGCCGCAGAAGACATAGGTATGAATATACTCTTTGGTGGGCATTACGCCACCGAGACTTTTGGAGTTAAGGCACTGGGTAGCTTACTAGCAAAGCAATTCGCACTACCCACCTTCTTTATAGACCATCCCACTGGGATGTAAGCACGCCCTCCAAACGCCCTGCTCATGCAACTGCTCGTCACAGAAGATCATGTCGGACTGCGCCTTGATCAATACCTCGTCATCCAGCTCCCCGAAGTATCACGCTCGCGCATCCAAGCTCTCATCAAGTCAGGCGACATCCTCGTGAATGGCAAGAGCAGCAAGCCCAAGACCCCCGTCGAGCTAGGGATGAGGCTGAGCATAGCCATCCCCGAGCCCGAGAGCACGGAGAATCTCCCCCAAGACCTCCCACTACACATCCTCCACGAGGACAGTGATCTCATCGTCATCGACAAGGACAGCGGCATGGTCGTCCACCCCGCTGCGGGCAACCCAGACGGCACGCTGGTCAACGCCGTGCTCTACCACTGCCGCGACCTCTCGGGAGTGGGCGGCGTGGAGAGGCCCGGCATCGTTCACCGCCTTGACAAGGACACGAGCGGCTGCATCGTCGTCGCCAAGAATGACCAAGCCCACGTCTCGCTCACGAGCCAATTCGCCGAGCGCAGCACCTCCAAAATCTACCTCGCGCTCGTGCAAGGACAGCCCAAGGAGCAATCAGGGCGCATCTTTACCAACATTGGGCGCCACCCCGTCAATAGGCTGAAAATGACCGTCGTCAACCCAGGCTCGGGCAAGGCCGCCATCACCGACTGGCAGCTGCTGCACTACGACATCAGCAATGACTGCTCACTGATCATGTGTACACTGCACACAGGTCGCACACATCAGATACGCGTCCACATGCTCCACCTAGGCCACCCCCTCATCGGAGATCCCATCTATGCCAAGCCTCATAGACAGCGTGCCAAGACGGGGCGCCTCATGCTGCACGCATGGCGACTCGCCTTCACGCATCCTCGCAGCGGGCAGCGCATCGCCCTAGAGGCTCCCATTCCAGCAGAATACACAGCGTGGCTTCCCAGCAGCCTACCCTCATGGGACGAGCCCCTCAATCATCCCAAGGCATAGGGAGATAGACATCGCGCGACTCCCCCCTCTTGGGCATGTCAAACACATCAGCCCTATCCCAGATGGCGTAGGCAAAATAGACATAAAGCGGTGTGAGAATACAGCCCAAAATATTAATCACACGCCCTATCCCGCGCCAGCCCGTAAAGGCAGCCACGGCAAACACGACCAGAGAGAGCAGCAGCAGCAGCACAGCTAACAGAGCTATCGTGACGAGATTACGGTCAAAAAAGACAAAGTAAATCATCAGCGGCACAAGACCCAGCATCATACAAGCCACCCCGCAGTCATAGCTGCGCAGCTCCTCCTCCTCGACATAATGATCATCCGACTGCACAGCGCAAGCATACACGCATAGAGCTTGCAATGCAACTACAAAGCAAGGCTTATCACTCTTACTGACCAGAAGCCCCCTCTGGCTGACTCCCGCGGCGTCCTCGCGGGTGAAAACGCGCGTGAATCTCCTTGAGACGCGTTGACTCCACATGCGTGTAAATCTCCGTCGTGGCGAGATTCGCATGCCCGAGCAGGTCTTGAATCACGCGCAGATCCGCCCCATTCTCCAAGAGATGCGTGGCAAAGCAATGCCGCAGCAGATGCGGAAAGACATGCGCATCAAGCCCCGCCTCAAGTGCTCTCTCCATCAAGATCTGACGCACACGCCCTCGCGTCAACTCCCCTCCCCTATTAGAAAGAAAAATGAGATCCCCCACGCGGCGAGCAGGCTTAATCAACAGCGGACGCGCACGCTGCAAATAAAAGCGCAGAGCCGCACTCGCACGAGAGCCCATAGGCACATAGCGCGTCCTACCCCCCTTGCCCTCAATGCGCAAAAAGCCCTCATCCCAATCCACCTGATGCCCACGCAAAGCCAAAAGCTCACTCACGCGAAGCCCACTGCCATAGAGCAGCTCCATCATCGCACGGTCACGCGCACCATAGGGTAGCTCTGCCCCGTCCACCGCATCGAGCAGCTGCGCGATTTGCGCTTGGGCGAGATTCTTTGGCAGCCGCTGCGCGAGCCTTGCACCGCGTAGCAGCTGGGCAGGATTCTTCTTCACATAGCCACGGCGCGTGAGAAAGCGGTAAAACACGCGCAGATGCACCAAGGCGACACGTCGGCTAGACGCCTTGAGCTCGCGCTCTTCGAGCAAATACAAGAGATAGCGATGCAAATCTGGCTCTTGGAGGCAAAAAGCATCCAGAGCCTGCTGCTCACACCAGGTGAGAAAAGCAGCAAGACTCTGGTACAAGGAGCTTCTATACAGCTGACTAGCTCCGCGCTCTGCCGCTTGATAGAGCAAAAAAGCATCCAGCGCCTTGAGAATTTTCGTTGGAAGCTCCATCGACAGGGATATCCTTAATTACCAGCACCTGTACTAGGCTCGGGTAGATCGGGGATGACATCCGCGCTCGCAGGCGAGAGAGGAGGCAGAGCCTCTGGTGTAGGAATGCCCTTGGGGGCAGCCTTGGACTCCTGCTCATGTCTCTCAAGCGAGGCCTTTACCTCTTCAAAGTCCTTGCCGCGTCCCGTGTCACGTGTCCTAATATTGACGACACGCCCTGACTGGGTCGTCGCAGTGGGGCCCTGCTCATCACCGCCAAGCAGGAGACCACCGGCACCGGGGAAGAGACTAGGAGGACCTGTCTCTGCGGGCAGAGGCTCGATATCGCCGGGATAGACCGAGGGAGATGCACTTGAGCCAGCAGGGCTGCTAGATCTGCTGAAGTGGCTTGAGCTAGGCTCAGGCAGCGCATCGCTCAGCTGGGCGGGCGAGAGGTCAGTCTCGCGAATATAGCCACGGTCCTGATTATTGGTTTCGACAAAGTAATAGAGTCCCTCGCAAAAAATCACCTTGGCACTGGTTGCCTCGACGAGCTTGCCCACGGGCTTTGTCCTGACATCGTAGTCGGGATTGCTCATAAAGAGCATGGCCTTGCCACCAGCAACGGGGAGCTCCTCGCCAATCTTGTAGCGGCCCTCCTTCTCACGCTTATCACGCTCCGCCTTACGAGAAATTTCGATACCAGGAGCATCGTTAGGATGAGGAGCGATCAGATGAGCTGGTGTAAAGTTCTTGAGCGAGGATTTGCAGGAGGTCAACAAAACGCCACTCATCAGAGGAAGAAGGATTAATGCCGTGAATTTCATAGAGATAGCTTAGCCTGTTTCCAAACAAAAATCAAGCCTCATTCCCACTATTTCTGTCAACGTCGAAAGCGCTCGACTTTTTTCTTTGAAATAAGGCATCATTTTGCTTGACTTTCGGCATCGAAAAGTTTAGAGTAGCCGCCCTGTACTGCATCCCGCAGAACAGCTATCTAATAACACATCAACACAACGATGAAGACCCACGTGAAAAAAGGTGATACTGTAGAAGTAATCACTGGAAAGAGCAAGGGCAAGCGTGGTGTCGTCCTATCCATTAATGCCAAAAAGCAGACCGTCATTGTCGAAGGTGCACGCACCGTCAAGAAGGCGACCAAACCTACGGAATCCGATCCCGAAGGTGGCATCAAGGAAATCGACGCGCCAATCCACATCTCCAATGTGAAGAAAGTGAGCTAAGATGCCGACAGGCAGCTAAGTTCCGCGCTTAAGCCATCAACCAATAACCAAACGAGCTGACCCGCTATATATTAATTATGAGCAAACCAAGCATGCTAACGTTCTACCAAGAGAAGGTATCCCCTGCTCTCAAGGAGAAGCATCAGTATAAGAACGTACACCAGATCCCTCGCCTTGAGAAGATCGTGGTGACTACGTGTATGGGCAAGCACCCCGACCGCAAGCAAGCCGTCGAAGATGCCGTTGCCGAAATCGCCAAGATCACTGGCCAAAAGCCAGCCATGACCTACGCCCGCAAGAGCGTTGCAAACTTCAAGCTGCGTGAGGG
>CAYJJA010000137.1:0-5487 GCA_964370355.1 uncultured Akkermansia sp. | reverse complement strand
TGTTCAACGAGGCGCACGGCATGCGCGCCTCCGATATTCACATCGAGCCCATGGAGGATAGAGTGCGCATGCGCTACCGCGTGGACGGTCGCCTTGTCGAGGTGGCGAATCATCCCAAGAAGCTCTTGGGCGCGATGATCGCACGCCTCAAGGTCATGAGCTCCACCATGAGTATAGCCGAGAAGCGCGTCCCCCAAGACGGTCGTATTGAGCTTGATCTCAAGAATGGCGGTCACATTGACCTCCGTGTGAGCACCGTACCTACCAATCACGGTGAGTCCGTGGTCATGCGTATTCTGGACAAGTCCGCGCTGACGCTAGGGCTTCCCCAGCTGGGCTTCCTCTCGGATGACGAGGCCACCTTTGACCAGCTCGTCACGCTGCCCGACGGTGTCATTCTCGTCACCGGTCCTACAGGTTCGGGGAAGACGACGACCCTCTACGCCTGTCTCAACCACATCAACCGTCCCGACAAAAAGATCATCACGGCTGAAGACCCTGTTGAATACGAGCTCGCTGGTATCAATCAGGTCATGATTCGTACCGACATTGGCATGACCTTCGCCGCCGCGCTACGCGCCATGCTCCGTCAGGCGCCCAACATCATCATGATAGGTGAAATCCGAGATGGCGAGACCGCTGGCATCGCCATCCAAGCCGCCATGACAGGTCACTTGGTGCTCTCCACCCTCCACACCAATGACGCGCCCTCCTCCGTCGCCCGTCTCGCCGACATGGGCATTGACCGCTTCCTCATCGCCTCCTCCGTGCGTGCGATTATGGCGCAGCGTCTCTGCCGCCGCCTCTGCGAGTGCAAGCGCGACGGCGTGCTCACGCCCAAGGAGGCTCTCACGCTGGGTATAGACCCTAGCCGCCCCGTCAAGGTGGCCGCAGGATGTGACAAGTGCCGTGGCAAGGGTGCGCGTGGTCGTATGGGTATTTTTGAAATTTTCCAAGTCACCGACGACGTGCGCGGACTGATCAACTCCGATCTCACCTCCGCCCAGCTGCGCTCCAAGGCGCGTGAGCTAGGCATGCGCACGCTGCGTGAAGATGGTATACGTAAGGTGCTAGCAGGTCAGCTCTCCGCTGAAGAAGTCATCCGAGTCACCACAGGCGACGCTCACTGATGAGGCGCGACAAGCACGCAGACACACACCCTTTTATTCACCTTTTTTTAGTAGTTCAATTTACCATTTATGGATACAAACTTAGTACTCGAAGTCTTCGTCAACAGCGGCATGCTCGACACCTCACTCGCACGCGACATCGTCGATGAGATGGGCAATAGCGGCAAGGAAGTCTGGGAGACACTCATCGACTTTGGCATCATCGGCTCCCCAGAAGATTTTTGGAATGTCATTGCCACCGAAGTAGGCGCACAATACATCTCTCTGGTTGACTTTACCCCACCTGATCATGTCCTCGGCATGATCCCCGCAGCTCAGGCACGCATGCTGGGTGCCTTCCCTGTCGAATACCGCGACGGCGAGGGACTCTACATCTGTGTAGAAGACCCGCTCAACCCGCAGATCATTGACGACCTGCGCGTCGCGACAGGACGCGATATCTACCTCTATGTCGCCGCTGACTACGAGGTACGAGCCCGCATCACCGAATGCTACGGAGGTGCCGAAGCCGCCATGGATGATCTGCTCAGCGAGCTGGGCACGATGAGTGTCGGCAGTCAGGACGGCGTGGATGAGGCCAATGCAGCTCCCGTGATCCGATTTGTCAATCTGGTCATCACGCAGGCCATCAAAGAGAAGGCCTCTGACATCCACCTTGAGCCCTTTGAGCATGAGTTCAAGATTCGCTACCGCGTCGATGGCTCTCTCTACGAGATGTCACCTCCCCCAGTACACCTCGCCACGCCTGTGATCTCGCGCGTGAAGGTCATGGCAGGGATGAATATAGCTGAGCGACGCGTCCCCCAAGATGGACGTATCGTGATGAAGGTAGGAGACCTCGCCGTTGACATGCGTGTGAACTCCCTGCCCACCCAGTACGGTGAGTCCGTGGTGCTCCGTGTCCTCGACCGCAACAGCGTCAGCCTCGATCTCAACAACCTCAATCTCTCGCCCAAGATACACGAGTACATCCTCGATACGGTCAACAAGCCCAACGGCATCTTCGTCGTCACAGGCCCCACGGGCTCGGGTAAGACCACTACGCTCTACGCGGCACTGCGCGAGGTCAACACCGAGGACGCCAAGGTACTTACCGCCGAAGACCCTGTCGAATACGACATCGATGGCATCGTGCAGGTGCCTATCAATGAGGGTATTGGTGTTACCTTCCCCCGCGTCCTACGCGCCTTCCTGCGTCAAGACCCCGACCGCATCCTCGTGGGGGAAATTCGTGACAAAGACACGGCTCAGATCGCCATCCAAGCCGCCCTCACAGGTCACCTTGTGCTCTCCACACTCCACACCAATGACTCGGCAGGTGCGGTGACGCGCTTTGTGGATATGGGTGTGCAGCCCTTCCTGCTCTCCGCGACCATCATCGGCATCCTCGCCCAGCGACTTGTGCGCACGATATGCCCCTATTGCAGGATTCCCTACGCACCCTCGGCCTCTCTACTCCAGCAGCTGGGTATTGATCCTAGCCTCATTGGTGCTCAGCAGTTCTTCACCGGTGAGCGTTGCGACAAATGCGCGAATACGGGTTACAAAGGACGTAAGGGACTCCATGAGCTCCTCCACGCCTCTGATCCCATCAAGGATATGATCACGAAGAATGTCCCCTCCATCGTCCTCAAGCAAAAAGCCATCGAGCTGGGCATGAGCACGCTGCGTGAAGACGGTATTCACAATATCTTTGAGGGCAACACCACTATCGAAGAAGTACTCAAGTACACTTAATCGCTTGACTATCTAAGCCAATTTTATTATACTCATAACGTTCTAAACTAGCACCCTTCACCATCATCACCCATTTATATGCCTAATTTTAAATACACAGCACTGGATCAAAACGGTGTCGAAAAGACTGGAATTATCTCAGCCTCCTCCAAGATCGAAGCCGCTGAGCAAGTCCGCTCCCTCGGACTCCTCCTGCGCGACTGCCGCGAGGTCAAGGGAGGCAAAGCCACCGGTCCCCAAGAAAAGCAAGTCAAGGGGAAAAAAGGAGCTAAGACCAGATCCAAGGGCAAGGCGGGAGCCTCAGTCAAGCAAAAGGAGCTCATGATCTTCACCCGTCAGCTCGCCACGCTGATCAACGCGGGTCTCCCGCTGCTCCAGAGCCTCACCGTGCTCACCAAGCAAGAGCCCAATGCGAATCTGCGTGCCACCATCCAAGGTCTCGCCGACTCCGTCCAAGGTGGCTCGACTTTCTCCGAGGCACTCGCCGCCTACCCCAAGCTCTTCAACAATCTCTTTGTCAACATGGTGAAGGCAGGTGAGCTCGGTGGTGTGCTCGAGGTCGTGCTCAACCGTCTCGCTGAGTACCAAGAAAAGGCCAGCAAGCTGCGCGGCAAGATCACCTCCGCGATGGTCTACCCGCTCATCATTCTCGTCATCACGATGGGTATTCTCGTCTTCCTCATGCTGGTCATTGTTCCCAAGTTCAAGACCATGTTTGAAGGCGGCGATGTCGAGCTGCCCCTCATCTCCGAGTTCGTCTTCAATGCGTCGGACAAGATGATGAGCTCGACGATCGTCCCCGTTGTGCCGAATGCCTTTGTGGTGCTCGTCGGTATCTTCCTCTTCTTTGTCGGTCTGAAGTTCTGGAAGCGCACGCCCAAGGGTGCTCTCACCTATGATAAGATCATGCTGAAGGTCCCCCTCATCGGCAATCTGAACCGCGTGAGCGCGGTTGCGCGATTCTCCCGTACCTTTGGCACACTCGTCGCCTCGGGTGTCCCCATCCTCCAGGCTCTGCTCATCACACGCGATACAGCGGGCAATATGATTGTCGCTGACTCCATCTCCAAGACCCATGATGCGGTACGTGAGGGTGAGTCCATCGTCTCCCCCATGAGCACCTGTGCGGTCTTCCCCCCCATGATGATCTCCATGGTTGACGTGGGTGAAGAGACAGGTCAGCTCCCCGACATGCTCATGAAGGTCGCCGATGTCTATGATGAAGAGGTAGACAATGCCGTCTCCGCCATGACCTCCATGCTCGAGCCCATCATGATCGTCTTCCTCGCGGTCGTCGTCGGTGGTATCGTGCTGGCTATCTTCCTGCCCATGATGGAAATCATCAAGAGCGTCTAAGCGCGTAGACCCTACGATCATGAAAACACGTTTGACTCACAGGCAAGCAGCCCCCCACAAAGGGGGCTTCACCCTGATAGAGGTTCTCATCGTCATCTCCATCATGGCCTTCCTCTTGGCCGCGGCTTGGTCGGCGCGTAACCTCTACCTCAATATGGCGATGAAGAATACAGCTGAGACCCAGCTCGCCCTGCTAGCAGCAGGAGTCGAGGCATACAAAGCCGACAGTGGAGGAGTACTGCCCTATGCGAATGGTGATGAATGGAGCGGACATGTGCTCTACGGGATGCTCTCGGGTGACACCAACAATGACGGCAAGCCCGACAGGAACAAGAAGACTGATCAGATGAATACCGTCTATATCAAGGATCTGGTTATCATCAAGTCCAATGCTGCTGAGACCGCCGAAGGCATCCCTGTCATCAAGCGCCCCCTTCAGAAATCCCCCGATGCCAAGGGCAAGAGAGGCGCGCGCTTTATCATCCTCGACCCCTGGGGCACCGCCTACCGCTACCGCCTCGGCTGTGAGGCTGAGACAACAGGTAGCAAAGAAGGTACTGGCGTCAACGCTGACTTTGACATCTATTCCTTGGGACCAGATACAGAAGGCAACGCCCGTGACAATGAGGGACAGAATAAGGATAATATTTCTAATATCAAGAGCTTATAAATATAAAATATCCTCAGCTGTCGCAAGTGCCACCTTCGTCAAGAATAACTTGAGAGCATTGAGGAAGCGCATGATGGCGTAGAGCACCGCGCCTCCGAGCTACATTTGCCTTAGCTAGCCAACTTTAAATCGCCCGAGAAGCTTTTCTCGGGCGATTTAGCTTGGTTTGAGTAGCACTGTTTATTCGTCCTGTGTGGAGACTTTTTCTGAGTCGTATTTCACGAATGTAGCTGATCAAGAACGTGACACACACTGCGAGGGATTTGTGTTGGAGCAGATTGTGTTTTCTCTTCTGACGCCGTACTAAAAGTCCTAGTGACGGTCACCAAGCGAGCTTGGCAGTACGAGAGCTATCTCTCGTTTTCTCCTTGCAAGACTCTATTTAATCAAGTAAGATGTATATGCGATGAGTAACCTAGTAAAAACAATCTGCCTAGCGTTCATGAGCATGATTTTCACCTCATGCCAAGATTTCTCTGAATACGCTCGCTATGTGCATCCTAAATATGATTTCATTTTGGAGAAAGTTGATATTGACGGTCACTAGTGTCCTGTTAAAAACACCAAGCCACTCCGTAACCAGCTAATTATCCG
>CAYJJA010000136.1:1631-5519 GCA_964370355.1 uncultured Akkermansia sp. | reverse complement strand
AATACACCCGCATCAAGCCCCCCGTCGATGGCACCATCATCGTGCGACAGGGCAACATAGGCGAGACCGTCGTGAGTAGCATGAGCACCTCCGTGCTCTTCCTCGTCGCCCACGACCTCAGTGAGATGCAAATCTGGACGAGCGTGAATGAAGTCGATATCGCCAAGATCCGCCCCGGTCAAAAAGTCACCTACACCGTCGATGCCATGCCCAACGAGGAATTCACCGGCGTGGTCAACAAGATACGCCCCAACGCCACCATGAGCTCCAACGTCGTCACCTACATCGTCGAGGTCGATATCAACAACCCCGAGCGACGCCTACTCCCCTACATGAGCGCGAATGTCTACTTCATCATCGACGAGATCCCCGATGCCCTCACCGTCCCTGACGCAGCCTTTGAATACAAGCCCCGCACCTTCCTCATCGACGAAGCCGCCAGCGCAAAAATGGCCACAGCACGCAGGGCCGGCAAGGGTCCCCGCCCCGAAGGCGCAGCACGCCCTGAAGGCACAGCACGTCCTGAAGGCACAGCACGTCCTGAAGGCGCAGGCAAGCGCAACAAGAACGTCGCCCTCATCTGGAAAAAAGTCAGCGAGGACAAGGTAGCCCCTATCCGCGTCATCCGCGGCATCTCCGATGGAGCACGCTCCGTCGTCACCCTCCTCCCCGGTCAAGAGCTCAGCCTCGAGGACGAGATCGTCACCGCAGCAACCATCACGAATCCTGATGCCATGAAAGGCAAGGGTGGCAGCTTCTTTGGCATGGGACGTCCCCAGCGTCGCGCACGCGGCACAGGAGACGGTGGCACAGCACCTGCAGCCAAAGGCGGCGGTGGCGGCGGCGGTGGCGGACCTCGCTAAGCCCACCCCCTAGAGCACGAGAACCCCCTCCCCCTAGCCCCCATGGAAGATTCCCCCAAGAAAAGCATCATCGAGCTACGCGACATCACCAAGGTCTACCACCTTGGTGAGATCGACCTCCCCGTCCTCAAAGGCATCACCCTCAACATCGAGGAGGGGGAGTTTGTCTCCCTCACCGGAGCCTCAGGATCGGGCAAGTCCACGCTCATGAATCTACTCGGCTGCCTCGACCACCCCACCAGCGGTGAGTTCTACATCGCAGGCAAGAACGTGGCACACTACAACGTCAACGAGCGTGCAAAGCTGCGCAACGAGCGCATCGGCTTCGTCTTTCAGAACTTCAACCTCCTCGCACGCACCACTGCCCTTGAGAACGTCATGATGCCTGCGAACTACGCCCACCCCGCACGCAGCACCGCCGACATACGCGCCCATGCCATGGAGCTCATGAAGCTCGTCGGCATTGACGACCGCCACCACCACACCCCCGCCCAGCTCTCGGGCGGCCAGCAGCAGCGCGTCGCCATTGCACGCTCCCTCATCAACAACCCCAGCATCCTGCTCGCCGACGAGCCCACGGGCAACCTCGACTCCACCACCTCGGTGGAGGTCATGCGCATGTTCCGCGACCTCAATAGGGAAAAAGGACTCACCATCATCATCGTCACCCACGACCCCGAGACCGCCGCCTACACCGACCGCGCCATCAACATGGTCGATGGGCTCATCGCCGAGGGCATAGCCTCGGAGCTCACCAATATATCACTCAAGAAGTCATGAAGCCCCTCATCCTGCTCACCACCTGCATGCGCGCCCTGACGCGCAACCCCATGCGCGCCACCCTCACCGTGCTCGGTATTGTCATCGGCATCGCCGCCGTCGTCGCCATCACCGAGATAGGCGAGGGCTCCCAGAAGCAAGTCGCTGACTCCGTCGCCAGCCTCGGAGCAGGCAAGATCATGATCTGGGGAGCCTCCACCAAGACCGCCGGCGTCAGCAGCGGCAAGGGGGGGAAAGCCTCGATGAAGGCCGAAGACGCTGAGATCATCATGCGCGAATGCTCCGATGTGGTGAGCCTCGTCTCCCCCGTCGTACGCTCCAATGGTCAAGCCATCGTCGATGGGGAGAACTGGAATCTGGGCAGCATCGTCGGTGGCAACGAGCACTACCTCGAGATTGAGAACTGGAAGGTCGCCAAAGGACGCGGCTACACCAAGGAAATGCTCGATGACGCGGCACGCGTCTGCCTCATCGGCAACACCGTCGCGGAGAATCTCTATGCGGGTACCGACCCCCTAGGCAAGGAAATACGCATCCGCGATGTCGTCTTCACCGTCATAGGCGTGCTGGAGAAAAAAGGCTCAGGCCACAACGGCCAAGACCAAGACGACGTCGCCATCCTCCCCTGGACCAGCATACGCATGCGCCTCCAAGGCTCGCCCTCCGCCGCCGTGCTCAGCAAGGTCACCGCTCAGGCCAATACAGGTGTCAGTGTGCATAGCACCTACCCCGCCAAGAGCGTGAACTACTACCCTGGTGTCGATCTCCAAGGCTACGACGACGCGCCCCACCCCCTGCGCACCAAGACCGTTGACTTCATCGTCGTACAGGCCAAGAACAAGGAAGATGCCAACCCCGCCATGGATGCCATCGCCCCTGTACTGCGCGCCGCCCACAAGCTAAGCCCTGGCCAGATTGATGACTTCCAGCTCCATGACAGCGCACAATTCTCCAAGATGCTCACCACCACCACCTCCACCATCAGCACACTGCTCCTCGTCGTCGCCATGATCTCGCTGGTCGTGGGTGGCGTCGGCATCATGAACATCATGATGGTCTCCGTCACCGAGCGCACACGCGAGATAGGACTGCGCATGGCCGTAGGAGCTCGCCCGCGCGACATCATGGCTCAATTCCTCTTGGAGGCCATCCTACTCTGCATCACTGGCGGCATCATCGGCATCCTGCTAGGACAGCTCGCCTCCACCATCGTCAGTGCAAAGATGGGCTGGGTCACCACCACCTCCGTGATAGCCATTGTCTACTCCGTCTCTGTCGCAGGTGCCATCGGCATTATCTTTGGCTGGTACCCCGCGTGGAAAGCCTCCCGCATGGACCCCATCGACGCGCTACGCCACGAGTAATAGCCCCCCCCTGCCCCCGCATCCCCCCCCGCCCCCCCGGAGGGGGGGGCGCCCCCCCCCCCCCCAGCCTCCTGCTGCTCACCCTGAGCCTGAGTAGCTGCACCTTCGGGCCCAATTTCCTCCGCGGCGACGCGCCCGATCTCCCTGTTACTTGGCAAAATGCCCTCCCACCCGCTAGCTCCGAGGGCGACCTCGCCCGCTGGTGGGGACAATTCCGCGACAAGCAGCTCAACCAGCTGCTCAACACCGCCTTTGCCAACAGCCCCGACATGATCCAAGCCGCGCTCGCCATCTCACAGGCCGAGGCCTCACTGCGCTCGACGCGCTCCGAGATCCTCCCCTCGCTCTCAGGCAGCTTCGGTGGCAGCAATAGTGGATCCTTTAGCAGCACCAGCAGCAATGGACGCTGGAGCGGCAGCCTCTCCGCCGCATGGACCCCCGACATCTGGGGCGCGACGCGACGCGAGATCGAGGCGAGCTACGCCTCACTGGGCTCCACCAAGGCCGCGGCGAATGCGACGCGTGCAGCGCTCGCCTCCTCCATCGCGAGCAACTACTTCCAGTGGATCACCGCCAAGGAGAATCTCCGCATCGCGCGCGAGCAGCTCGAATACCAAGAGCGCACCTACCGCGTCGTCTCCCAACGCGTCGCCGTCGGCATGAGCGCCTCCCTCGACCTTGAGGAAGCACGCGCCACGATCGCCTCCACACGCTCCGCCATCCCCCGCTACGAGGCGAATATACGCAGCTATGAAAACACCCTCGCGCTGCTCATGGGCACCACGGTCAACAATCTCCACCTGAGCCTGCCCTCCCCCACCGGCTACAACCGCAACCCCCCCCGGCCCCCGCAAAAGCCCACGGACCACCAGCGCCCACCC
>CAYJJA010000136.1:0-1621 GCA_964370355.1 uncultured Akkermansia sp. | reverse complement strand
CTACAACCGCATCCCCCGCGTCCCGACGAATCTCCCCTCTGACCTCCTGCGCCGTCGCCCCGACATCATCCGCGCGGAGAAGCTGCTCCACGCCGCCACCGCACGCATCGGCGTCTCCGTCGCGAATCTCTTCCCCCGCATCTCGCTGACAGGTAGCGCATCGGCAGGCTCTGCGAGCGACTTTGCGAACTTCTGGTCAGGCAGCACGTGGAATCTGGGCGCAAGCGCGTCCCAAGCCCTCTTCAACCGCACCGCCCTCAAGGAGAACGTCAAGATAGCCGAGCTCCAACAGCTCTCCGTAGCACAGGACTACCGCAAGAGCGTGCTTTCGGCCTTCTCGGAGGTCGAGAGCGCCCTCATCAGCTACGCCCAGCTCACCCGCCAACTCCCCGAGCTGCAGAAAGTCATGGCAGCCAACAAAAAATCCGCGGAGCTCTCCCTACGCCTCTACGAGGAAGGGCAGACCGACTTCCTCAACGTCGCCTCCGCGGAGCGCGCCTGGCTCTCCAGCGAGCTCACCCTCATCACCACCCGCCAGCAGATACGCATCGCGCTCGCCGAGCTCTGCACCGCCATGGGTGGAGGCTACGAGGTGAAATAAATAGCCAACGCAGCAAAAGCACCCCATTATCTCTATCCAGCCCCTCACAGAGACATACTCTGTGAGGGGCTTTATTGGAACCTGGTATCCCCTCAAATCAGCACAGAATTTCTCAAGTGAGGAGAAGCACGCGAAATACACACTCCCCTCGCACGCGCGATGCACTGGGATAGATCTATTATTCCAGCCTACTCGACACAACAGAGGCATGACAAGGGGAAGAAAAAACTTTAGAATCTCTCTAAAAATAAACATGCGGCGCAGCAGCTCGGATTTGCCACCTCCTATTGAACTCTCCTATGAATGTCGTAATTTTTTATCATATTTTTTTTGATTTGAAAATTCATTATATTTCACATCAAAACTATTTGCTTTTTCTTTCAAATTAAAACTGTCAGCTCAGACTCCATATAAATCGAAATTATCATTTTATATATATCAATAAATATAAGTAATCTAGACTAATAGTTATTTTTCTTTACTTTCTAACATTTACCAGTTAGATTAATGATCTAGGGCGCATATGACAGCACTATTTACAAGTACTAAATACTCGCAACAAGATTCATTTGCTAACTCCTTATAAATCTTGACCTAGGCAAAAACAAGCCCATCCGCCAGAAGGAAGGCTACACACTCTTTTATTTGATAAAGCTATCGAATGAAAGGGCAAAGCACCTCCCTTCTTCACCCTGAACACATCCCCACCCACTGCAATAAAGAGAAGGAAGAGAGCATTCTTTTATCCACATATTCCGATAGGAATTTATCTATATAAATAAACTCTTCTCTAACTCCAAGCACCCCAACAACGAGAAAGTCCCCCCTTCTCTTTGGTTCACCTCCACACACGGCAATAAAGAGAAGGAAGAGTGCATTCTTTTATACGCATATTCCGATCGGAATTTATCTATACAAATAAACTCTTCTCTAACTCCAAGCCCCCCCCCCACCGCGCCAGGCCCGCCCCCCGCGCGGGCCCCCCACCACCCCCCGCAAAAAACCGCAGGCAGAGTGCAA
>CAYJJA010000135.1:0-5548 GCA_964370355.1 uncultured Akkermansia sp. | reverse complement strand
TGCAGCTTTCCTTCCCTGAGTTACTTTAGGCTAACTTTTAACGGGACACTAGTGACAAAATACAATAGAAATTATACACTGCTATAAAATAAAGTCAAGTGAATGACGCATCACAATCATTCATACCCCCCATTGTACAATAAATAAGACTTTGCCGCTCATTCTCAATTTACTATACCAACCCCACGCGTCGAGCAGAAGCACGCGCCTCTCTTTCTCGAGTGGCAGATGCTCCATGCTGGATTAGCCCTGCGTCGCGTACTCGACCATATTAGAGCGCTCCTAGGAGGGCGGAATTTGCTTGTCATGATATATTGCAGAAAACTATTCTACTCAGCTTGCCCTGCGATACATGGGTCGCTGGCAAAGAACTATTCACCCTCTTAAGCATAGTATCAAAAATATTTCTAGATTAAACACCTTATTGATTTTATAAATCAATGAGTTAGGGGGTTTTAAGCTTCAATATATACATGACTATGCATATCTGTTAATCCTGCGAGCGTGGGGAGGAACCCTATCAAAACTCGTCCAAGCACAGGGCAGCTCAAAGAGTGCCTCCAACGAGAGATTCTTGCCTACAGGGAGAAAATAGAGCGATAAGAACCCAAGACTTATCCCCTTGCTGATAGCTACGGTCAGCGCGAGTTCATAGTCTTGCACACAACAAGCAATGTAAAACAGCATTGACCCTAGGGCCTACGATGGCTACTGAGTGCTTGCCTTTATCTGTAAAAATCAGAGAGAGCCCGTTGTAAGCACTGTGAGCTGTGATGTAAAAATAAACCTGTTGCAATAGGCTTATTTTTACATCACCGCATAACACTTTGAACAAGAAAACGAAAACAGTGCAAAATAAGCAGCAGCTCGCATGATAGAAGGGCTCCTATCATTGATATCTAGGAGTCCTACGTCGAATATCTCGCATCTGTCGCCGTTTATTCTCTTGGATAGCGCGACTTTGATTCTCACTTGCATTCTGCATAGCACGCATCATCATTTGCATCTTCATCATATGAATATAGTCCTCTTGCTGAAGGATGCGCAGCTCTTCGGGGGAGGCGACGCGGTCAAACTGCATTCTCACTTGACGCTTTAGGTTGGTGAAGTGCATGTAGAGCTGATTCGCCCTTTGATTGATCCTATTATTCAATTGATAATACTGAGATGCCGCTTGATGATTCATAGGATTGCGAGACAGCTGAGCGAGTGCTTGACTGCGCGTTGCTTTCAATTGCTCTAATTCCTGATTGTAGCGTCTATCTAGATCCGCTATGGCAGACCTGTAGCGCGAGAGTGTATTCACACGATCGTAGGATGGTGCATCATGGCTCGCTCTCACTGGATGGGCTACAACAAGGGCGAAAAGCAAGGCGCAGAATAAATAGAATGATGAGATTTTCATATTATAAGAGCTCTATCAATGTTAGACGAAGTGACATGAGACTAAAAACTTAATATCATGGGATATATGAGGGTACGAAGTCTTTTGAATCAGTCTTTTATTATAGACATATTCACTGCATTTGCAATGATAATTTTTCTATTGAGCAGATATTGGAGCATCGCTACTTATTGAGCTGACATGGGCTAAGGGGTGTGGAGGCTCTCGAGCTTTTCGCGGGCGGGGCGGTAGCCTTGAAGGGCTGCCTTTTGATACCATTCTATGGCTTTGGACTTGTCCATGGGGAGTCCTATGCCTTCTTCGTAGAGGCTTGCCATGAGTGCTTGGGCTTGCGGACTGCCGAATTGGACGGCAAAGAGCGCGAGGCGTAGTGCCTCGCTGGCATCACGCGCTATGCCCTTGCCCTCGGCGTAGCAGTGGGCGAGTAGCACGGCGGCGCGATCATCGCCGTCGTTGATGGCGATCTTGAGATAGCGTACGGCTGCGTGCGGGTTTTTCTTTGTGCCATGCCCGAGATAGTAGCAGCGAGCGAGGTAGTAGGAGGCGCCGAGGGCTCCTTCTTTGGCTGCGGATTTGTACCAACGGTAGGCGAGCTTGTGGTCTTGCTTTGTGCTTTTGCCATGGTAGTAGCGGTGGGCGAGCTCTAGCTGAGCCTCGTAGTCATCCTTGTTGATGCGTAGTTTGAGCTCCTCTACGCTGGGGGTGGCGAGGCAGAGGGAGCTGAGGCAGAGCAGGGGGAGGAGTGCGGGGAGCGAGAGGTCTATCATGCTTTGATTGTAGTCAGAAATGCGCTTGCGTCAATATCTATTTAATTCGTTAGAATCTTCTGCAATAGGAGGCTAGAGAGAGGATTTTGCCCTTAGAGCAGAGTTCGGTCTTGATATTAGAAGAATTCGTGCTAGAATGGATGCTAACATGAGATGCTCTATTTCCTCGTTTTCTTCATTGGCTATCCTTCCCTGCTGCCTATTAGGTGCTTTCATGATGAGCTGTTCACCAGCTCCTATCGACTATATTGATCGCCCTACGGTTGTAGTGGAGCGCAATGACCTCTACTCAGACCTGCTCTCCTTGCTCAATCCTGCCGACCGCAAGAGGTCCTCCGCGCAGCAGGAGGCGCGCTGGCTCGCGGACAATTCCTTTAAGGCGGGTGCTGGTCTCTCACGCGTCTATGACTCGAACTTCCCCGGCTGGTCGGGGAATTATCTCGTCAATATGCATATTCAGGAGCGCGGGCTGTGCTGGCATTATCAGCATGATCTCTTTGGCGAGCTGCGCCGTCGCCCCTTGCAGTTCTTTGATCTAGGGACGACGACGCGCGATATGAACAAGGGTAGTGCGCATAGCTGCGTGTTTATCATGGCCAAGGGGGGCAAGTGGCCTTATGCGATGGTGATCGATCCTTGGAAGTGGAATGGCCGCACTGAGGTCTTGAAGGGCTGGAAGCTAGACCAAGATGACTGGCAGAGCACGCCGCATCTCGCAGCTCATCTCAAGACGATCTACCCCGAGGGGCACAAGACTCCCATGGAGTTCTGGTACTTTATCCGCAATAAGAAGGGAATCTATGTGAATTATGATGCTGCTTCGATGCGCAGCTCACAGCAGTATAAGTTCATGTACGACTCGATCAAGAAAAAGAGCGAGGAGCGTCAGGGCAAAGCAACTAATTATTAATCTAACAGGCTGCGTTCGCGAAATTTGAACTTGCGTATTCATAGGAAGTCGGTATGATAGAGTACATCAAGTTTAACTTATCGTTCGCACCTTACACTCACTGAGTATCTATTATTTCCATGGCTAATTTAAATAAAGTAATGATCATCGGCAATCTGACGGCTGATCCCGAGCTACGTCAGACTCCTCGCGGGACACCTGTCACCGAATTGCGCCTTGCTGTCAATCGCTATATCGGCGGAGGTGCCGAGGGTGGGGAGCGACGCGAGGAGACGACCTTCCTCGATGTCACCTGCTGGAGTCGCCTAGGCGAGATTGCTGCGACTTATTTACAGAAGGGACGCCCTGTCTTTATCGAGGGGCGCTTGCAGATGGACTCTTGGGAGGATAAGCAGACGGGGCAGAAGCGCAGCCGTATTCGCATCGTCGCGGAGAATTTGCAGCTGCTGGGCGGTCGCGATGGCGCGGCTGGTGCTCCCAATAGTGGTGGCAATGGCAACTATCGTCAGAATAATTACAACAACTCGGGCGGCGGCTACCAAGAGAATGGTGGCTACAACAACTCGGGCGGTGGCTCTCAGGGTGGCTACAATGGTGGCGGCAATGGCGCTTATAATGGTGGCGGCTCTCAGGGTGGCTACAACGGCGGCGGCAATGGCGCTTATAATGGTGGTGGCTCTCAGGGTGGCGGCAGTCAAGGCGGCTATCGTGATCAACAGTCTGGCTATCAGCAGCCCCCCTCACGTCCTGCGCCCAGCGCACCTCTGCCCGAGGAGGATGACGATATCCCCTTCTAAGGAGTTTTTTATTGTTTTTTCAAAGGCTGCCTCTCTATAGAGAGAGGCAGCCTTTGCTATTGCTTTGGTCAGGCTTGATGCTGCGATTTCGCATGTCGCCATGCTCTGAGTTCGCCTTCTCGTTTTTTGCGCACTTCCTCCCCCTGATTCTGCGATGCAGTAGCGCGAGATCTCATGATGAGCAGAAAATCTCGCAAGACGACTTATTTTCTTTACGGTATCTAGTTAGTATGCTAACTTGTCTTTTAATGACAAGGAATAGCATTGAGCTCAAGCGTGTCGGAGTATTACTAGCATACTGTCCAGAGTTGGAGTTGGAAGAGCTGGAATTTTCCGATCTCATCCTACGCATAGATGCGTCGATGCAGAGGCGGGGTATCGCCCTCAAGCTCGCACGCTGGGATCACATGCAGCCCAGCAGCGCGCAGCGGGCGGAGGACTATAAGAAGCTCCTCGATCCTAGCAATATGTGTCTCGTGCTCTACCACAAGGAACTAGGTACACACTCCGAGGATGACCTCTCTGTCGCCTATGAGCAGCACAAGGCGGGGGAGAATCCGCGCTCGCTCTACGCCTTTTTCAAGCAATCGAGCGATCTGAGCCCTGATTTCAAGGAGTTTAAGGATGAGTTCCAGACAGATTATGGGCATTTCTATTGTCAGTTTGAGCACGTGGATACCCTGCGACTGGAGTTTCTCCTCCAGCTGGAGCGGCAGCATGGGAGCAGTACGCGAGATCTCCTTCAGGTCGAGAAGCAGCAGGTGAGCATTGATGGCGTAGCACTTGTCAATCTCGATCATCTCGATTTTGCCGCTAGGAATGAGGAATACCTTCGCTTGCGTGAGGCGATTGAGGAGCTCACGATGAGCGTTGCTGCCTGCGATAGGGCTCTCACCACCTCCCCCGATGATGAGGAGCTGAGGCAAGAGCGCGCATGCGCTATTTACGCGCGGGCGCAGATGCAGGAGGAGTTCGACCAGTATCAGGGCTTTCTCTTTGGTCTTGCTCGCAGGGCCTCGGAGCTCTCGACCCAGCGCATCGACCGCCGCACGCGCAAGGCGATACGGCAGTTCCACGCGGGTGATGCTACGAGTGCCAATAGGACGCTGAATACCGAGCTACTCGAGCGAGATCAGCAGGAGTATCATCGTGATTATAGGGAGCACAGAGCACGAGCGAAAGAAGCCTATGAGCGCATGGAGCTGGGATACAAGGCGTGGCTGTTCAAGATTGATGCCGCCCTCGCGGATTCAGAGCTCAAGATAGAGGAGCGCGTGCAGGAGGCACGCAATGCCTACGTCAAGGCGGATCTCGATGCTCAAGAGCTAGACTACCCGAAGACACAAGCAGGTGAGTATGGAGAGTTCTTACAGCGTTATGCTTTCTTTTTGGAGAGCTATGCCTTTTATGAGGAGGCATTGGATGTCAATCAAAGAGCTTTAGCCATCTTGCAAGAGGCTCTGCCAGCGCAGCATCCCGATATTGCCACGTGTTTCAACAATATTGCGATGGTTTACCACGCACAGGGGGATTTCCCCCAGTCCTTGGACTTCCACCTCAAAGCTCTAGCCATTAGGCAAGAGGCTTTGCCAGCGCAGCATCCCGATATTGCCATGAGTTTCAACAATATTGCGGGGGTTTACCAAGCACAGGGGGATTTCCCCCAGTC
>CAYJJA010000134.1:0-5550 GCA_964370355.1 uncultured Akkermansia sp. | reverse complement strand
TCACAAAGCTATTGAAGGCACGTCGAAACTCATCAAGCTGCTCTTCGCGTATGAGCAAGCCCGCCGCCATCTCATGCCCCCCACCCGATACCAGCGAATCTTGACAAGCATGAATGGCCTGCACCAGCGAAACACCGGGGATAGAGCGTCCCGACCCCTTGCCTAAGCCCTGATCATCAAAGGAAATAACAAAGCTAGGCTTGTGATAGCGCCGCATGAGCAGGGAGGCGACAATGCCCACCACCCCAGGGTGCCAGCTGCGGGAGCCCAGCACAATGACATGCTCGCGGCTCAGCTCCTCATTACTCTCGAGCATGCGAATGGCCTCATCGCGTATCTTGAGCTCTTCTTGCTGGCGTTTTTGATTCAGCTTGTCGAGCCGCTTCGCGAGGTAGTCAACCTGTTGGGCATCCTGACAAAGCAGCAGATTGAGCGCATCCATGGGAGAGTCCATGCGCCCTGCTGCGTTGATGCGAGGTCCTAGGCGAAAGGATACATGACTTGCAGTCAGCAGGCTGCGCTGCCCCACGAGCTTGTTAAGCGCAGTGAGCCCGAGGTGGGTGGAGTGCTCCATCTGGCGCAGGCCATGGCGCGTGAGCAGTCTATTCTCCTCCACAAGCGGGACGATGTCGGCGACAGTCGCAACAGCGACGATGTCCAAATAATTCTTGAGATCCACATGCGCCAATCGACGCTTCTTTTGCATGGCGTGGCAGAGCTTGAAGACCACCCCAGCACTGCAAAGGTAGGTCTTGTCGCTATGGTCCTCCATCTTTGCATTCACAATAGCACAGGCATCAGGACGACCACGGGGATTTGACTCGTGGTGATCGAGGATGATCACATCAATACCGCGTGCTCGCAGATCCGCGACCTCGTCAATAGAGGAGGTACCACAGTCAACGCAGATGAGCAGATCAGGCGTCTGCCCACAGCTCTCGATGGCGCGCTTGATGCCCTCAGAGCTGAGTCCATAGCCCTCTTTGGTACGTATAGGGATGAAGCAATGGGCAAGGATGCCGTAGGATTCTAGCATACTAAAAAGAATCATGACAGAGCTCACCCCATCGACATCGTAATCACCGTAGATGCACACGCACTGCCGCCCATCTATAGCCTCAAACACACGCTTCACAGCCGCATCCATCTCCTGCATCTCAAAAGGATCGCTCAGATCCGCTAGCCTCGGTCTGAGGTATTTTTCTATCTTCTCCCGTCCAGATACACCTCGTTGCGCAAGCAAGCGTCTTACCAGTAAAGGTAAGTTCGCATTGGTCTCGTCATCTAGATCAACCTGTCCGTTCATTGGGCGTATTTCCCAACTGAACTTCGTACTCATGAAGATGAGTCTATCATTGTCACATGCTTCTAGTCAAGGTCGAAATGTAGCGCAGTGAGGCAAACTTGTGTACTACAATGAATATTTCTCAATATTCATACATACAAAGTTTTACAAAATGAGCGCGAATCGTGAGCTTATGTACTCGAAAGAGTTAGAGCCCCCAATGACGCATACTCCCTCTTGAATCACTCAGTAAGAATCCTCGAGCTCAGCCTGAGCAGGGGTGAACTGCTCGTAGACCTCAGAGAGGAAGCCAGCAGCAATGAGGCGCTGCGCCATCTCACACGAGATGCCGCGAGACTGCATGTAGAAAAGCTGCTCCTCATTGACAGGCCCCGTTGCCGCGCCATGCGAGCACTTGACCTTGTCTGCTAGTATCTCCAAGCCCGGCTGCGAATGCACGACTGCCTCTTGACTGAGCATCAGATTGCGATTCGTCTGATAGGCTTCACAGCCGTGAGCCGCAGGTGCTACGAGAATATTCCCATTAAAGACAGCCGTTGCCTTAGCATCCATGACATTCTTGTAGAGCAACTTGCTCTCAGTGTCGGGGCTAAAGTGATTCTGATCCGTGCGCTGATCGAGCATCTGCTTGCCCTTGAGATGATTGGCCGAATAGAGGAAGGCATCACAGCGCGGTCCTTTGCTGCTGCTGCGGTGCAGGTCTACGCTGATCTCTTCACGCCCCCATAGATGCTCTTCATGAGTACTATAGTGATAAAATAAGGCATCGTGGAGGTCGATCTCAGTGATATTGAAGCAGCGCGACACGCCACTCCCCTGCTCGCGCAGCTCAAGATGCAGCCTTGCTCCCTCGTGAAGGGTGACGCGTCGCAGCGCAAAGATCAAAGCCTCACCTACACAGCAGTGCTGCTCAATAATATGCGCGTGCACCCCCGCCTCCAGCGTGATCTCGGTGTAGGGGGCAAAGAGACTATCAGTCTCGTAGTCAATATGAATAGGTCGCTGCGGGCTCTCGGTGAGTCGCAGACGTACACCCTGCCCATAATGCTTGAGCTGCTCGCTGACGAGGGCATGTGAGCCCGCTGAGCGAAAGCTGCTGGGGCGCGATGCCTCATCGAGAACTAATAGGCAAGCGGCATCAGCATCACAGCTCACCCTCCCTGAGCTCTGCTGCGTCGCGAGTAATTTGGCGACAGCAGTGGCATGCTGATGCGGACGCCCAAATCGCCATAGCTCATTGAGGCGATCAGGCATGCGTTGACTAGGAGTGGTGAGGGCGGAATAGCGGAGCGTAGAGTCCATATAGTGAAAAATCTGAATTTCAGTATGCAGGCAGAAATGTGTGTGGGGAGGGGGGGGGCTATTAGCCAATCGAGCCTTCCATCTCGAGATCAATGAGCTTGCGCAGCTCAGAAGAGTACTCCATGGGGAATTCCTTGATCAGCTCGTTGAAAAATCCATTGACCGCGAGGCTCATCGCTGCACTGCGACTCAGACCGCGCTGCTGCATATAGAAGAGCACCTCCTCGTCAATCTGAGAGACAGAGGCCTCGTGCTGAGCCGTGTTGCCACTGCCGCTCACGCTGATGGCGGGGTAGGTATCAGTGCGGCTGTGAGCATTGATGAGCAGAGCATCACACTCGGTATTATTCTTACAGCCTACGACACCAGACTTGAATTGTACCTCGCCTCGGTAGCTGGCACATCCAGCACCTAGGGAGATGGATTTTGCGACAATATTGGAGCTCGTGTTGTCCGCGGCATGAATCATGCGTGCCCCCGTATCCTGCCGCTGCTCATCGCGTGCCAATGAGATACTGACGACCTCACCTCGTGCGCCCTCACCCTGGAGGATGACGGCAGGGTATTTCATCGTCAGACAAGAGCCTATATTGCAATCTATCCAGCGTATCTCTGCATCTTCCATGGCGAGACCGCGCTGGATGACGAGATTGTAGACATTCTTCGACCAGTTTTGCACGGTGACGTATTGGATCTTTGCCCCCTTGAGGGCGACGAGCTCCACGACACCTGAGTGCAGCGTCGCTGAGTCAAAGCGAGGAGCTGTGCAGCCCTCCATGTACATGACCTCTGCTCCCTCGTCGGCGATTATAAGCGTGCGCTCAAACTGCCCGAGGCTCTCCGAGTTGATGCGAAAGTAGGCTTGGAGAGGCTGCTTGAGCTTCACCCCCTTGGGGATGTAGATAAAGGAGCCACCCGAGAAGGCCGCGTGGTTGAGCGCGGAGTACTTGTTGTCTCCCACGGGGATGACCTTGCCAAACCAAGGACGAAAGATATCCTCATAGTCACGCAGAGCCTCAGTGGGATTGACAAAGATGACACCTTGGCGCGTGAGCTCCTCCTTCATGTTGGTGTAGGCCGTCTCCGAATCATACTGCGCATCCACGCCCGCGAGAAAGGCTCGCTCATTCTGAGGGACACCGAGGCGGTCAAAGGTCTTCTTCACCTCATCGGGTACATCATCCCAGCTACGAGTCGGAGCCGCCGAGGTGGCGAGGTAGTAGCGTATCTTGTCAAAGTCTACATTGTGTATACCCGGTGGAGCCCAGTGACTGGGCATAGGCATCTCCTGAAAGCGTCTGAGCGCCTTCTTGCGAAAATCGCGCACCCACTCAGCCTCACCCTTGGCATCGCATATATAATCAATAGTCGCCTCACTCAGCCCATAGCCCGCATCGAATTGATGATTCTCGGGGTAGGAGAACTCGCCCTGCGGCTCTATATCATTAAAGAACGCCTCATTTACAGCCTCACTCATGACCTTGCTTAACGTACGAAATCAAACCCATTCTTGTCGATGTAGGTGACGAGATCATAGTCACCTGTCTTGACAATCTGCCCCTCATTCAACACATGCACCACATCAGGGCGTATATAGTCGAGCAGACGCTTGTAGTGGGTGATGACGAGAAAGCTACGGTAGGGCGCACGCATGGCATTCACCCCCTCAGAGACGATGCGCAGCGCATCGACATCAAGCCCGCTATCGGTCTCATCGAGAATGGCGTAAGTGGGGTCAAGCATGAGCATCTGGAGGATGTCATTGCGCTTCTTCTCCCCACCAGAAAAGCCCTCATTGACGGGTCTGCTGGTAAAGCTCGGGTCTATGCCTAGCTGCGCCATCTTGCTGCGCAAGTTCTTATAGAAAGCCACAACATCAATCTCCTCTCCCTGGGGGAGACGAGACTGCATAGCCTCCTTCATAAAATTGGCCATCGTGACACCGGGTATTTCAATAGGCTGCTGGAAGGCGAGAAAAAGCCCTGCACAGCTACGCGCATCTATATCCATACTCAGCAGATCCTGACCATCCATCATCACCTCACCGCTGATCACCTCATAATCAGGATGCCCGCAGAGCACCTTGGCTAGCGTACTCTTCCCCGAGCCATTAGGTCCCATGATTGCGTGGACCTCGCCCTTGGGGATTTCGAGATTGAGATTGTTGAGAATCGTCGCGCCATCGCGCACCTTGGCAGATAAATTTTTGATAAGCAGGCTCATACCCGTTGTATTAAATGATTAATCGCTCTTGCTCGTGACTCTCCCTTGCATGTAGACATTCATATGATTGACCGAGACGCCTTCAGGCAGGTCAAAGACATCTTCGGGGCAGATACCAGGCTTGAGATGCACATCATACACTTGGTTGGTATCTATGTCAACAAAATGTGCATGAGGTATCAGATTAGGACAGAATCGCGCAGGTCCACTATCGAGATTGAGCTGATTGATGATATGAGCTTGGGCGAGCGTCTCCAAACAGTTATAAACGGTTGCGAGAGAAAGACCACGTGTCTTCTCTGAGGCTCGTTGAAAAATCTCACTGGCGGTTGGGTGGTCATCTGACGCAAGGATTGTATCAAGCACCGCGCGACGCTGTCGCGTGATGCGTACCCCCACAGACTTGATGAGGGAATCAGTATGCTCGCGCGAGCTCCCATTTTTACTAGCACTGATCATAATATTGAGAAGGTTGTATGTTAACTAGAATAAATCGTATGTACATATAATATGATTCCAAGTAGCAAGTAGCAAGCATAAACTGTTCTATGCGAAAAATAGCATAGACATTGTGATTTCTACAGCAGCTCCCATAGGGAGTATGTGCTTCTCTCGCTCTCTAGGGGACTTCTAAATTCTCGCCATTCTAAATAAGAGGAAGTTGAAAATCGCTTCACGAGGCATCTTTTGAGTGCTTTTCGGCTGGATTATCCCCGAAT
>CAYJJA010000133.1:2256-5560 GCA_964370355.1 uncultured Akkermansia sp. | reverse complement strand
GGTAGTTCACATTGAAGATAAGCTCCTCGGGCAGATCATCCTTGCTGCGCCAGACCACCCAGCCGCAGCCCAGAGGAGCGAGGCCGAACTTGTGCCCGCTGGCGCTGATGGACTTCACACGCGGTAGGCGAAAGTCAAAGAGCAGCTCGGGCGCGAGGAAGGGCGCGAGAAAGCCACCACTGGCCGCATCAATATGCAGCTCCACATCAGGTCCCCCAGTCGCAGCGAGGCGATCGAGTGCCAGAGCGATCGCCTCGACATCTTCATAGGCTCCTGTGTAGGTGACGCCCAGTGTGCTCATGACGAGGATGGTATTCTCATCCACGTAGTCTTTGAGGACATCGGCAGTGAGCGCGTAGACGCCCTGCTCCATGGGGACCTCGCGCATCTCCACATCCCAGTAACGGCAAAACTTGTGCCAGCAGATCTGGACAGGACCACAGACAAAATTCGGCTTGTCATAGGCCAGCCCCTCACTCTTGCGACGCACGCGCCAGCGGCGCAGTGCTGCCATGCCAGCGAGCATGCAGGCCTCACTCGAGCCAATGGTAGCGCAGCCTATGCTCTCATTGAGATCCGGGGCATTCCAGAGTGATGCGAGCATGGTGACGCAGCGCATCTCTAGCTCGGCTGTCTGTGGGTATTCGTCCTTGTCTATGAGGTTTTTATTGATACTCAGGTTCATGAGTCGATGCACTTGGCGCTCGTCCCATGTCTGGCAAAAGGTGGCGAGATTTTGCCTCGCGTTGCCATCCAGGAGGAGCTCTTCTTCGATGAGCTGGCAGGCGTCTTCGGCTCGTAGGGAATGCTCAGCGAGCTTTTGGGTGGGGAGGCACTGGGAGGTCGAGCTGCTGCCAAAGATGCTGCTGTAGCGCTCGTCCTCTCCATCGCGTTGATCGGTGATGAGGGTATTATTCATATGTGTCATTAGTGAGAGTTGTGTGAGTGCTGTGTTGTTGTATACTTGTTAGCAAAGAGTTCTATATGATATAAAACATCTCTGACTTGTATCATGTCTATAGCTACGATGAAACATATAATCACCTCCCTTTGTCTAGCGAGCAGTATGTGTATGGCCACGCCTACTGCTGAGCTCATCTATATCGACGCATCCGAAGACATGCGCGTCTTTGTGATAGAGCCTTCAGATATAAACCCCCTGCACCGAGATGCACTCCCTGCATGGATACAGAATCCCGCCCGCAGTGCTGGAGTACGCACGCATGAGCGCATCCTCGAAAAGATGCGTCAGGCGCGTCAGGTAGAAAAAGCCATTGCGTGGAAAAACTGGGAATTCTTCCCCTCGCAACCGCAGAAATTCGCCCCCTACCTCGACAGCCTCTTTGTCCTGGGCAATAGCTGCCTAGAGCCCTCAGAGATGATACACAGTGATCCCCTCTCGCGCGGAGCTCAGCATGTCAAGAGCATGGCCTCAAGTATTGGTATCAACTATGACTTGACCCTCGCAGTCAATTACACGGCCATCCCCTCGGGAGCTGCTGGGCAAAAGCGCAGCCTGACCTCCTTTACCGGCGAATTCTGGGGCGCGTGGACGCTTGCCAAGACGCGTGATGACTCCTATGGGGTCTTTATGATGATGGAGGCGAATTGGGGGCGCGGCATGGGCTATAGCCAGCGCAACTATAATGCGCAGAATAGCACAGGCTCGCTCATCAACCCGCAGGGCAGCTATGTGGGAGGCAATGGTCCCTTCATCTCCAATCTCTCGCTTGGGGTGAGTGCCTTTGATGGGAAATTCGTCTTTATGGCGGGGACGATGGACCCGACGAACTTCTTGGACCAGAATGCCTATGCCGCAGACTGGGATGGCAATCTGATGAATGCCGCCTTCATCTACAATCCCACCCTCCCCCTGCTCTGGGCGAACTGGGCTCACATGACTGCCATTCAATTCCATCCCAACTTCTACGCGCTCTACTACAATTCGGGGACACAGACAACGGTGAATCACAACCCCTTCAATCATATTAATAACAACCACTGGGTGCATCTCACCGAGTTTGGCTTCATCCTCGATGATGACAGCAGCATGGGCGCGGGGACCTACCGCTTCCAATACGCCATCACCGAGGATGATAGCGAGACAGGGGCAGGGGCAGCCATCAACATCCAGCAGCAGCTCGGTCGCCACAACCCCATGGGATTCTTCTCGCGCGTAGGCTACAATGATCCCGATGCGGCACGCATCACAGGGGTGAAGGCCGCTGCCACAGCGGGTCTCGTCCTACAAGCACCCTTTAGCTCACATGGCTGGGGCAGCAAGTCGAATAACGAGCAGCTCGCTCTGGGCTTTTACTGGGCACGCGCCGCCGAGGAGCAAAAGCCCTACAGCCACAAAGACGAGTACGGACTCGAGCTCACGGCCGTATTCCAAATAACACCTACCTTCTTTATCCAGCCCGATATACAGTATATCTTCAACCCCGTACACTCACGCGAGAATGACGATGCCTGCATCCTACAAATCCAGAGTGTCTGGCGCTTCTAATCCACTATCCCTATCATCCATATGAAAACACAATCAGAACAACATCATCAGCAAGCCGCACCGCGCCGCCTGGGAGTCTTTGCGCTGGCCATGATGAATGTCGCCGCCATCGTCAGCCTACGCGGGCTGGCAGCAGAGAGCACCTATGGGCTGAGCTCAGCCTTTTACTATCTCTTTGCCGCGCTCTTCTTCTTGATCCCCGTCTCGCTCGTCGCCGCCGAATTGACGACAGCATGGCCGCAGAAAGGGGGAGTCTTTCGCTGGGTCGGAGAAGCCTTTGGGGCAAAGCTGGGCTTTGTCGCCATCTGGCTACTCTGGATACAGAGCACCATATGGTTTCCCACCGTGCTCACCTTTGCCGCAGTATCCATTGCCTTCATTGGGCCTGATCAGAGCTGGGATCAGGCTCTCTCGTCCAATAGCATGTATGTGCTAGCCATTGTCCTACTGGTCTATTGGTCGGCGACTCTGCTCAACTTTCGAGGTCTCTCGATGAGTGTGGCCATTATGAAATGGGGCTCTATACTAGGCACGGTGCTGCCAGCGGCTATCTTGATCTTGCTCGGCATGCTCTACTGGGGCATGGGCAATCCCATCTACGTGCAGATGAATCCCGAGAGCTTCTTCCCCGACTTTGACAATTTTAATACCATTGTGCTCGCGGCAAGCATCTTCCTCTTCTACGCGGGCATGGAGATGAGTGCCGTGCATGTCAAGGACACGCAGAATCCCAAGCGCGACTTCCCGCTCGCGATTGGTATAGCCTCTGCCATCACGGTGTGCATCTTCGTCTTT
>CAYJJA010000133.1:0-2246 GCA_964370355.1 uncultured Akkermansia sp. | reverse complement strand
CCAATGCATCCTTGAGCAAAATTTCATTCACATCATTGGATTCATCATCCCCAATAGCCAGATCAATCTGGTGCAAAGCCTCCTCATCGCCTACGACAAGCTCTTTGCCTTCTTTGGGCTCTCGTGGCTGGGGAGTATCGTTGCGGCTTTCCTCGCCTTTGGAGTGCTCGCACAGGTCGTCACATGGGTGGCGGGACCCTCCAAGGGCTTGCTCGAGGTGGGACGCGCGGGCTATCTGCCACGATTCATGCAAAAGACCAACAAGCAGGGGGTACAAACGCATATCCTGCTCATCCAAGGTCTCATCGTCACGCTCCTCTCGGTCTTCTTTGTCATCATGCCCAGCGTGCAGGCGGCCTATCAGATCATCGCCCAGCTCACCATCCTGCTCTACCTCATCATGTACATGCTCATGTTTGCCGCAGCCATCTATCTGCGTCACAAGTCGCCCGACACACCACGCGCCTTTCGCGTCCCTGTGGGACGCTATCTGGGGATGTGGATCGTAGGAGGGGTAGGGCTGCTGGGAAGCGCGCTCGTCTTTGTGCTCAGCCTGATCCCGCCCAATCAAATTCCCGTGGGCAGTCCATGGCTCTACGTGCTCATCCTCGTCGCGGGAGTCGTGCTCTTTGGCGGTCTACCGCTGCTCATCTATGCGCGTCGCCGCGCCGAGTGGGTGGATGAGAAGTCCGACTTCGAGCCCTTTAGCTGGGAGAAGATTTCTGATAAGCAAGACCCGTCTATCTAATCACATCTGACATTTTCTCCCCCAAAAAAAACTCCTACGTTTCGGCGTAGGAGTTTTTTTTGTTGTGTGTGTGTGAGGGGGGGAGGTAGAATGTAGGGTACTCAAGGGGTCATCTCCCAGATGAGGTAAGCAGTGTAGCCGACATAGATGAAGAGCAAGAATGCGCCCTCCTTGCGGTTGATTTTCCAGCGATTTTCACTCTTTTTCTCCTTGAGATGTAGATTAGAGGATACGTAATACAGGAAAAGTGTCAGAATGAACATCATGCCGAGCTCACGATAGACTGAAAACCATTCAAAATGAAAGGGATTGATGATGCCAGCTATACCTATGACTGCTAAAGAATTAAAAATATTTGATCCCAATATATTGCCAAGTGCGAGATCATGCTGCCCCTTGCGTGCAGCGACAATGGAGGAGGCGAGCTCAGGTAAGGATGTGCCAACAGCAACAATGGTGAGACCTATCATCATTTCGCTGATGCCTAGGTCAGCTGCTATGCCTACAGCTCCCCAAACAAGCAGTTGCGAGCTGGTGATGAGTAAGGTGAGTCCAGCGATAAGCCAAAAAATCCCTTTTCTAAGAGAGTATTGTACCGCTATTTTTTCTGTAGCTACTGAGGAAGTCTTTTTTCCTGCTATGTAGCTCCAGATAATAAAACCGACAAATGCGACGAGTAGAACAATTGCTTTCCATTGACTGAAATAAGCATCATAAAAAAGAACTGCCGTAAGAATGAGGATCATGAACGTTATAGGAATCTCGCGCTTAACAATGGAGGGAGATGATCTGTAGCCTACGTTACGAAGTAAGGGCCATCGCTTTATATGGGAGCGTTCTAACACGATGGGCGAAATCAAGGCGGTCACACCGAGGATGAGACCTATGTTGGCTATATTCGACCCGAAGGCATTCCCCAGTGCTATGGCAGGGCTGCCATCTAGAGCAGCCAAGGTGGAGACGAGCATCTCAGGGGCAGATGTGCCAAAGCCTACGACAAACATGCCAATAAACAAAGGCCTCATTCCCAAGCGATTCGCCGTTGATGAAGCCCCTGCAACGAAGCGGTCGGCACTGAATAAGAGCAAGATAAGTCCTACGATGAGGGCTATAATGTATAGTGTCATATGATGAAAAAGATTGAATTAGGGTAATAGGGTAACGGGGGCGCGAGTATACACCCTTTGACACGAAATGAAAACCCTAAGTTGAGCTGAAGGCGCAAAAAAAGGGGCACGGCGTCGGTGATGACGCAGTGCCCCTTTGCTTAAAGAAGTCTCCCTTACTTGCTGCGCGTTTTGCGCGTTCGTGCTTTCTTTTCACCACTTGCGGCCTTGGGGGCTTGCTTCTTGGGGGCTGGGCGACGTGTCGCTTTTGTGCTGAAAGTGATGCTTTCTTTGTCCTCTGCGAGGTCGGCGACGGAGGTATAGCCCGCCTTGAGCTCGCCGCGGAGGATGGCCTCGGAGATGGGATCTTCGAGCATGCGCTCTATAGCACG
>CAYJJA010000132.1:4956-5579 GCA_964370355.1 uncultured Akkermansia sp. | reverse complement strand
GCAGCCTGAAATCGCGAGAGGATTTTGAGGGGGATTTTTTGCATTTTTGACGGAGTATAGTGACCTATTCGACTAAAAAATGAATAAAATACCCCAAAAAGACCTCGCGAGATAGGCTGTTAGGAGGGTTTTCTAATAGGAGAATTTTTCAAAACGAGATTTTAGATCCCCCTTTAACCTTCTACCGTTGGCTTAGCCTCACTAGCCTCTACCTTGCCGAGGTACTGTGGCAGCTCAAGTCCAACACTCTTGGCAAGCTCGTGAAGAGGAAGGGTATCCTTGACCAAATTCTGGACAAAGCCACCTACAGAGCCACCCTTCTCGCCTCCGCCCATGACAACGACCTTGTCAAAGCTCAGCTTGCTAATGGCGGATGCCTGCATACTGACAATTTCGGGTAACTGCTCCGTGACCAAGAGACTGCTAGCGGCCTGCGCAGAGCCAGCGGCTTGCACGATTTGTTGGAAACCAGTAGCCTTCGCCTCAAGAGCAGATTGAATAGCGGCTGCATTACCGCGACCGACAAGCTCAAGACCTTCACCTTCTGCTTTCTTCTTGAGGAGGAGTGCGTTAGCCTCACCTTCAGCGAGCTTGACGGCGGCATCACCCTCGGCTTGCTTTTG
>CAYJJA010000132.1:0-4946 GCA_964370355.1 uncultured Akkermansia sp. | reverse complement strand
GCGATTTCTTGCTTGCGCTTCAGAATTTCTGCTGCAACAATATCGTTAGCCGTCTGCGTGGCGCGTTCGAGCTCGGCACGCTGAGTTTCGGCCTCGCGGTTGGCGACGTAGCCAGCGGATTCTGCCTTGGCTGCCTGCTCACGCTCAGCGACCTCGGCGATACGAGTAGCCTCGGCTTGGCGTACCTTGAGCTTGGCATCGGAGTCGGCGACCTTCATCTGAGCCTCATTGCTACCCTCGACAGCGGCAGCATTTGCCATAGCGACTTGAACAGTCTGTTCACGTTGAGCTTCGGCCTTACCGATCTCACCACGGCGAGTTTCGTCAGCGACCTTGATCATCGCATCGTTGATAGCGCGAGCGGCAGCTTCCTGACCGAGAGCTGCGATGTAGCCTGAGGCATCGCGTATGTCGGTGATATTCGCATTGATAAGGTAGAGACCCACCTTGTTGAGCTCTGTATCCACACCATTGGTGATACCCTTAATGAGTTTTTCACGATCAGCATTGATCTCCTCAATCGTCAATGAGGCGATGACGACGCGCATCTGTCCCATGATGATTTCTGAGCCGAGCTGCTGGATGTCTTGGCGACTGCGACCGAGCAAACGGCTCGCTGCATTTTGCATGATAGCAGGCTGCGTGCTGATACCAACGATGAAAGACGCAGGGACATCGACGCGGATATTCTGGCTGGAGAGCGCGCCCTTGAGCGGCACATCAATATTGATAGGATTCAAATCCATGAAGGCGTAGCTCTGCACGAGAGGCATGATAAAGGTAGCGCCACCGTGAATACATTTGGCAGAGCGTCCCTCACCGACCTTACCGTAGACGATGAGAATTTTATCGGAGGGACACATCTTGTAGCGTGTAAAAATCCACGCGATGGTACCCAAAACGAAGATACTGATGACAATGAGCGCGATGACGCCACTCGTGCTATCATCGGCACTAGCTTTGGCGAGGATGGTATTTAGTGTTGTAATGGTGTACATAATGTTATACTGAGGTAATGGATGAGCGAAGAAAAGCGTTAGGGTAGATGAAAAGGAACAAGGAGACGGGAGATCTCACTATAATCACAGCGAGGGCTTGACGACGACACGTGTGCTGTTCGCCCTGAGAATAGTGACTTGGGAATGAGCAGGGAGAGCCATATCACCCTCTTGTACCGCTGCTATCGTGATGAATTGGCTAGGGTGAGAGACCTGCACCTGCCCGCCAGCCTCGCCGTGCGGTGGGATGCCGATGTAGACGGTCGCCTCCATGCCTACGAGACTTTCATATTGAAAAGTACCATCTGTGTGCATGCGAAAGAGCATGCGCATCGTCAAGGCGATCACAAAAAAGGTCGCCGTGCCGAGTGCTGCCCCGATGAGCAGTGACCAGATGAGATCCACCCCCATAGAGCGAGCAACGAAAGCACCCCAGCTCAGCCCTAGCATAAAACCGATGATGGCACGCAGAGAGAATAGCCCCCCCTCAGCACCCTCAAATCCGGCATCACCGTCAAAGTCTCCACCACCGATGAAGGACAAAACCATCACCAAGGCTGCAACAGCGGTCACACAAACCGCAAGAATACCGAGTACTCCGAGCGTGAAATCGACTTCTAACCAAGAGGACAAAAAGCCTATTGAATGACAAGATATATTCATAATACAAATAAGTGAATACTACAATAGCAGTTTTGCCAATCGAGGTCAATTATGAATTGCAACATTCAATGCGAGCGATCGAGAAATATTAGCTCGAAATGCCCATATCAGGAGAAATTAGAAAGGGGCAGCAAAAGAACAAAAACGCAATAGCTCATTCACTTTAAAAACAATACAATAATAACACCCAGAATCATAGCGCAATTACCACTTGACTTCACGCGCAGATTGCACTATAAGATAGCACGAGCTATGATAAACACGTGGACACAGCGACTATTTCCCCTCCTCCTGCTATTGACAGGACAAGCGCAGGCAGCAGGTGATGGACACCACGAAATGACTGTATCTGCCCCCCTCCTGTGGAATCCCGAGATCCCCTTCTGGCCAGGGCACACCTTCCCCGTCTCCAACTCGCTGGTCATGCTCGTCATCGCCATGCTCATCATCACCCTACTACTGCGCCTCGCGACGCGCAAGATGAGCCTCATCCCTGGAAAGATGCAGAACTTCATCGAATGGGTCTTTGAGATGCTGTATAACTTTGTCGAGATGCTGACTGGCAAGAAGCTCGCGACCAAATACTTCTGGTACTTTGCCACCGTCTTCCTGCTCATCCTTGTGAGCAACTACATAGGTCTCCTACCTGGTGTGGGTAGCATCACCTACGATGGACAGCCCATCTTCCGAGGCGCGAACGCGGACCTCAATGTCACGCTCTTCCTCGGTCTGATGTACTCGGTGCTCTGGTTCATCTGGGTGCTGCGTGAGCAAGGGCCTGTCCACTTCATCACCCACCTCTTTGGTCCCAAGGGCGGGCTCACGGGCATGATGAAGTACATGCTGATGCCTATCTTCTTCTTTGTCGGTCTCATCGAGATCCTCTCCATTTGCATCCGCCCCGTCGCGCTCGCGGCTCGTCTCTTTGGCAATATCTTTGCTGGTGAGCTCATCATTGAGAAGATGAGCCTCGTGAGCTGGATGGCGGTACTCCCCTTTATGTGCCTTGAGCTCCTCGTTGGCTTCGTCCAAGCCCTCGTCTTCCTCATGCTCACAGCCATCTTTTTACGAACACAGCTCGACGAAGGCGACGAAGAAGCATCCGAGCAGCACTAAAAAATTTCTCACCGTCTGATCATGAAGCAAAACGTGAAGGCGGTAGAATGAACTACAAACCCCATACATCCCCACACATTACATGACCTCATTACTATCCACACCCGGTGCCGTCGTCATCGGTGCCACAATCGGCATTGGTCTCATCGGTCTCAAGGCAGCTGAATCCGTCGGACGCAACCCCTCCTCATTCGGTAAAGTCCTTGTCATCAGCATTATTCTTGCCGCTCTGATCGAAGGTCTCGCCTTCGTCGCCCTCTTCGCCACTGGAGAATAACTTTACACAGCCTCGTCTGAGACCTCCGCCACAGGAGCACTCAGACGAGCTGCCTCCCCTCCCCCTCTCAACCGTCTCTGACACGACACAGCCTCAACGACATGATAGCAACTCTACTCGCAGCCAATTTCCAACAATTTGTCGATAAATTCGGTCTCAATCTCGACTCCTTTGTGGCGCATAGCATCGCCTTCACCCTGCTGGTGATCATCGTCGTGACCTTTGGCATCAAGCCCATCGCCGCCCAGCTTGAGGAGCGACGCAAGCGCATCGAAGAGGGCGAGCGCATGCGAGCCGAGAGCGAGAAGAGCCTCGCCCAAGTCAAGCAAGAGAGCGAGGTCATCCTCTCCACCGCACGCAGCCAAGGCGAGGCGCACATCGACCACGCCCGCGAGCTCGCCACCCAAGCACAGGAGCAATCCAGCCTACGCGCTGCTACCGAGGCAAAAACCATCATTGAAAACGCACGCAAGCAAGCTGCCCTTGAGACGCAGCTAGAAAAAGACGCGCTGCGAGCCGACTTCGCCCGACTCGTTGCCGAGGCCACCACACAGGTGACAGGTAAGATCCTCAGCGAAAACGACCACAGACTCATCAACGAAGAGGCCATCCGCCAGCTCTAAGGCTATCGCAAGCTTTCTCCCCTTCTAACCCCCTCGCCCAGCGCTGATGAAGATCACCAAGGATACCCAAGCAAGAGCCCGCCGCCTGCTCCGTCTCTGCCTCGACGAGCAGTCCATTCTCCAAGAAGACACCGTGCGTCTCATCTCGGCGCGTCTCCTCGCGAGCAAGCCGCGCAACTATCTGCCCCTCTTGCAGGCCTTCACCGATCTCGTCAAGATTGAGATTAGCAAGCGCACCGCCGTCATTCGCAGTGCCATCGAGCTCACCGTGAGCGAGAAAGAGAATATCATGCAGAGGCTCAACCAGCGCAAGGCTGGTTTGCGCTTTGACTGGCAGATTGATCGTAGCCTCATCGGAGGTTTTATCGTCCAAGTAGGCGACGATCGCAGCGATGCCTCCCTGCGCTCCCGCATCGAGCGACTCGCGACACTCAGCCACACCCTTTAATTTTCAGACCATTCACCACCTTTCCCACTTTCTCACAAGATCCACGCATATGAGCAACATCGTTCAAGAACTGGAAGCAGAAATTCGTCAAGCAGTCCGCGCCACCGTCAATGAAAACGTCGGAGTGATCAAATCCATAGGCGACGGTGTCGCCCGCATCGAAGGACTCAGCGATGCCATGCTCAACGAAATGATTGAGCTCCCCTACGGCGTCACCGCCCTCGCGATGAATCTCGAGGAGCACGAGGTCGGCGCCGTCCTCCTCGGACGCGGAGCCCAGCTCAAGGAGGGGGATGTCTGCAAGAGCACGGGGCGTCTCCTCCAAGTCCCCGTCGGTCGCGGCATGCTCGGACGTGTCGTGGACACACTGGGCACCCCTCTCGATGGCAAAGGCCCTATACAGGCAGACGCCCACTATCCCGTTGAGAAAATCGCCTCCGGCATCATCACACGCCAAGGGGTGAATCAGCCAGTGCAAACCGGCATCCTCCCCATTGACGCCATGATCCCCATCGGGCGCGGCCAGCGCGAGCTCATCATCGGCGACCGCTCCACGGGCAAAACGGCCCTCGCCGTCGATACCATCATCGCACAGGCTGAGCAAAATATCAAGGGTGAGGGCGACCCCGACTTCCGCCCCATGTATAGCATCTACGTGGCTATAGGTCAGAAGCGCGCCAACATCACGCGCCTCATCGCCAAGCTCGAAGAATCGGGTGCTCTCCCCTACACCATCGTCGTCGTTGCCTCCGCATCCGACAGTGCCGCGATGCAGTACCTCGCCCCCTATGCGGGCTGCGCGATGGGTGAGTACTTCATGG
>CAYJJA010000131.1:2937-5597 GCA_964370355.1 uncultured Akkermansia sp. | reverse complement strand
TTCTAATTTCTCGCGAGGCGATATTTTGAGATGATTTTCGAGATGGATTTTTCACGAATTGATGGCTCAGAGTGTCCTCTGAGACGAAAATTCGAGGGTAATCCAGCCGAAAAGCACTCAAAAGATGCTTCGTAAAGCGATTTTCGACTTCCTCTTATTTAGAATGACGAGAATTTAGAAGTTCCCTTTATGCCCCTACCTGTTAATTTTATTAATCTCGACATCTCCACCTGCGGGACTCTTGATGATCCACGTCTGAGGCGCTTTGATACGCTTGATGAGCGTGGGCTTCTCGGTGATGATGCCATTCGCTACTTGATTTCGCTCGACTTTGACGGGACACTGCGTGAGGAGTGTGAGCCACATGTGAATCCCGCCTTCATCGAGCTGATGCGTCGCTGGCACGCCCAAGGGGTGCGCTGGGGCATCAATACGGGGCGCAATCTGCGCACCCTGCTAGGCGAGTACCTCATTGATGCTGATATTTTACCCGACTTTGTCTGCTCCTGCGAGCGCTATGTGTATCGCTGTGATAGCGCGGGTGAGCTGCAGCCGGATTATGATTATAACATGGGCTGCTACGCGGCTCATGCAGAGCTGCGTCTACGCTATGGGGAGCTCATTATGCGGGAGTTCGAGCTCATGGGGCGGCGTCATCCTGACGTGCGATGGGAGAGCGACCCTAGTGACTCTCTCTCCATAGCTGCGCGCGATGAGGCGAGTATGGAGCAGCTCATGCCCACGCTCTATGAGATGCATCAGCGCTACCCAGAGCTAGGCATGCAGCGTGCAGCTCGTTTCCTGCGCTTCTGTGATGTGCGTTATAATAAGGGCACGGCTCTGCGTCAGGTATGCAGGCATTGGCAGGTGGAGGAGCAGGACTGCTTTCTCATGGGGGATGGTGAGAATGATCTGGATGCTTTTAGGCTCTTCCCCCATGCTTGCTGTGCTGCACCAGTGCATAGCCATCCGATCGTTCTCGACTATGTGCGGGCGCGTGGCGGTGATACGCATAGCTCCACGGTGATGCAGCCTCTCTTGAATTGGGGCGCGGCACGCGGGCTTTATTAAAAATGTCATAAAAAAGAACCCAGCCCCTCACGATAGAAGGGGCTGAGCTGTGATCTAGCTTGGCATGGGCTTATTATTGCCCCGCAGAAAGCCAAGGTGCGAGGAAGTCCGCCACAGGCTTACCGCTCTCGATATGAAGCATGAGTGAGGTGCCGAGCACGGCGGCATCAGGCTGGCAGTCCTCTGGGAGAGATCGCAGCTGATCGGGATGATCCAGCCCGAATCCGAGACTCAGCGGCGTGTCGCCAAAGGCCTCACGGGCGCGGCGCATGGTCTTGCTGAGCTCTTCTATATCCTGATTGTTGCGTCCCGTCGTGCCGAGGACGGAGACGACGTAGACAAAGCCCTCGGTGTAGGGGGCATACTCCTTCATACGCTCTAGTGAGGTATTGGGACCTACCAGCGTGATGAGGCTCAGTGAGCGGGGCGTGAAGGCGGCGCGTAGCTCGACTGTCTCCTCAAGGGGGGCATCGGGGATGATGAAGGCGCTGATGCCAGCCTTGGCAGCTGCGTCAGCGAGGCGTTCATAGCCGTATTGCATGAAGGGATTGAGGTAGCCCATGAGGACGAGTTTTGCCTGATAGAGACCTTTGCGCTCTTGGAGCCCCTCCAGCAGCCATTCGAGGGTGACGCCCTGCATGATGGCGTCGTGGCTGGCCTTTTCGATGACGGGACCGTCGGCGACGGGGTCGGAGAAGGGGACACCGATCTCAATGATATCGACACCTGATTCATCAATTTCTTTGAGCTCGTACCAGAAGCGCCCCATGTTGGGGTAGCCAGCGGTGATGTAGGGGATGACAGCCTTGCGACCTTGGGAGGTGGCTTGCGCGATGCGTTCTTTGATCGTCATGATAGAAAAAAGGAGTTGAGAGTTGTGTGTTTATGCGTCGAGCTTGATGTGCTGGAGGGCGTGATTGAGGTCCTTGTCACCGCGTCCCGAGAGATTCACCAGTACCGTGCCGCCTGCGGGTAGCTCATCGACATGGTTGAATACCCAAGCCAGCGCGTGGCTGGATTCAAGCGCGGGGATGATACCCTCACTACGTGTGAGGCGTTGGAAGGCATCAATGGCTTGCTGATCGTAGGCGATGCCGTAGTAGGCGCGACCTATGTCTTGGAGGTAGGCATGCTCGGGCCCCACACCGGGGTAGTCGAGACCTGCCGAGATGGAGGCCGAGTCATCAATCTGACCGTGCTCGTCTTGGAGCAGCATAGTGAGCTCGCCGTGGACGACACCGGGCCTGCCCAGATTGAGCGAGGCAGAGGTCATGCAGCCGGGCTCTCCCGTGCCGCCAGCCTCGACGCCGATGAGGCGTACATCCTGATCCCTGATGAAGGGATAGAGCATGCCTATGGCATTGGAGCCTCCACCAATAGCTGCTACGACCGCGTCAGGGAGCTTGCCCGTGCGCTCAAGGATCTGACGGCGTGCCTCGGTGCCGATGACCTTCTGGAGATCGCGCACGAGGGTGGGGAAGGGGTGAGGACCTGCTGCTGTACCAAAGACATAGTGGGTGAACTCCTGACAGGTGATCCAGTAGCGTAGTGCCTGATTGATCGCCGCCTTGAGCGTCGCTGTGCCGTAG
>CAYJJA010000131.1:0-2927 GCA_964370355.1 uncultured Akkermansia sp. | reverse complement strand
CTGCACATTGGGGGCTTGGCGTGCGACGTCCTTGGCACCCATGAAGATCACGCATTCGAGACCGAATTTTGCAGCGGCCGTCGCCGTGGCGACACCATGCTGGCCAGCTCCCGTCTCGGCGATGACGCGCGTCTTGCCCATCATCTTGGCGAGCAGCACTTGGCCTATAGCATTATTGATCTTGTGAGCACCTGTATGCAGGAGGTCTTCGCGTTTGAGATAGAGATCAAAGCCTAGCTCGGCTGAGAGATTATCGCAGTGAAAGAGTGGTGTCTCGCGTCCGCAGTAGTGGGTGAGCAGCTCTGCGTAGCGGGTTTGGAATTCTTCTGTGGGCATGATGCGCTCTATGGCTTCTTCGAGCTCCTTGAGCGGGGGGCGCAGGACTTCGGCGACGAAACGGCCGCCGAATTTTCCGAAGTATCCGGGGCGCGGTTGATTATCGAGTGTGTTCATATGTGTGTTGCAATGAATGATGGTGTAGATGAAAATAAAAAATGCTGACTACCTCGTATAGGGAAGTCAGCGGTCTTGATTTCTGCTCGTGTGAATCACAGTTTGCCTAAGAGACAAAATGAGAAAGCGGCAGAGCAAGGGGATGCTTCCCAGAGTCGTGGGGTAAAACAAGGTCACGCCAAAGCCAAGCCTCCAATCGGCTAGCGATAGCTGTGTTGTCTGTGGAATGTTGCATCGCGTTCATTATAGGGATTGTGATTCGATTTGCAAGACTTTGATGCAAGAAGGCTGTGATTTTTTTGATACTCGCCATGTGTCAATCTTCATTGACAGCTCAAAATTGTTGTGCTACCCTAGCTCTTTCACTCATTGCTACGAGTTTTGTTTCTTATGAAGGAGGATTTAGAAATCAGAGGACTACCCAGTGTGCTTCCCGCGATGCTAGGCGAGCAGTACCTGCTCAATCGCGTAGAACGCGAGGGTGAAGATAGCGTCGTCTATCTCGCCCAACAGAAGGATATACGCCGTGATGTCTATGTCGAGTCACTGCGTCCCGAGCATCTGAATGACGATGTGAAAGTGGCACACTTCCTTGAATCTGCACGTGCCAAATCGCGCTCTGCTTTCAAATTTATAGGGCTCTCCCTTGAGCTGCTCTTTCAAAATGATACCTGGCATTTCGTCTATGAAAAAATCGGTGGTGACTCACTCGACTATATTCTCGCGGCTGGACGCTTTCTGCCCCCCGAGCGTCTCTGTGAGTTTTTGCTCAATCTCTGCCACATCTGTATTTACATGGATATAGAGGGGGTCGCCTCTGAGCCATTCAGCCTCGATCGCTGCTATTACTCCGATCATGCCTTTCGCATAGTCAATCCTGCCACCGCGGGGATGCGCAAGCGTACCGATAGCCGCACCTACCTCCATGGTGCTGTGGTGAAGCTAGAGCCTCTCGTGGAGCGTGAGAGCTTTCATGGTGCAGCCCTTGCCGAGCTGATGCAGCGCATGCGCTATCAGGAAAACTGGGAAACCATCTCCCCCATGCTCTTTGCCGAAGAGCTGGCACAGCTCCAGCTGCGCATCGTGTGGGGGACACGCAGCAGAGCATCCTCATGAAGTCACGCGCTGATCGCCTCCTGCATGCTGCCGCCCAGCTGCGTGATGGCTGCGCTCAGCTCCACTTTGGCGGCAAGATAGCCTACACCTACAATCCCCTCGACTACGCATGGGCGGGCTACAGTGCCTACATACGTCGCTATGTCCAGGATCCCATTGACATCCTCTATCTCGGGATGAATCCAGGGCCCTTTGGCATGGCACAGACGGGCGTGCCCTTTGGAGAGGTCAATGCCGTGAGACGATGGCTAGGGCTCTTTGAGCTCATAGCAGCACCGGCTGACATGCACCCCAAGCGGCTCATTGAGGGCTTTTCCTGCACGCGCTCCGAGGTCAGTGGGCGGCGGCTTTGGGGGCTCTTTGAGCAGCTCTATGGCACGGCGGATTCTTTTTTTGCCCAGAGCTTTGTTGCAAACTTTATCCCGCTCATCTGGATGAGCGAGACAGGGGCGAACATCACCCCAGACAAGCTCCCACGCCCCCAGCGCGAGGCGGTGGAGCAGCTCTGCATGACCCATCTCCTCGAGCTCATCGAGCTGCTAGAGCCCCGCTGCCTCATAGGCGTGGGAGGCTACGCCCAAAAGCAGCTAGAGCGTGCCGCCGCTCAGCTCCCCTCATGCAGCTTTACAATAGGGACTATCTTGCATCCTAGTCCCGCAAGCCCCTTGGCCAACAAGCATTGGCCAGAGCGGCCCATCGCCCAGCTGCGCGACATTGCCGCGCGAGCTGACGTGGATCTTCCCGTCTGAGAGAGTAGCGAGAGGGGACACGGAGCGAGACTCATATTGTGAGTCTCGCCAAGCTCATTGACGGCATGAGTCATTGAGAATAACTATGCTGCGTATATTGATTTGATATTTAGTATCAAGGCTTAATTGATATTCTATCATCTCGCTAGCCGAGCTGATGCGTGCTAGCCTTTCAACACAGAGTTGTGGCAGAACCGTCTGTTGCCTCTGTGTATTTCCCCTCTAGCCCTATACCCATCATTATGTTTTTGCGAGCCCTCAGCATCATCACCCTACATTCTTCTGTAGCCCAAGCTCAGCTAGCCCCTGATTCCTTTGTCTACGGTGATACGACGACACTCACAGCTGACTACACGGTCTATGAGCTGAGCTTGGATAATATTCCTGACGCCATCACCGTGACAGGCAATGGCTCTAGTATTGTCAATGGCGGCGGGCATCATGGCTTTCAAATCATTGGTCAGTCGGGCAATCTCGCCACCGTGGATCTCCGTGTCACGGGGGTAGCGAGCTTCCAAGGCTTTGAAGAGACGCTTGATGGTAATGCTACTACCAATGAGGGCGGCAGCGTCTTTCGCCTCGTCTATGGCGGCAATCTCATCTTTGAGG
>CAYJJA010000130.1:0-5680 GCA_964370355.1 uncultured Akkermansia sp. | reverse complement strand
CATTGCGGCTGATGCTCAGCGGGGTGTAGATGTCTGGGACTTGCGGCGTGGGGTCTATTGTTGCCTCTGCGAAGAGGACAAAGCTCATGCCGTCCTCGGCGAGGGTGAGACTTTGCTCGCTTTCTGTGCCACTGATGCCGTTGATACTGTATCCCTCGCCTGATTCTATCAGCGCGATGAGCTCGGCGACATCAGCGGCATCATCCCACCCGAGGAGTTTGAAGTCATAGCCTTGGGCTAGGTCTCCTGTGAGTGTGATATTGAGCTTGGCACCCTGCTCGAGGATGAGCTTGCTGCTTTGCCGGATGTAGATGCTTGAAATCGGGCTGGGCTTGCTGACATCGAGCTCGATGTTGAGATGCCCCGTCTCGGCTAGGGTGAGCTGAGCGGAGTTTTCGAGATCTAGCACCCCGTTGTCGTGGAGTCTCAGTGTGCCGCCATCGCTGATGGTTTTGCTCTCCTCAAGCTTTGCGCTTAAGAAGGTGTCATGGAAATGTTGAATGCTATTGCCTATATTCAAGACTTTATCGCTAGCACTGAGATCCATGTTGAGGATGCTTCCAGCAGTGTCTATATGGTTCTCGAAGGCCATGGGGTCGTAGGTACTACCTGAAAAGGTCACTAATCGTAGGTCGGCTCCATCGAGATTCGTTCTCGTGAGAGTGATATTATTAAGGGTTGCACCGAAGAAGTTGAACCCAGAGAGATCCTTGCCACTCAGGTCAAGATTGCTCAGTGTTGTATGGGATAAATCCTTTGCCTTGTAGCTGGCTGTACTCTCCAGCATTGCGAGGCTGAATCCTGAAGCATTGGAAAAGTTTGTACCTTGGATGATAGCATCGTCAAATTGGGCACCAGTGAGTGTGCTACCAGATAAATCAGCGAAGCTCAGATCCATCTCCCTAAAGTCAAAATTTTCTAAATTATTGTGAATCAACTGGATGCCTTGCAAATTTTTCTTCTTGTAGCTCGCCGTGCTCTGGAGCATGTCAGCAGTGAGACCTCTTACATTTGTGAGCCAGGCATCATTGATGACAGCATCGTCAAATTGGGCGTCAGTGAGTGTGCTGTTACTAAAATTAGCTCTTCTCAAATCCATCCCTCTGAAGTCGAAGCCGGTCAAGTCATAATTTAGCAAGTGAATGCCTGTAAAATCCTTCTCCTTGTAGCTCGCCGTGCTCTTGAGCATGGCATGAGTGAGACCTATAGGATGGTCAAAGCTTGCCCCTCGGATGATGGCATTGTCAAATTGGGCACCAGTGAGTGTGGTGGAGATAACATTTCCTGTGGGTGTGAACGCGCTAGCAAAGCTTGAGTCGCTCAAATCTCTACCTGAGAAATCAATGCGACTCAGGTCAAGACCACTAAAATTGATGCCCATCAAATTCTTTTCTTCGTAGCTCGCGGTACTCATGATCATCGCAGCTGTGACTCCCGTCGCATTTGAAAAGTTCGCGTCGATGATGATGGCATCGGTGAAGTTTGCCTTGCTAACTGTGCTGTTCTGAAAGCGAACACCTCGCAAATTCATCCCCTTGAAGTTGAAGCCAGTCAGATCAGACCCTTCAAAATTTATGTTTGAAAAATCTTGTTGATTGTAGCTCGCAGTGCTCATGAGCATCGCATGCGTGACGCTCTGCTCACCCGTAAGTGTCGTTGAGTCAACGCCTATAATCCCACCAAAAAGCACATTCTCGATGATGGCATCGGTGAAAATCGCATCGTTGAGCTTAGCGCTGTAAAAAGAGGCATTGCTGAGGTCGCTCCCCGTGAAATCGGCATTGTCGAGCTCAGCGAAGCCGAAATTGACGAAAGTGAGATTCGTTGATTGAAACACGGCTCCGTTGAGAGTCGCATTTTGCCACGATGAGTTTTGATAGGTCGAGTCTGAGAATACGGTGCCGTCAGTGTAGACCACATTGTCATGTCTCTCATTTTCGCCGGCGTAGAGGGGCAGGGTGGAGCTCGCGAGGGCGGCCATGCTCATGCAGGTCATGAGGGCGCGACGGAGATGGAGGTTGATGGATAATTTCATAGTGCTTGCATGGGGGCTGATAATTCTTTTTGTTAGAGTTGGTTGTGGATTTTTGGGTGGAATATCTTTGTATCATTTATTCATGAGTATAGCAAGATAAAAGAAGCAAGGATGAGTTTTCTGCGATGGTGTGGGGATGGGGGTGATACGTGGTGCATGTCTAGGGTATCTAGCGGGGTGTCGCGCGTCGTGAAAGGGAGAGAGAGTCCACGCGGATACGGGATGTCTCGTATGCTGCAAGTGAGCTCTCTCTTGTGGCTGACAGTGACACTAGCAACGTCCTAGAGGGTGCTAGAGTTGAGTGCTAGAGGGGGAGGTAGTTGTCCATGAGGCGTAGCTGCCAGATGATGCACTGTGCCTTGTTGTTGGCGGCGATGTATTTTGAGGCGCGGAAGGGCTGCTGCATCCCTATCTCGTAGCTGGTCTCGGCGTAGGCAAAGAAGCTCCCCTCGGCTGCTTTGATGAGTGCAATGAGTTTTTTCTTCTCGGGGTGGGAGGAGTCTGAGATCATCTTGATGTGCAGCTTGTAGAGCAGGCGGAGCTGCTCGGTGTAGTGCTCGATGGTGTCGTAGTCGCTGAGGTCGATCTCGTCGGCGTTCCACGTGGGCTTGGCGTATTTCTTCAAGACGTCTGCGGTGGCTTCTTCATTATAGCCATCGAGGAAGTCGAGCTGATCGGGGGAGAGTGTGTCCTCACAGTAGGTGCAGAGCTCAAGGGCACGCAGCTGTCGGAGGACTGTGGCGAAGTCTTGGAGGTTCTCCTTGAGTTCGCCGCCTGTGAGGGTGCGTGTGGGATCGAGCTCACCGGCTCCATTCCGTAGTGCTGCCCACTGGAGGAGCTGGCTCTGGAGCTTGTCCCATGTTTTCTTTGATTCTTCTAGGCTCTTGAGGCGGTCTTGAAAGATTTCTTTATCGTCGGGGTAGTTCTCTATGGCGTTTTTCATTTGCTTGACGTAGCGCATGTACATGACGACGTCGATGAGCTTGCTTTCCGCGTTTTCTGCTTGGAGTGTGCCGAGCTCGTGGATGATTTTTTCATCGCTGTCGCTGTTGTCTGCTTCCTCGGCGTAGTGGGGTACGTGGAGCATGCCTGCGAGGGTGAGGAGGAGCACGCCGCGCTGGGCGAGGCGTGTGAGGGGGTGGCGCTGGGGGCTTTTCTTCATGTGGTTTGAGGTGTTGAGGTTGGTGTTGCTGCCGACGTATGTTTTCCACGTGGGCTGGTCTTATGTTATAGCATGAATGTCATGGAGGTGCGAGTTCTTTATGTGCTGTGTGTTCTAATTTTTTGTGCGGTGGGTGTGCTTGCTGAATTTGGCTGTAGTTGCGGGGGATTTGCGTTTTTCAGGCTGTGATGTGATGGCTTTTTTGCTATTGCTGTGCTTAAAAATGTTCCATATAGAACATTTTGCGGGTTTTGGGCTTTGTTTGATATGAAATAGTGGTGCGAATATTATAGGGTATTGCGCGTTGTCCGAGGAATGAGTGCTTGTGCGCAGGGTGATTTTCCTTTTTTGGTGCTGTTCGGTTTGGGTGTTTAGCGCTGTGTGGGTCTTGTGTTTCGCTTAGAAATGTTCCATATAGAACATTTTGATGCTATTTTTGTAGGACACGGAGATGGTTTTTGTGCGATTTTTATAGGAAAAGATGCTTTTTGGGAGGAAATCTGCTTGGTTGACAAAAGTGTGGGATTCTTTTATAGTGCTTGTATCGCGATCAAAGTCGATCGCGGTATAGATTATTATCAAAGAAAGAGTTCTCATGGATAAAAAATTAGTTGTGATCACAGGCGCAAGCTCGGGCTTCGGCAAGGCATTGGCATTAGCTTTTAACAAGGCGGGATATCCCCTGCTCCTCCTCGCAAGGCGCATCGAGCTGCTGGAGGGGCTGGGCTTGGAGAATACGCTGTGTGAGAAGGTGGATGTGACGGACAAGGCGGCCTTTGAGTCTGCGGTGCGCAAGGCTGAGGCTGCGTATGGCAAGACTGATCTGCTGGTGAACAATGCGGGTGTGATGCTGCTGGGTGATCTGGCGACGCAGGATGCAGCGCAGTGGCAGCAGATGCTTGATGTGAATGTGATGGGGGTGATGAATGGGATGCAGATTGTGATGGAGGATATGAAGGCGCGCCAGTGCGGGACGATTATCAATGTGTCGTCTATTGCGGGGGTGAAGGCTTTCCCCAATCATGCGGCGTACTGTGCGAGCAAGTATGGTGTGGTGGGTCTCTCGGAGGTGGCACGTGGTGAGCTCTCGCCCTATAATGTGCGTGTGATGCGTGTCTGTCCTGGGGCGGTTGCGACGGAGCTCTTGGGTCACACGACGGATGAGAATATTATCAAGGGCTATAATGAGTGGCGTGATTCTTCGGGTGCGAATAGTATTACGGCGGATGATGTGGCGAGGACGATACAGTTCGCCTATGAGTTGCCTCAGGGGGTGAATCTGCGCGAGATCCAGATGGCGGATACGAGGCAGGATGCCTGATTGGGCTTTTGTGTGATATTCTGCGTTCCACGTGTGAGATTGGGCATGTGGCGCAGGGTATTGCGGCTTTGTTGCTTTTCTTTTCAGGGTGGGAATGCTGTTTTTCGCTCCGTAAAGGGGGGACTGAGAATGGCAGTGAGTAGCGAGCGGATGGTGCATCTTGGAGGCTCGCAAAGCTCTTAGGAGGCTTTTCTGGGGGGCAAAGCTAGCGCCCTTGATGGTGTTGTTCATGGAGAGTGCGGGCGTGCAATGTTGTGCTTAGCCTATTCTGCTGTGGCAACCAGCCGCGTTGCGCATAATGCAAGCGCGATCCTGCTTATTGGGGCTTGTCATTGTGCAGCCATTGTTTCTCGTGTGGGGTTGTGTGGGGTTGTGTGGGGTTGTGTGGGGTTGTGCCGCCGTTTCTTTCGTGTCGGTCTCCCTACCCCGCCTCCTTGCTCTGTGCTCGAAAATACTTCTTGTCAGAAGTGTTTTCTATGGGATGCTCAATGGCCTTTCTTTGTAGCAGCAGTGGTGTCGCTTCGCGTTTGCAACGGTAGAAAAGTGTCGCCCTTCGGGCGCGGTGATACGGGGCGTCAGTTTCTTCTTCTTGCCACGATGCTGGGTTTGCCACGCGGGCTCGCGGGTTGTTTGCAGTACTGACGCCCGCAGGGGCGCTGCCCCTCGACCCCGCAGGGGCTCTGCCCCTTGACCCCGCAAGGGCTCTGCCCTTGACCCGCTGGGCTCTGCCCAGACCCGCTGGGAAACGATTCCCAGACGATCGCTCAAGGCCCCAGGCCTTAAGAATCCTAGATGCTTCGCATCTTCTTTATGTGGATGCTGTTTTGCTTGTTGGAGGGAGGGTTGGCTGTTTGTTTCGTTCTTGGGTGGAGGTGTATAGGGCTGTTTCCCTTAAAAAGTTCTATATGGAACATCTTTAGTGTTGTTTTGATGGCTTTTTCGAGATATGATTGCCCTAGTCGCGGGTAGCATGTGTTGTTGCTCGTATTTTGCACAAAAATGCGTCTATTTTCGCTTTATTCAGCTTTTCCTTATGGATACCCCTCTCCCTCCCGTTCTCTTCGTTCTAGGCCCTACTGGGTCGGGTAAAAGTGCTTTTGCGATTGCTCTCGCCCAGCGTCTCGGTGAGGCCGAGATTGTGAGCGCAGATGCCTACCAGGTT
>CAYJJA010000129.1:0-5773 GCA_964370355.1 uncultured Akkermansia sp. | reverse complement strand
AGAAGCATCAGCCGTACTCCCCACTAGCCCCTCACTCCAAACGCCATGAGCACCCCCTCCTCCCCCCAGTCACGCCTAGCCCTGCTCAGCCTCGCGCTACTCCTCTCCAGCCCACTCGCGCAGGCCGATGAGCCTAGCATGCTACGAGCCCTGCGCAACTGGCAGCAGACCCAGCAGGACTACCAAGTCGCCCTGCGCCGCGTCGCCGATGATCCCGAGGCACGAGCCGCGCTACTGCGCACCCCACCCTCGGGACGAGGCATCGCCAAAGAGCTCTGGAAGAGCATCTCCAAGCGCACAGGAAGCCGCCTCATCACCCCGCCCAAGAGCGCGAAACGCCCCCCCTACCGCGTGCCCAGCTACGAGTATGAGCAAGCCTGGGCCGCGCCAGCCGTCATCTGGTGGCTACAACACTCCGACCTCTTACACACCGTCGTCGCCTCAGACAAGGTAGAGCACACCCTCCAGTCGCTGCTCTCCGCAGCAGAGCGCCTCCACTATGCCCACCCGAGTATGGCAGATCTCTGCCCCGTGCTCGCGCAGTCAAAGAGTGCTCGCAGCTACGACCTCTTAGAAAAAATCTTTCAGAAAAACCCCACTGCGCAGGCACGCGCCAACGCAGCACTCGCCATGGGACTACTGCTACGCCATGAGAATATCTACAGCATCGAGGGCAACCCCGAAGAGGCGCGCGCCAAGCGCGTGAGCTACATACGCTACGCGCTCCAGACCGCGCCCAAGGGCAGCTACTTTGGCACACTTCCCTTTGAGACAGTAGCCCTAGAAGAAATCTATCAGCTCAGCAACCTCAGCCCCAATAGCATCCCCCCGCAGATCTTTCCCACCGCCAGCGACGGCACCACACGCGCCCTGCCTGTCGTAGGAGAGGCGCAGCTACTCTACTTTTGGGACCCTCTCGATAGCGCGAGCACCGCGCTACTGCGCACGGCTAGCCCGCTCAAAAAGCAGTATCCTTACCTACAATTCCGCGCCATTACAGCGGGCATCACGCATGACGAGATACTCAACTCCCCCGACATGGCACTCCCCGATGTCACCCACTACATCGACCGCGAGGGCAAGGCTATCCAAGCCTACCGCATCCCCAAGGCCGGTTTTGCCATCCTCATTAGCGACAAGACAAAAATCCTCTACATAGGCGAGCCCAATCTCAAGCTCCAAGCAGCCATCAACGCCTACGACGCCCAGCGCACACGCGCGAGCACGCGCCCTGCAAATCCCCCGTCAGGCCAGCTACAACCCCCAGCCCCCCAGCCCAGTACACAGGAGATCCCACCACTGCGCGATCTCCCAGCAACGAACTTTTAAGCAAAGCAACAAATGACAAAGGGTCTAGCTCATCATCGAGCTAGACCCTTTGTTTATAAATAGATAAAGCACCACTAGCAGCGACGGCGGCGGCGCATCAGCAGAGCGACAAGCCCCAGCATCCCCAGCGACACCGAGCTAGGCTCGGGGATGAACAAAACGGCCGTACCATCAGCGAGCATGGAGAGACCGAGCACCTCATACTCGTCACCTTCGATCATGAGCACAATATCATTGTAGAAAAAGCCCTCGAGCGCATCGTACTTGATACCCGCGAGCTCAAAGCCGATGATCTCGCCGTCAAGGTAGGCTGTGTTGAAGGCCTTGATCTGCTCTGAGGTCATATCCAGCGTGAGCGTCAGACTCCCATTGATCTTTCCATCGGCTACAGTGAGACCTGTGAGCGTGTAGACATCGAAATGCCCACTGCCGCCTTGGGTCATGAATTTCTGCTCACTGAGATCTGTGGGGATGATGCCCGCAGGAGGGGCGGGAGTCGTCGTCAGATCCCATCCCATGGCCGCGAGTACATCCAAATCCACCTGCGTGAACTCGCGCTTCGGAGCAGCCCCCGCACTCGTCGTGTAGTACATCACACTATTAGGATCATCTATATGAACGATATCTTCTCCCTGCTCAAAGCCGCCATCGGGATTGCGCAGCGTCGCGACTGTATCCCCATTTTCATCAGTGACATTCAGCGCGCTACCGGGCGAGGCACCTATATTGCCCATACTCGCGTCATAGGCCGTTTTGCTAGCACCGTTATACCCAGTTGAAGTATAGGCATCGCTCTCAAAGCCCATGCCGTGGGTCATCTCATGCAAGAAAATACTCTCAAAATCAAAAGCCTCTGGCACCGCCCCCGAGGCGAAGGAAAAGCTTTGCCCCGCACCAAGACTAATTCCTATATCAGCGCGTCCATTATTAGCCAAGGATATAGGAAAATTATACCCCGTCTTGAGCTTGAGCTCTGCACCTGACACCTTATCATAGCTATTGCCATTGGGTGTGGTAAGAGTAGGGTAAGAAAAGTTAGAGTCACTATAATCATAAGTCAGCACCGTAGCCCTAGCGACAGAGGCTGTAGGCGCAAACTCAAAGTCTATGGTCACGCGACGCTCCCAGCTGAGCTCCTGCCCCCCAAAAGATGGGAACCCCCCTGTCTGAGGTCGATGATTCTCCCCCAGCAGCGATGCCCAGTAGTCAATCGTGTTTTGAATACCCGCCTTGACCTGATTGATCGCCGTGTCCGTATTATACTGCCCCCACGATGAGGTCGTATAGGCAGCATCCGACTCGGGATTCCCCTCCCTCTCACTGAGGTCGACAAAGTTCACCGTAAAGTAATCATTGGAAACAACATTCTTTTGCGCGAAAGCCAGAGGAATCACGCAGAATGACAACAACAGCAATATTACATTTTTCATAAATAGTTCTCTTGACGATTTAAATCTATCAGCTCACCTAACAAAAGCAAGCATAAAAACCCCATTATTATCAAAATATAATCCCCCTCTCCCCTCATACCATGATGGAGAGGAGAGCTGCCTTCAAGACATAATAATACACCGAAATACGAGAAATCTTCACCCTCTCTTCCGATCTCCCCGTCTGCGCAGCAACATCCAGCTTGTCCAGCGTCGCCAGCCCCAGCAGCGCGGGAAGCATGGCGGTGAAGCGCAAGCGTATCCCTACGAGCTGCTTACTGTAGGCTATGCCGTCCATGAGATAATGCCGCGCGCGCTGTGACCAGACTGTGGCATCGCCATAGAGATAGACGCGTCCGCGCTGCGCATCCTCGCGCTGATCGCGCAGGATATTCACCAGCTGGAGACCCTGCCCATAGCGAATCCCCGTCTCGATGAGATCCTCTGCATGAGGGTGACGGCTATAGAGCGGCAGCGTCGCCTGCCCTATGCGCGTCCAAAACTCCCCCACACAGCCCGCGACGCGGTAGCAGTAGCGCAGCGTCTCCTGCTCACTCTGGACTGAGCCCTGCTTTTGAAAATACTCTATATCCCAGATCTGCCCATCGTGAATACTCTCCAGCACCCGCACAATAATATCCTGCTGGTAGGAGGGTAGCTCACGCATCAGGCGCAGACAGTCGGGATAGTGCTCAAGCAGCCTCTTCTCGGAGGGATACTCCTGCGAATCAGCCATAGGTCCGCTGATCCTATCGAGCAGCGAGACTTGCTCGCTGACGCGCAGATTCGACTCCTGAATCAGCAGCTTCATTCCGCGCAGCAGCTCGACGCGCACGGCAGAGGGAGCGAGCGAATTGTCCGCGACACTATCACTGGCGCGCGCGAGTAGGTAGGCTATACTCACGGCGGGACGCATCGCGGGGGGGAGAAAAACCATGCTGAGATAGAAGCTCCGAGAGACCGATTTCAAGAGGGGGGCGAGCAGAACCTCGCTTTGCGCTGCATCCATATGCACTCATTATGCAATTTTAGCGAAAAATATGCAAGGCATTTCCCCACCGACCCAAGCAGAGAATGCGGACAATGTCACCGTCGTGCGCCCGTATTCTATCTCAAACAAATCAAGGTACTGGGTTGGAATAAACCCATGAAGCAAAAACCACAATATATAGTATTTATGTGAATAACGTCATCCACACGTTGTGAAAAAAGAAGCAGAAACAAAGCATAAAAAGGTGATTGACAAAGCCAAGTCTATAGGCTACATTCAGCCTCGTCATTGCTTGTACAATGCCGCAGCGCATGGTCACAGAGCCGATGACCGAGCTCAGCGATGCAGCTCGAATGCTTTACTCTTCATAGGTCTATGGCTACATCACAACACCATTCTACGACTCCTCCTGAGTCCGGCTCGGAGGATCTCCTCGGTCGTATTCAGATGGAAAGTCCCACTCCGGATTTAATTATTCATAAAAAGTCCAAGCCCGCCAAGAGCAAAAGTAAAACACGCAGCAAAGCTCCATCCCTCGATACCAGAATGTTAGAAAATAATGACTCTCTCAGCGGCACAGAAGACAGCCCCACCCCCTCGACCGTCTTAAAGCTACGCGATGGCAATAGCATCATGCTGCCAGCCCGCAAGAGCCTGCTGGGCGGCTTGCGCTTCACCCGCTGCTTCTCCGATGAGCGCAAGCATCCCTACGCCACCTGCCTCTGGAGCCAGCGCGACATCACCATCAAGGATTGGAAAACGGGCAAGACCATCTACGAGCGACTCGGAGTAGAGACCCCCGCCCACTGGGATGAGAATGCGGTGCGCATCACCGCCGACAAGTACCTCTTTGGCGCAACACCGGGGACACCGGAGTATGAGGAGAGCTTCCGCAATATTTTTGACCGCATCGCCAATACCTACACCGTCTGGGGCTGGGAAGAGGGCTATATCGAAAGCCTCGAAGATGCCTCCATCTTCAATGAAGAGATCAAGGCCATGCTCGTCTCCCAGATATGGGCGCCCAACTCGCCCGTCTGGTTCAACATAGGGCAGTGGGAGCAGTGGCGCTGGGGGCGCCCCGACCTGCGCGGCATCTTTGACGGGCACGGATCGAAGGCCTACCACACCAAGGGTAGCCTCGGCAACCTCACCACCCACAAGCTCAGCAGCACCTACGAATACCCCCAGTGCTCCGCCTGCTTCCTCACCGAGGTCAAAGACCAGATGGATGACATCCTCGCCCACCTCATGACCGAGGGGCGCGTCTTTGCTAGCGGCTCAGGGGTTGGCGTGAATATCTCCTCGCTGCGCTCCTCCTACGAGCCCATACGCGGCAAGGGTCGCTCATCGGGGCCCATCAGCTTTGACCGAGGCTGGGACCGCATGGCGGGAGCGATACGCTCGGGCGGCAAGACGCGCCGCGCGGCTCGCATGGTGCTCATGTACTCCGATCACCCTGATATCTTTGACTTCATCGCCGCCAAGCAGCGGCAAGAAGACGTCGCCAAGGTCATCTTGCGTGAGCACAATGTGCATCTCGATCTCATCAAGATAGCCGAGGGCAAGCTCATCACCGGCAGCCCCGCCGAGCGCGCTGCGGCACGCGTCATCCTCGCACTGCCACTGGCCACTGACGTGCAATTCGACCCGCATATGGACGCGCTGCTCTATGGAGAGACGCTGTCCAATCAGAATGCGAATCACTCTGTCTCGCTCAAGGGCGACTTCTGGAAGGCGGTCGAGTCCAACGGCAACACCTACACGCGCTGGGTGACCAATCCCAGCCACATCGTCCACACCTTCCGCGCCACCGAACTGCTGCAAAAGATGGCCGAGGCCATCTGGGACAACGGCGAGCCAGGGGTTCACAACAACGACCTCATCAACCTCTGGAATCCCGTCAAGAGCCTCGGAGAGATCTCCACCTCCAACCCCTGCTCCGAGTACATCTTCCTCAACAACACCTCCTGCAACCTCTCATCTTTCAACGCGTTCCGCTTCTTAAAGCGCGACGAGAATG
>CAYJJA010000128.1:0-5781 GCA_964370355.1 uncultured Akkermansia sp. | reverse complement strand
CGTGTCGCCCGGATGAAGGGGGCGGAAGGGGAAGGCGTAGTTAATATTGGCGATGGTAGGATCAACGCTGTTATCGGAAATGAGCTTGAAGGTCTGCGCCTCCCAGAATCCAGCACCCGCCAGCTTGTGCGTGATCTCGCTGCGGAAGTCATGCGTGCGGTCGTGGCTGCTCTCCTCGACGTAGATAGAGCTGTAGATGGAGGGGATATTCTCCAGCCCGTAGACGCGGATGATCTCCTCAAGCAGATCGCAGCTGCGCTTGAGATCGAGACGCCATGGGGGGCAATCCCAATTTCCCTTCTGGTCGATATCCTTGAGACCGAGGCGGCGCAGGATGGCGGCAGCCTCAAGGTGCGGGATAGAGCCCTGCGTCATGCGGTCGAGCTCCGACCAGTCGAGATGCACCTGATCGAGCGCGTAGTAGAGCTTTGCATCACTGCCCTGCTCCAGCACGGTGGCTTGCAGAGCCTTGGACTCATCGACGAGGCAAGGAGCAGCACCCCCGATGAGGAGGGGCTCGGCTGTGCCGCCAGCGATTTCGAGAATAAGCTCCGTCGCGCGCGCGGCGGCTCGCAGCACATTCCAAGGAGAAGTCCCGCGCTCAAATCTATAGGAAGAGTCCGAGCTCAGCGCATGACGGCGCGAGGTGTAGCGTATATTGCTACGCTCAAACCACGCCGCCTCAAGAATAATATCCGTCGTCGCCTCGGTGACACCCGAGTCTAGCCCCCCCATGACACCGCCCAGCGCGAGAGCCGCGCCTGTGGCATCCGAGATCAGCAGCTCACCGTCATTGAGCGTGTACTGCTCATCCATGAGACTCGTGAAGACCTCACCTGCGGCCGCGCGGCGTATATCCAAGCCACCCGTCACCTTAGCCGCGTCAAAGGCATGGAGCGGATGCCCCAGCTCAAAGAGAACATAGTTGGTGATATCGACAATATTATTAATAGGGCGCAGACCAATAGCCGTCAGACGCTCCGCGAGCCACGCAGGCGAGGGAGCGATCGTGACACCCGAGATGCGTGTTGCCGTGTAGAGCGGGCAGAGCTCGGGGGCAGAGAGCTTGACCTCATCCGCCTTCGCCACGCGTGTGGCGCAGTGAGCCGTGGGCTTCTCGGCAGGATCGCAGCCCAGCTCACAGGAGCTGATGGCGGCGAGCTCGCGTGCCATACCCCAGTGGCTGAGTAGGTCGGGGCGATTTGGCGTGATCTCAATCTCAAAGAGCGTGTCGCTCTCGACAAAGCTGCGCACGGGAGTCCCCGTGGCATAATCATCCTCCAGCACCCAGAGACCATCGACAGTATCGGGCAGCCCCAGCTCCGAGGCAGAGCAGAGCATCCCATTGCTCGCCACGCCGCGCAGCTTGCCCTCCTTGATGGCAAAGCCACCGGGCAGCACCGCACCGGGCAGGGCGCAGGGGACGAGGTCGCCTAGGCTATAGTTGCTAGCGCCGCAGACGATTTGGCGCAGACTGCCTTCGCCAGCATCGACTTGGCAGACATTGAGATGATCACTGCCTTCGACAGGAGTCTTCTCGACGACGCGAGCCACCACGACGCTATCGTCGCTGATGCCGCGCTCGGTGATACCCTCGACCTCGATACCGGCGAAGGTGAGCATGTCAGAGATCTGCTGATTGTCGAGGTGATCGAGCTTGAGGTACTGGGAGAGCCAGTTGAGGGAGATATTCATGAAAAAATGGCGGGTTGTGGGTGGAAGTGAAAGGATACTCGACTCTTATTGGAACTGGGCGAGGAAGCGGACATCATTCTCGATGAGCAGGCGTATATCACGTATACCCCAGCGAATCATCGCCAGACGCTCAAGACCGAGGCCGAAGGCAAAGCCCGTCATCCCCTTGTAGCTATCCGTGCCCGTCTGCGCATCAATATTCTCAAAGACCGCAGGATTGACCATACCGCAACCCGCAATCTCGATCCAGCGAGGAGCCTGACCCGCCGCTTGCAGCAGCACATCTATCTCAAAGCTAGGCTCGGTGAAGGGAAAGAAATGCGGGCGAAAGCGCACCGCCGTCTCACTGCCAAAGAGCGCCTTGAGAAAGTACTCCAGCGTGCCCTTGAGCTCGCCAATGCTGACATTCTTATTCACATACAGACCCTCAATCTGATTGAAGGCCGAGAGATGCGTGGCATCAATCGCATCGCGACGGAAGGCAGAGCCTGGGCAGATGATGCGCACAGGGGGAGCCTGCTTTTCCATCACACGCGCCTGCACCGTACTCGTCTGCGTGCGCAGCAGCTTGCCACTGTCAAAATAGAAAGTATCCTTCTCATTACGCGCGGGGTGATCCTCGGGCGTATTGAGCGCGTCAAAGCAGTGCCACTCATCCTCGATCTCAGGACCATCCGCGAGGCTAAAGCCCATGCGGCGCAGGATACGCACCGCCTCCTCACGCACCTGCGTGATCGGGTGCACACCACCCTCGTGGATGCTCGCACCGGGCAGCGTGATGTCAATACCCGCGACAGCGGCGGCATCGAGATCGGCCTGGATCAGCTCGCGGCGTGAGTCGAGAGCGGTGGTGATGGCAGCGCGCGCCTCATTGAGCAGAGCGCCGACGGCAGGCTTCTCCTCCTTGGGCACACTGCGCATGCCCTGTTGAGCCTGCGTGAGGCTGCCTTTTTTCCCAAGAATACCCACGCGGGCTTCTTCCAAGCTCTTCATGTCCGACAGCGTGGCAATCAGGGTAAGTGCCTCGGACTGGATGCTAGCAATCTGCTCTTTCATACTGGGAGCAAATATAACTCTTTATCCAAAAAAGTCAAGCTTTGATGAGCAAAGCCCCTCCCCGAGGCGATTTAGAGCTTGTCAGGCACCGCCCTTTGGGCTAATCTTGATGGATCTACAATCGCCATGAAGACAGAAACACCCAAGCGCATGCGATGGCTTTACCGCGTCTCCCTCCTCGTGGGCCTAGCCCTAGGCTGCATCTCTATCTACCCCTTCGAGAGCCTGAGGGTCGAACATTCAGAGGAATATCGCCTCTTCACCCAAGCAAAGGCCGCCTACGATGCCTATGAAAAAGAGCATGGCGCGCCGCCGAAAGATCTCTCTTTCTTGCCTGCGGATATGCGCCAGCGGGTGAACGAAGAAGGCTATCCCTTGGAATACGATGAGAGGCTAGGATTGATCTGCTTGATACGCGCGCCTCTAAACACGACCCCTAGTCTCAAAAACTATTATTTCCCACCCATAGGACCCGCAGTCATGACGGTGGGCAAGATCGCAGCCCTTTCACCCTAGAAGCCTGCTGCGCCTGTGTTGACGCATTTTTACCCTTGACGGCTGGGCTTATTCTGCTAAGCTGAAGGGTTATGAATTTTCAAAGCATTTTAGAAGCCTCGACAGGTGTCATCCGCCTCCCTGAGCTCAGCAAGCATCTCTGCCTCCTCGGCAAGCAGGGGCGCGCTGACGAGCAGCGCGAGCTCATCCTCGCCGCCCTGAGAGCGGGACTCGTCAATCGCAGCGGCAATACCCTGCTGCATCTCGCCGTGCTCAGGAGGGACGCCGCGCGTGTGCGCGAGCTGCTCCAGCTCGGAGCTCCTCTCCATGCACGCAACCAAGAAGGCAACATGGCTCTGCATCTCGCGGCACGGCTCGGCGATCGCGAGATCGTCACCCTCCTGCTCGATGCGGGAGCCTCGCTCAGTGCCGCAGGAGCACATGGTAGAAACGCCCTGCACGTCGCGGCGCATGCCGCCCATCAAGAGCTCGTCGAGCTGCTCCTTGCCCGTGGAGCCTCACTGGAGAGCTGTGATAAATACGGAGCCCGCGCCCTGCATATCGCCCTAGACGCACGCTGCGAAGCCCTCGCTCACTGGCTGCTCTCGCAGGGGGCAGAGATGGACATGATAGACCACTATGGACGCAGCCCTCTCTACATCGCCTGCACCTACGGACTGACTATCACCGACAGCCTACTTGAGCGCGGAGCTCGCACGAGCCTCTGGTTCGCGCATCAACTGACTCCCCTGATGCAGGCGGCTCGACGTGGGCATCTCGCGCAGGTCCAATCCCTGATCCGTGCTGGCGCGGAGGTGAATCTTAGCGGGCCGTATAACAGAACTGCCCTATCCCATGCCGTGGCGATGGGGCAGTGGGAGATAGCTGACTACCTCCTCTCGCAGCATGCCGACATCACCGCGGAGGTGATGTCGGCGGCAGTACATCAGGGCGATCTCGAGCGTATGAGTCAGCTTGCCGCGCTGGGTGACGTGCTGAACCCGAAGGATGGCCCCAGCCCCCTAGAAGTCGCCCTGCGCGACCATCGCAAGGGTCACTTTTGCCGCCTTGTGGAGGCTGGTGCCGCCCTTACCCCCGAGCGGCACTACAGCCTCTTGCATGCGGCGGACTCTCATCTGGACATGATCGCCTTGCTCCTCGCACACGGAGTTGATATCAACGCCAGTGATGAGGACGGCTGCCGTCTCGTGGGCAACAATGGAACTGTCTGGAATGCCGCGCAGATCAAGCAACTCGTCGACTGGGGATTTGACATCACCTACTGCGACAAGGACGGCTACACCCCGCTGCATTGGGCTGCATTTGGCACGAGCTTGAGTATGATCGAGACGCTCCTTGAGCTCGGCCTAGATCCCCATGCCGAGACACACTGGGGAGATACGCCCCTCCAGCTCGCGCTCGGATACAAGAAGCAATTAGCCTCCATAACTCAGAAGCATGGTGGAGATACGCCTTTTCAGCTCGCACGTCTAGACAAGTGCCAAGAAGTCATCGACTATCTCCAAACACAAGAGCCCTAGCCCCCCATCACTTATTGCTTTGGCAATAGAATCCATCAAGTCAGCAGCATGTGCTCTAGCCAAAGTAATAAGCACCTATAAAAAATACCGAGCTTCTACTCAGAAGCTCGGTATTGTAAACATTGATCAATGAGCAATTACTGGACGATGCCCAGAGGCTTCGTGGTCTTCCAGTCACCGCGTGTGAAGTCGGGGAAGAGCTGGGGCATGCCACCCATAGCGACGGACTTCTCCGTGAGCTCGGCGCAGGCGCACCAGTAGGCACCTTCGTAGACATTCTGGTCCATGGGCTCACCCTTGCGGAAGCACTCGATGGCGCGGTAGAGCATGAGGTAGTCCATACCACCGTGACCGCCCATCTTGGTCGCGATCTCACCGGCGCGACGGAAGAGCGGGTGCTCGTACTTGTCGTAGATGGCTTGCAGCGGGTTGTTACCCAGCTTCTTGGTCAGCTCTGCTGCCTGCTTAAAGATGGGGTCTTTGTGCTTCTTGTAGAGCTCTTCGAGACCTTGGCTCTCCATGTTGTAGAGCTCATCGACATTCGTGTCTTGGATCCAGTGGTGGTAGTCACCATCTCCGAGCAGCTCACCAGCGACGCGTGTAGGATATCCTGTGAGCGTACCGAGTGTACCTTGGATGAGATTGTGACGGCTGTAGGGGCGGGGGGAGGTCTCATCCCACTGGAGCATGATGGTGCGTCCCATCGTGGTCTTGATGATGGAGGTATTCATATCGCCGCATTCGTAGGCGAGCTGATTCCACTTGTGATCAGCAGGCCAGGTCTTCTTGGCGAATGCCTTGCGACCGAGGGCAGGGCTGGAGAAGGAGACGAGGCGGCCAAAGTTGTCCTCGCCACGACCGAGGTTCATGTACTGAGCGACAGGACCGAGACCGTGCGTGGGGTAGACATTCCCATTGCGCTTGGAGTAGTGGTAGGTGCGCCATGAGCCCGTGTGGCGGCCATGCTCGTCCTTCATCTCGTAGCGGAGGTCAT
>CAYJJA010000127.1:5363-5854 GCA_964370355.1 uncultured Akkermansia sp. | reverse complement strand
ATTCGGGGATAATCCAGCCGAAAAGCACTCAAAAGATGCCTCGTGAAGCGATTTTTGACTTCCTCTTATTGAGAATGACGAGAATTTAGAAATCCCCTTCATCCCCATCATACAGGCACGCAATCTCCTTGCCATCTAGTTTCACTATGTCTATAATCGCAAATATGAACCAATTACTATCTTCAATGCGACCAGCATACTTTAGTCTAGGTGCTGCGATCCTACTGAGCTCCTGCGAAAAAGAGACAAGAGACGGTCTCCTTCGTCATACAGGGGATTATATCAGCGATGTACTCCATGAAATACTCCCAGAGAATCCCAATCTCGATCTTGGTCCCCCGCACTCGGGCAACGCTCAGGGTGGGCAGGGTGGGAACTCAGACAAGTACCCCCCCCTCCCCCCCGCCGACGATGGGGGTCGCGCCGCTGATGAGCCCCCGCGCCCACGCCCCGACCCGCCGCCCCACCCCCAGGCGCGGCCCCCCCCGCGG
>CAYJJA010000127.1:0-5353 GCA_964370355.1 uncultured Akkermansia sp. | reverse complement strand
GGAGCCGGGCGCCCCCCGCCCGGCCACCGCCGGGGGGGGGCGGGGGGGGGAACTCAGCCAAGTACCCCCCCCCCCCCCCCGCCTCCGATGGAGATCGCGACGATGATGAGCCAACGAGCACACGCCCCTACCCTCGTCCCTACCCCGATGAGCGTCCCTCCACGAGGCCTCGCCCCGACGGGAGACCCTCCCCTAGCCTCTCATGGGGAGAGAGGCTCTACAACCGTGCACAGGCTCTGCTCAAGCCCTCCGTCTCGGGTGAGGCCTCCTACGACCAAGAAATCATACGCCTCATCAAGCAATCCGCCCACGCCGGCTACTCCAAGGCGCAGCGCGACCTCGCAGGTCTCTATCTCGAAGGAGGAAAGGGCATTGAGGAAAACAAAAAACTCGCCTACACTTGGTTTCAAAGAGCAGCCGCACAGGGCGACCAAGCCGCGCGCTACTACGCCGCCCACCTCCTCTACTACGGCGATGGCGTCATACAAGATCAGACAAAGGCTCTATACGAATGGCGCATAGCCGCCGACGCAGGACTAGGAGAAGCGCAATACCAGCTATCCAAGCTGCTCATACACAGCAAAAAAACGCGTGACGAAGGACTGCAATACCTCAACCAAGCCGCGCAAAACGGCATAATGAAAGCCGCCCGCGATCTCGCCTACATCCATGCAAAGGGACACTTGGGCTTCCAGACCAATATAAGGCAAGCACTCTACTGGTACAACGTCGCCGCCGAGGCGGGAGATCCAGAATCTCTCTACATCTCAGCACTCTTCCTCCTAGAGGGCAAATACATCCAAGCCAATAGAGCCAAGGCCATCCATTACCTCAAGATGGCAGCAGGGCAGGATCACGCCGATGCCATGGAGCAGCTCATCATCACCCTCAAAGAGCGCAACCGCCCCGCCGATAGGACAGAGATCCACCAGTGGCAGCGCCGCCTCCGCGAGCTACGAAGCAAACAACCCTCCTGATTGACAAGCACAACAAGCCTCATCTTCTACAAGAAAATGAGGCTTGTTCCCTCCGAGGCTCGCATAAATAGAATATGTTTGTATTTCACCAATCTAAGTCAGTAAACAATATAAAAATCATATTACGCTTGCGCTCACTGCTGCACTAGTTTAAAGTGAAAAGGTATGAAAGACCATCATTTTAAAATTCTAGGCAGTGTGCCCGCTATTATTTTAACTCTAGCCAGCATCGCGCCTGCGCAAGATATGGCACAGCTGAGAGAAGCAGCCGATAAGGGTAACGTCAATGCCATGTATGCTCTCGCAAAACGCCTGGATGAGAAGGGAGAATACAGAGAAGCCCTTTTGTACCTGAATAAAGCGGGCTCAAAAGGGCATGGTTCGGCTACGGCGATGTTGGCTCACTACATCGAGTTCCGCAGGCACTACTTCAAAGCGGAGGATCACGACGAAATGACGAAGGCTTTCGAGGAGATAAATCTGCGACGCTACATAGAATTTTCATCCCGCTTCCTCAATGAGAAGAATTTGGATGAAACAAGCATACGATTGGACACCCGATGGATCGCCTTCAAATTGTATCAGAGTGCCGCGAAAAGAGGGAGCGCTCATGCCATGTTTAGAATAGGCGTTTACTACCTAAAGGGAGCAAAGATTACTTTACCGGGCTGGGTAGCAGAAGGATACGGAAACATCATGGGAGCGAGAAAAGCGACGAAGGTGAAAGGGGAAATAGGCTATTATTCCGCACCAGAATGGTACATCGACAAGGATGAGAAAAAAGCCTTGTCGTGGTTCATGCGAGGTGTGAAAAAAGGCGACCCCGAATGCATTTATCAAGTTGCAGAGATGTATAAAAAGGGGATAGGAGTCAAAGCGAATACGAAAAAATACATAGAGTACCTAAGCGAAGCAGCAAAGCGAGGATATATACCCGCCATGCTCACCCTATCGGGAATCTACAGAACAGGAGCGCCCATCAAGCAAGATACAGCCAAAGCTGACCAGCTGCTCATTGACGCGCTCAAAAAATCCCCCACAGCGCTAGATATAGATACGATCATGAACTCACCGCTAGCAATAGAAGCACTAGTATCAGCCTATAAAGGAGTCGTGGCAGGGATAGCGGCAGATGAGACGAAGGCGAGATACTGGGAGGGCGAACTTCGCAACATGAAGTTGAGGAATTCGCCTGAACGCAGCTATGGTCGCTACCTTGGGGATAAGAAAAGCATAGGGCTTTATTAATAGCGAGCAAAGCGCAGCGATGCGAAGCGGCAAGACTCATCGGAGACCTCTAGCCCAGTGGATACATCATAGCTAGTCTAGCATAAAGGCATGCAGCTGAGAGCTGCATGCCTTTATAAAATGAACTCTTTGCGACTGACTATGACTGCGCCACGCGGAGAGCCTGAGCATCCTCATCACTCAGCTCGATGTACTGCCAGGGCAGACCGTACTGATTGAGAGCTGCCATGAAGGGATCGGGATCGTTTTGCTCCATATTGAAGACCCCCTTGCCTGACCAAGTACCCTCGAGCATCAGGCGACCGCCAATAGCGGCGGGGACACCCGTTGTGTAGGAAATAGCCTGAGAGCCCACCTCGTCAAAGCAGGCCTCGTGATCACAGATATTGTACACATAAATAGCCTTGTTCTTGCCATCCTTTTTACCTTGAATCACACATCCGATGCAGGTACGACCCTTCGTAGACTTGCCTAGATCGCCAGGATCGGGGAGCACCGCCTTGAGGAACTGGAGGGGGATGATCTCAACACCCTGATACACGACGGGATCAATGCGTGTCATGCCCACATTTTGGAGAACTGTGAGGTGATTGATATAATTCGGAGAAAAACTCATCCAGAACTGCGCGCGCTTGATCGTGGGAATATGCTTCACGAGAGACTCAAGCTCCTCGTGGTACATACGATAAATCTCATAAGTCCCCACCTCATTGGGGCAGGTGAAAGGCTGGTGGAGACTCATAGCGTCCGTCTCGACAAAGGCGCCATCCTCCCAGTGACGGCAGGGGGCGGTCACCTCGCGAATATTGATCTCGGGATTAAAATTCGTCGCGAAAGCCTTGCCGTGATCACCGCCATTCACATCAATGATATCGAGATACTCAATCTCGTCGAAATGATGCTTGAGAGCCCAAGCCGTGTAGACATTCGTCACGCCGGGGTCGAAGCCTGAACCGAGCAGCGCGAAGAGCCCTGCCTTCTCGAAGCGCTCCTGATACTCCCACTGCCATGAATACTCGAACTTTGCCACATCCTTTGGCTCATAATTTGCTGTATCGAGATAATCCACCCCAGCGGCGAGACAGGCATCCATGATGGGAAGATCCTGATAAGGAAGAGCCACATTGAGGACGAGATCGGGTTGCACCTTTTGGATGAGAGCCGTCGTCGCTGTGACATCATCGGCATCAATGGCATGGGTGATAATCTCCACACCGGAGCGCGCCTTCACATCGGCAGCAATGATATCACACTTGCTCACCGTGCGAGACGCGAGGTGAATACTCTGATACACATCAGCCATCTGGGCGCACTTATGAGCCACCACATGACCGACACCGCCAGCACCAATAATAAGCACTCTTTTCATCGTCAGCCTAGATTGCCTGAATAAGAAGCAGCAGTCAATCAAAATGAACGCCTCCGCGCATTTTCTCACCCAGAAGCCCCCGCGCCACCCACCCGCCACACAAAAAGTGGGGTGTCGGGGAGTAATACTCCCTGACTGGCCGTCTGGGGGCCAGACCCCAGTGGGTCTGGGCAAATCCCAGCGGGGTGTGGGGCAGAGCCCCGCAGAAGGGCTGGATCGTAGATCCGGCAGGGGCGGCAGACCTGCAAAGTCGCGCATGCCCGCGAGGCAAACCCAGCATCGTGCCATCGTCCAAAAACTGCCGCCCCCCGACCACCGCGCCCGAAGGGCGACAAACTTCTCACCGTGGCAAACGCGAAGCGACACCAGCCACAGCCCCAGCAAACAGCAACCGCGCCACCCACCCGCCACACAAAAAGTGGGGTGTCGGACATTTTGCACTGCAAAATGAGACGAAGAGAGGGAAGGACTCCTCCTGACCGACCGAACGAAGTGAGGTGATGAGGAGTAATACTCCCTGACTGGCCGTCTGGGGGCCAGACCCCAGTGGGTCTGGGCAAATCCCAGCGGGGTGTGGGGCAGAGCCCCGCAGAAGGGCTGGATCGTAGATCCGGCAGGGGCGGCAGACCTGCAAAGTCGCGCATGCCCGCGAGGCAAACCCAGCATCGTGCCATCGTCCAAAAACTGCCGCCCCCCGACCACCGCGCCCGAAGGGCGACAAACTTCTCACCGTGGCAAACGCGAAGCGACACCACCGCCGCTAGAGCAACAAGCCATGCACCACCCAAGAGCCAAGCTCGCTTGCGAGCTTGGCGAGCCCCGTCCAACGAGACGCGCAGCAGCAACCGTCTCGAAAAAAGCAAACTTTTTCCTCCCAGCTCGCCGGCAGGCAACAATCTACTCAATACTGATGCAGACGGAGGCAGAGACGCGCTCGGAGAGACTTAAGGCATGACCTTCTTCGCTGTGCGCTCTGCTTCCTTCGCTCGCGCGTCCCTCGGGGCGGAGAGCTCGCGGATGAAGATATTCTTGTACTGCACCTTGCAGCCGTGGGCTTGGAGCTCAATTTGCTCGCGGGCCGGTAGAGGGCGGCTGCGATCCCAGTAGTTCTCCAGAGGGATGTTGTCCACCACGCACACGCCGTTGAGATGGACGGTGACGCGGTTGCCAACCATGCGGATGAAGAAGTGATTCCACTCGCCGAGCGGCTTGTCCATGACCTTGCTGGGGGTGGAGGGGTGCTTTTGGTTGTTGTAGAGCCCTCCTGAGCCGACTTGTGCGCCTACGTCGGTGCGAGCCGTGTTCCAGATCTGGACTTGAGGATTGCCGCGTAAGTAGATACCCGCGTCCGCCTCGGGGGTCTTCTCAAGCCGCCAGTCGATGTGCATCTCAAAGTCACCGTAGAGCTTCTCGGTGCAGATGTTGTCCCCATGCCCGCTAAAGCAGAGCATGCCGTCGCGCACCTGCCAGCTAGCACGCATGCGAGCATCGGCCTTGGCTTGGGCGGCGCGGAGCTGCTCGGGGGTCATGGATTGGCGGCTGTGGGGATTGCCGACGAGTCCTTTCCAGCCGGTGAGATCTTGACCGTTGAAGAGGGGTGTAAAGCCAGCGGGGGGCTGCGCCGAGTAGGCAGGAAGAGAGCAGAGGAGCAGGAGGGCTGCGGAGAGGAGTGAGCGGTGCATGGGGGGAATTGAATGATGCGGCGGCTGTTGCTGTGGCTGCGGGGGGCGTCGCTTCGCGTTTGCCACGGTGTGAAATT
>CAYJJA010000126.1:4736-5903 GCA_964370355.1 uncultured Akkermansia sp. | reverse complement strand
CTATGTCGAGCAACATCATTGATGGCAAAGAAAGTGCGGCACGCATCCGCGAAGAGCTTCAAACAGAAATAGCCCAACTCAGAGCCCTAGGTCACCAACCTGGACTCGCAGTCGTCCTCGTAGGCAATGACCCCGCCTCCGAGGTCTACGTCGCCTCCAAGGTCAAGACCTGTGCCGAGCTAGGCATGCACTCATGCAAATACGCCCTACCCGCAGAGACGACACAGGAGCAGCTCATTGAGCTCATAGAGCAGCTCAACGCCGACGAGAAGATCCACGGCATCCTCGTCCAGAGTCCTCCGCCCAAGCACATTGATGAAGAAGCAGTCGTCAACACCATCGCCCCGCACAAAGACGTCGATGGATTCCACCCCCTCAATGTTGCGAAGCTCGTCCTTGAGGAAGAAGACGGCTTTGTCCCCTGCCCCCCGCTAGGCTGCATGAAGCTACTTGAGACCTACAACATCCCCACCGAAGGCAAGCATGCTGTTGTTATCGGACGCAGCCACATCGTAGGCAAGCCCATGGCGCACCTCCTCATGAGCAAAAAGGCCAACGCCACCGTCACCATTGCCCACTCGCGCACCAAAGACCTCGCCGGTCTCTGCCGCAGTGCTGACATCCTCATCGCCGCTGTCGGTCGTGCGGAGATGGTCACAGCAGACTATATCAAGCAAGGTGCCGTCGTCATTGATGTGGGCATCAACCGCATTGATGCCCCCGATCGCCCCCGAGGCTACCGCATCGTAGGAGACGTCGCCTACAATGAGGTCCGCGATCTCTGCTCCTACATCACCCCCGTCCCCGGAGGAGTCGGGCCTATGACCATCGCCATGCTCATGGTCAACACGGTCAAGGCCTGCCGTCAAATCAACAAAATCTAGCCAATCCAGCTCAGATTACTAGAGCGCGCCCTCATAGCTAGACATTGATTAGCTAATCCGCTCTATAAACAAAGCTTTCTTCTTTGGGGAAAAATCCCATTCTTCACCCAAAGAAGAAAGTACATCCTCTAGGACTGCGGCTTTTCGGGTCCTAGCTAATCAGGTACGCAAGCCCTCCTTGCTGCATGCGCTCCTGCCAAAGTAGCAACTACTGTCATTTCTACTCAAATGGGATTTGAGCAATAGAGTATATAATTATCTTTACATTTGATCTTCATATTGG
>CAYJJA010000126.1:0-4726 GCA_964370355.1 uncultured Akkermansia sp. | reverse complement strand
AGCCGCTTTAAAGCTTCTAGGTAAGCACAAGCTTTTTCGAGACCAAGAGCTACCCTTCCTACTCTCACCACAGCCGCTCAGGCTCCCCGTTACAATTATAGAAGAGCTGCAGCGCCTTGGTCATATTCTTCAACAATTTCAGCGCAGCTGCCATCAGCTCTATAAGCAAAGTGCCAAACAAAGCATAGCCCCATGGCTTGCCCCTCTCCTCGATGCGGGCAAACCTGCATGGATGGCACAGGCTCAGCAATACTCCAAGCAGAGCTACCCCCTACCCCGCATCATACGTCCTGATCTCCTCTGGTGCGATGAGGGACTGAGACTCACCGAGATTGACAGTGTACCCGGAGGACTTGGCATCCTCCACTTTCTCCACAAGCTCTACGCTCAAGAGGGCTACGGCGACAATCTACTCGGTGGCCGAGATGCCATATTGGATGCCTTCCTACACGCCTATCCGGACGGCGCACTCATCTGCGTGTCCGATGAGTCCTCCGACTACCGAGCCGAGATGCGCTACCTCCTCTCAGATCTGCCTGAGAGCCTCTTTGCTTTGATGCGAGCAGAGCAGCTGACGACTGAGACGCAGACGAGCTGCATTTATCGCTTCTTTGAGCTCTTCGATCATGAGAATATCCCCGCCTCACGCGATCTCATCGGAGCATGGGCACGCGGTGAGCTATGCATAGATCCGCCGCCTCTGGCGCACCTTGAGGAGAAGGCCTGGCTTGCGCTCTTTCACCTCCCAGCTCTCCAGTCATGGTGGCAGACCCATCTACGCGCCTCGCACCGAGAGACACTCCAGCGCATCATCCCTCGCAGCTGGCTACTCGACCCCACCCCCCTCCCTCCGCATGCCAGCCTCCCCTGGCTCGCCATCAACGACTGGAGGGATCTAGGAAAGCTCAGCCAGCGTGAGCGCCGTCTCGTCGTCAAGATCTCAGGCTTTGATGAGCGAGCATGGGGTGCTCGCGGAGTCTACATCGGACACGACCTTTCAAGCAAGCAGTGGAATCAGGCTTTGCATGAGGCTCATAGCGACTTTCCCAGCAAGCTCTGGATCATGCAAGAATACTGCAATACCACCCTCATTGAGCACCCCTACTACGATCAAGAAGGCCAGCTGCGCACCATGACGGGGCGCGTACGTCTATGCCCCTACTATGCGGCCGATCCTCAGGGAGAGGGCATCCGCCTCATATCCTGCCTTGCCACCATTGTCCCGCAAGACAAAAAGAAAATCCATGGGATGAAAAATTCAATACTAGTGCCTTGCATTCTTGCGTGAATGTGTTATAATTACTAAACCTTAATCTTACTTATGCACACTGACCATTCCTTTCAAGCAGTGCCACCCCATAATCCAGAAATAGAACGACTCGCCGACAAGACCCGCCAAAGCCTCATCCTACGACTCCAAGACTGGCAAGATCAACGCAGCTGGGATGACTTCTATCGCACCTACTGGAGACTCATATACAGTGCGGCACTCAAAACGGGACTCCAAGAGCAAGAGGCTTGGGATGTCGTGCAAGAAACCATCCTTACCGTAGCAAAGCAAAGCAAAAAAGATGTCTACAACCCCGATCGCGGCTCCTTCAAATCTTGGCTGTGGAATATTACTCGCTGGCGCATCAATGACCGACTACGCGCCCGCATGAAAGAGCCCATCGCTATGAGTGGCAATCAGAATGGCGAGGACGAGCACAACCCCATAGAAAACCAAGAAGACCTCTCGGGCAAAAGCTTTGAGAAAATCTGGGACGAGGAGTGGCAGACCAATCTCATGAAAGCGGCACTTGATCGCGTCAAGAGTAAGGTCTCTGCACAGCAATTCCAAATTTTTGACCATCATGTCCTACGAGGGCATTCTGCCAGTGATGTCAGGAAAAAGCTAGGTGTTAGCACGGCTCAAGTCTATCTCAGCAAGCACCGCATCGGGCAAGCTCTCAAAAAGGAAATCCAGTTCCTACGTGAGCAAGAAAACACCTTCCCCGAAGACACCTTTTCCAGCTAATCACACCGACCCCGCGCCCCAGCCCACAAGCCCCCTCCCCCATCAGCGGACTCATCCTCGTCCTCATGCTCCTTGCAGCCTTCCCCCTTGCCTCATGGTCAAGTGGTTGGGTGCGAGTAGAAGGACTCTACGCGAGCACTATCCTCATCCCACTGCTGCTGCTCTACTACCTCTGGGCGCGGCGCACACAGATAGCGCTACGCCTAGCAGCGGGAGACTTCCTGCGGCTACTTTTGCTTGCGTGGGGCTACAATTTTATTGCAAATATAGCCCACTTGGCCTACACGGATCTACTCATATCCAATCTTTTGATGACTATGGGCAGCCTAGCGCTTCTCTGGGGATTGCTCCGCGCTTGGTCACTGCTCTTTTGGCTGCCTATGCTTTTTATTGGCATGCTAGAAATCTTTATCTACCTCCAATACGGCTCCACGATCAACTCACTAGTCATCGCAGAAGTCCTTGAGACCTCCCCCGACGACGCCAAAGCCTACATCACCCCCAAGAGCATCCTCGCGACCTGCCTCATCCTTGGGATACTCCCACTGATCGCTTGGATCACCCATCTCATGCTCAGGGGAATCAAGCGCCCCGCGCTCATCTTCAACGGATTGCTCCTCTGTAGCCTATCCTGTCTCATCTCGCTGCTCCCGCAGGAGCAAAGCGCGGGAAAGTGGCCCGTGGATGAGAGCATCAAGCTCGGGCGTGCCACCCACGAAGCTATCTCGCACAACATTGCCACCATACGCGAAGTCCAGCGCCTGCCCTCCCCCAGCCTCAAGCCCAGCTCTCTGCCCCGCTTCCAAGGCAAAGAAGGCATCATCCTCGTCGTCCACATAGGCGAAAGCCGCCTCGCAGAGCGCATGAGTCTCAATGGATATCACCGCAAGTCCACCCCCCATCTCGATGCCAACCCGCGGCTTATCAACTTTCCGCGCTGCATTGCCGTGGCCAGCGAGACGAGCCAAGCCCACATCACCATCCTCACCGACGCGCGGCGCAGCATCAAGCACCCCGATGCCGCCATGCGCGCCAGCACTGGCTCCGTCTTTGATCTCTTTGTCGCCCATAACTTCAAACTCTACTCCTTCTTTGGGCGCAAAGTTACTCAGCAGCTCAAGCACGATCGCGTCATGAAACTACTCTCGCGCGGCGCGATCAAGCAGTACTACAACCAAGGACTCTTTGCAGAAAGTGCCACACACCTCAAAGCACACCTCGACGAGCTAGACGAAAGCCCCGATCCGCAGCAAAATCAGCTTCTCTTCATCTGCAACGAAGGCAGTCACACCCCCTTCAACCACTACGATAAAGACAGCCCCCCCTTCACCCCCACCATAGACTCCTTTAACGACCCCCAATCACAATCCGTCGCGATCAACAACGCCTACGACAACACCGTCCACTACACCGACGGCTTCATCCACACCCTCCTCCAGCATCTCGCGGGACGCCCCTACCTCTATCTCTACATCAGTGATCATGGGGAATTGCTAGGTGAAAACGGCATCTGGGGACGCGGTGTACTCGGAGATCGCGAAGACCTCTACCTAAAGAGCAGTGCTAGCCATATAGGCATGTTCGTCATCGCCTCCCCCGAGCTAGAAGCCCTCCACCCCCATCTGAGCCAGCTCCTTGTCAGCCACGAGCACATCTTTCACACCCTACTTGGTATCATGAAGCTCCAAAGCCCCTATTATAGAGAACAGCTCGATCTATCCAGCCCTCATGTCATCCCCTACAACGGAGCACACCCTCTGAAAGCAAGCATATCACAACCCTAGTCTACCCACCGCAAAAGCCATGCCATCCCTCCGCGACCACCTCCATGCGCTAGACCTCCTTGACCGCCCCACTTGGACGCGTATCTTGCTGAGCTGCACCATCATCGGGCTACTCTGCTACGGTTACAGCTTCTTCAATCCCATCTACGCCCAAGATGGAGCAGGCTCTATTAGCCAAGTCAACGATGCTGCATGGAAAATCAGCCTCGGACGCTACCTACAAATCCTCAATATGGAGTGGCGCGGCTACATCGCCGCCCCCTGGCTACTCGGAGCACTATCGCTTCTCTGGATCTCTGCATCGAGCTATATTATCACCAAGACCTTTAACATACAAAGCAAAGCCAGTCAATTCGCCATCACGGCGCTGCTCACCACCAATCTTGCCTTCATCGCAACCCACATCGCCTTCATCCACGAGATAGATGCCTTTGCCCTCGCCCTGCTTGCCGCCTGTCTCAGTGCCTTCTTTTTTGGCAAGCTAGCTCACTGGCTAGCCATCCCCGCTAGCAGCCTCTGTATCGCACTCTGCTGCGGGCTCTACCAGCCCTTTCTCGCAGCCATTTTGCTACTACTGCTCACGCAATTCACCCTGCATGTCTTCCAGCGACCCAGCCTAGCGCAGCTCATCATCCACCTCCTCAAGATAGGCCTCACCCTCCTTCTGGGCATCGCCCTCTACTATCTAGTCCACCTACTCGTTCTAGAGCTCAGCAACACCCCTGCTGCCAGTGGCTACAACTCCGTACCCATCAGCGATCTGCTCAATCATCCTAGAGAAATCCTCAGCCAATACGCCAAGCTGCTAGCCGAGAGCTACTACTATATCCTACTCATGGTGCTCATGCCACAGAGCTACCATCTCTACCCACTGAGCTTCATCGCCATCTTTACATTAATACTGCTGCTCTGTCACTGCCTTCAC
>CAYJJA010000125.1:0-5958 GCA_964370355.1 uncultured Akkermansia sp. | reverse complement strand
AGCATCATAGACACGAAGAAGGGCACAACCCTCAGCCACAAAACCTACAGCTACGCCCCCATCGCCCGCCCCACAACGCGAACGATGAACGAACGCAGCGACACATTCGCCTACAACGCAAAGAGCGAACTCACCGCCGCCCAACTCGGCAGCAACAACTACAGCTACGCCTACGACAACATAGGCAACCGCAAAACAGCCCAAGAAATCGCAGAGGAAATAACTTATAACACCAACTCAACCAACGAGTACACCGCAATCAACGATTTCACCCCAGAGTTTGACGCTGACGGCAACCAAACCAAGCTCCAAACCAACACAGGCATCTGGAACGTCGAATACAACCTGGATTCCCGCGACTATAGCTATTCGTAACGAGTCTCACTTGTCAGAGAGTTGATTTTAGTCTATCTTCTGTCAGATAACACACTGCTTTTCAGGATGTAATAGGAACAACTTTAAGCTACGTCACTCTTCTACGTGACATCAATATCTGTGTGTGATCTCGTTATAGTACAAATTCGAAACGAGGTGTCAGAAATTATCTATACAATTTATATTCCGTGCTTTATATGGATATATAGTTACAGATTTCGGGAATGCAGGATACAACGCCGAAAACCGCCCCGTGAAATTCACCAGCACGGATGGCAACACCTCCATCGAAGCCCGCTATGACTACATGGGACGCCGCGCATGGAAAAAAGTCACCACCAAGGGCACAGTCACCAGCTTTGAAGCCTACATTTATAGAGATCCCGCCGCTATCCCCGAAGAAGTGTCTTCGGGGGCTCTGGTCTCAAATCGCTGCCGAAAACCTCCTCGAAGGCAAACGCTGGTCAGAACACCTCATCACTTGGGATCCCACCCAGCCCACCGCCACCCGCCCCCTCGCCATCGAACAACACATATCCATGGTGTGTATTATTTGTGTTTACACAAATAGTCAATCAGTTGCATTATTTTCTGCAGGATGCTAAATCGTTGATTCTCCCAAGCACTCGTCTATAGTAGAGCTGAGTTTAAGCTGTATAGAGCATGTCGAAATTGATTTGGGGCAAGCACTTTCCATTAGGATTACTGAAAGGGATTCTAGGCACCTGCAAAATACAATTTACGTATATATGCGTATGATAACATAAATATCGAATTACTGCAAAATTGTTATTTTGTACTACGCTAAGCATTTGCTATGAGAGTATTGATAATTTGAGCATTTGTGGGATTATATACCAATTTCTGTCTTTTTTCCTCGCTTTGAGGAGTTTTATATGTTAGCATTTCATCGAACCAAGGATAATATCTAATTATCCTTGGTGCATCGCCTCATTTCCTCAAATCTTTGGCCTCATTCCCCGGGCCGCCGCAAGGCGAGGATTTATCGCTGCCTACGTGCGGAGCTGCGCTATGACGATGGGCTGGGCACTAGGAATAACTAAATGTATCTGATGTCTACTCCTTATTTTAGAATGCGGATGATGGAGCTATGCTGGAGGTGTGCAGTATGATGGGTTTCGGCTTAGGCCGCATCTCTGACAATGTGTCTGACAGATTCAGGGCTGGTACTCCTATTTGGTCGGTCTAAGAAGAAGGGGCATTTGATACTTCTTCTTCATCTGTTCGATTTCTGCTCGATATTGCTTAAGGCTTTCGAGTACTTTGTGCTGGAGAAGGTGGATGAGACGTTCTATCCATCCTTTGCCTTTGATGAGCAATGCCTTTTTGGGTATTTTTAGTGAGCAAAGCTCTGATACACGTGTGGACACCTGAGGCGAAGAGTAGCTCTAGAGCTGCTACAGTGCGCAGCTGTGATGTGTGGGCATGCGGTGAGCTGCCTTCCTCGTTCAAGCTTTGATAGGCTGCTTTGAGGAAGCTTGCTATCTTGCCTTTGATGGTTTTAGGCTTGCCTCGGGGTATGCTTTGGTTTCCTCCTTCCCTAACTGTGTGAGAAGCATGCCTAGCTGCCGAGCCTGTAAAAAAGAGCTGCATTTCCTTAAATCTGCCTCATAGGCTTTTTTAAACTCGCAATGGGATAGATAATCTGTGCTACTGGTCGATAATTTATAGCATTTCATTATGGTGAGGTAGTTGAATAACAAAGTTAGTTCATTCACTCTAGACCTAGCTCAGCTCAAATTTTCAATCCATCAACATGCTTGATATCTCCTAAATTTCCCCTCCTATGTAAATCATAACCATCATAATATACAAATAATAAACACTTAATCAGAAAAATATAAAATATATTACAACTACGAATCAGTATTCTGGTTTTCTGTAACTTGAAGAAAATCAATATTAAAATTTCATCCTGATTGTAAGATGGAAGAATTTAGGATATATCTCACTCTTTGCCTCGATCACAAGTACTGCGACTTTTATATCTTCTTCAAGTCTGAAATAAATCTCTCAAACTTAGTAAAATACCGAGTCATATCTATGCTCTGGAATGAAAATTCACAGTCAGTAAAAGCGAACAACTCAGTAATACTGCCACGCCGGCAGTATTACGGCAAACACCATCGACTCATCAATCACTAATACACTCTTATAGCAACACAGTTCTCAATCTTGTATGCGTTACGAATGCAAGCATCAAGGCAAAAGTCTGTGATGATCTCCAAGTTTTCCTCTCAGGTCAAGGGAATAGCAGCGACTATTGGGCACGCGCATGGAGCGCAGACTGAACGCGCGTAGACGAACAAGCCGCTAACGCTGGAGGAGCAGTCACATTCACCATATCATGAGGCGTATAAGACTCAGCATGCGCTTTGGCTTCAACCTCTAGCAAATCGCTGCGACATTGCAACTTTGCGGCATAAAGGTTCGCTTCGCCACAGGAGCATCCCCAAATATCAGAAGTTTAAGCATATGCTCCACTGCATTCACCTCATTCACCGCAAAAGGGGTGACAAGCCCATCCTCATAGTGACAGACTGCATGATGCTACACGGCAGAGGTACTGACTAACTCACCAACATGCATTGCTGGTTCCACAGGATGCACGGAATAAACCATCCTCTGCCCATCCCTCAAACGAGCTTTGCAATCCCTCCACTGCCATTGAATTAGCGAGTGGATTACGACTGACCAGCCCAGCGAAAGCGAAGAACGCCTCAATTAACACGATCAGCTCCTCAAACTCCTAACGCGCCCATGAGCAACCTCACCTTCACATCCTCAGCTGATGCTTCCAGCCCCAAGGCAGCTAAAAAACTCTGGCAACAGCACCAAGAACAGCGTAGGAAGCCTAGTCCTCAGAGTTACAGTTGCTTTCGCTGTGGATGCGGGTGGCATGGCTGGTTTGTTTCACGCCCATCAACGCAGCCGTAGAAAGGGAAACACTCACCGCTGCCTACATCTCCTCGCTTGACTCAATTTAAGCATCGAAAGAGCGCATGGGTAAGCTCGCTCAATTTGCAGCAAGTGCCCCCTTTCAGATCGACGAGATTGCCGCATCCTCAAAGAACTTGTTCTTGCACGATTAAATTAGTGTTTCCCTAGCAAATACCTCACTCGATCTGAATGATCCTTTCACTCATCAACTATAGCGTGAGTGATAGAGGTGGATTCAACATAATTGGAAGAGAAATTTGTTTACTAATGTGTACGACAGCAAGAATACTAATGACAAGTGAAATTGTTATTTTGTACTACGCTATGCGATCACTATAAACTCATTGAAGTTTGAAAGGATAGAAAAATTATATCTCCCATATCGAGTTTTTTTCTCGCTTTAAATCGTCTCTTGTGTTAGAGTTTTAACGAACCAAGGATAACTATAAATTATGGCATTTCTATTCAATGAAGTTAGCTTTACAAGTGGTCAAAAGCAAGTTTATGACGCTGTCACAGAGAGAATTTGCACAAGAAACTTCCCAATTGTCATTACTGGTATGCCTGGTACGGGTAAAACTTTAATTGCAAAAAAGTTAGCTTCGACTAGTCTAAAAGAGTCTCAGAAAATTTCTTTTGAATATCGAGATTCCTTTTTTGGAAATAAATTGAAGCAGCACATAAGTAATTTGAGAGGCATCTTTAGTCTAAATTCAAACATTGCTTTATTATATAAAATATCATTAATTTTTATAAATTTCCTCCTTAGAAGAGAGAATGGTGATATACCTAAGAAAATATATGATAAATTAAAAATTTTGGACAAATGTTTGGCACTTTATAAGAATACGGTATTCATATTAGATGAAATTAATTTCTATAGCGATGAGGAAATAGAAACTCTCTATTACATTTTATTTTCTGATAAAGTTAAAAATGAATTTTTAAATATAAAAAAAATCAAACTTATACTTTTATATTCAGAAAGTTATCATATGACTGAATATCTGAATAGAATTGGTGATATGAGTAGAGAGAAATCATTAAATCTTACGGGCTACACACATCAAGATTTAGAATGCCTAATTCCCGATAAGGAACTACGAAAGCAAGTAGAGGATGACTTTACTCAGATTTTCAATTTATCACTGAAATCCAATATAGCAGTATTACTAGCATTTTCCTATTATATAAAAAATAACCGTAACGATTATTACAAGAAGCTATTGTACAAATCTATCAGTAAAAATATTAATAAAAACATCAATCAAGAAGATGATCTGAAAAATATACTTACTGCAACTTCTATTTTTCCTAATACTGCTATAGTTGATCAAATTAAGCATCTTGCCCAATTAGTGTATAAACAGAATACTAGTGCCGCCAATTCTGCGATCCAGAGATCCGTGCTAAAAAACATATTAAAGACCGATGCAGAAAACCTAATTTCTGATAAATCTTCTATAGAGTTTGTAAGTGAGGAGTACAAAGATTATTTTGCGCCAAAGGGCGATGAAGAAAAGAAATTATTCTATAAAAATTATTCTCTAGTGCTTGCAAGTTGTACACCTGGCGACTATTATGAAAGAGCTAATTCTTACAAATACCAATCTGATATAAACTCATATGAAATATATTACATTATTCATTTATTTCAAATGTTTGCTCAGCAAGTACCTATAGAAAGGCAGAGTCAAATTGATTTCATCAAGGAGAGTCAGTATGAAAAATTTATTTTGTTGATGCAGAAGGCATACAATAATTTTCATTCGCAAAATTCAAGTGCTGCTTTTTTGCTATTAGAGCAAATTGATCGCATCAAGCTGCCAAATATTTTACAATTTGAAAAAGAATATCTTAGATGTCAAATGTCGATGGCAAATGGTGATCGCGAGAAAATGATCGAGATAATCAATTTGATGAATTATTATATTAGCTTGTTGTGCGGCGATGGAATCGAAAAGGAAATATATGTGAGATGCCATTCAATTCTCTATTTAGCTCACCTATATAATAAAGATAATGTAAAGGTCGATTTTTCTGAGAGTGAAATAATAAACAATCTAGATTCATTAAGTAGAAATAACAACAAATACGATTACTATATCTATTCTCTATATAGGAAAAGCTTAATTAATAAATCAATTCCTATTGCATACATGAATTCAAAGGAAAGTGTAAATTATTTTTCTATTGCAGCATTGAATAATTCCGTTTTCTATAGAAAAGAGCTATTTTTTGCCTCGATTAATCACGCCGATAATTCTAGATATATGAGTAATTACAGTGAAGCATATAATTGTATACGTGTGGCTCAAGATATACAAATTAACAATTCGAAGTTACCGAGTATAACATTACGTAACAATTATTCCGTAATTGCTTATGAAAGCTGTAAACTTACCCCCAATGCCGCAATTAATCAATTCCTAAAACCGATCGTAAAGGATGTTGATATTTTCATGACTACGGAAAGTACATACTATATTATTTATAACAATATAGCATGCTTTTATGCAATATCTGGAAAAATTGATCTAGTGTAAAGTAATGATGATGATTTCTAGAATTTATTCAAAAAAAGGGTAGAGCGATTTGAGTTTAACGCGAGCATCAGCTGTA
>CAYJJA010000124.1:0-6000 GCA_964370355.1 uncultured Akkermansia sp. | reverse complement strand
TGCTAAAGAGGCCTGTGAGGTAGGCGAGGCAGAGCAGGAGTGTCGCGCCCGCGGAGCTGGTCGAGAGGATGCCCGCGGCCTTGGGGCAGCGCGAGAGGGCTAGCCAGTTGATCGCGGCGACGAGCAGGGGGAGCAGGAGGAATATCCAAGGGAGGTTCGGATTCATGGTGATCGTAGGGTGTGAGGATTAGTCCTTGAGCATGTCGAGCTTGTTGCTATCCACCGACTTGTAGGCTCGGTACATGGCAACGATGAGGGCGAGGCCGATGGCGACTTCTGCCGCCGCGATGGTGATGATGAAGAGGCTGAGTACTTGCGCGTCGTAGACGGGGACTCCCTCTGTGCCTTGGGCACGGGAGAAGGCGACGAGCGAGACATTCGCAGCGGTGAGCATGAGCTCAAGGCACATGAAGACGACGACGATGTTGCGGCGCACGAGGACACCGAGGAGGCCAACCGAGAAGAGGATGCCAGACAAGATCAAGTAATGAATGAGCGGGGGCATGGGAATGTTTTTCTAGTTCTAGGAGTCTTTGCGCAGTTGACGAGAGATAGCGATCGCTCCGACACAGGCTGCAAGCAGGCTCAGCGAGAGGATGGCAAAGGGGATGGGATATTTGGTAAAGAGGACAGCACCGATGGCGGAGACATTGCTCTTCTGCTCTGGCTTAAGATCGGGAAGGGTGCTTCCCGAGACAGCGGGGCGGGTGGCTACGCTACTCTTGGGTGCGGGGCAGGCGGGCTGGAGCTTCGCGTACTTCGCACAGGCGAATTGCACGGGGGGGAGTACTTCCTTCTTCTCACAGACGGGCTGGCAGGCTTTCTTTTCTTCGCAGTCACCGCAGATGCCCTTGACGATTCCTACCATGGGGCAAGGGCGATTGTCGCTGGCACCGGGTAGGGTGTAGGCGACCTTGCCGACGATGAGGGCGAAGCAGGAGGCGACGATGGTGCAGAGGATGATCTTCGGCCATGAGTAGCTAGCCTTTTCCTCTGCCTTGATGTCGAGCATCATGACGATGAAGAGGAAGAGGACGAGGACTGCCCCCGCGTAGACGGTGATCTGGATGATGCCGAGGAACTCAGCTCCGAGACCAAAGAAGATAGCGGCAACGAAGCCAAAGCAGATGGCCATGCACATGGCACTGCTGACGGGGTTGCGCATGATGACGACACCTAGTGCTGCGATGATGGCGCAGACGGCGAAGGCGTAAAAGAGTAATTGTGTGATGGAGTCTTCCAGCATGATGAGAGGGGGGGCGTATTACTTGTGTTGATTCCATTTGTTGACCAGTCCCTTGCGTACGCCACCGAGGCGGTAGAGGGCTTCTTTGTCGCGGATACCACTCTCGCGGTCGGTCAGGGTGATGAGGTATTCTTGGCTGAGGAAGATGGCCTGCTCGGGGCAGACCTCCTCGCACATGCCGCAGTAGATGCAGCGGAACATGTCGATGGTGAAGGCTTGAGGAGCTTTCTCACGCTTGGCGCATGGGGAGCTGGCATCGATAGCACCGGGGGTGATGGCGATGGCGCGCGCAGGGCAGATGAACTCGCAGAGCTGGCAGGAGACGCATCGCTCCTGTCCGTCCTCACCGCGTACGAGGGAGGGCGCACCGCGGTAGTAGGAGGGCAGTCTCTCATCCCACTTTTGATCGGGATAGGGCATACAGACACCGATGCCTTTGCCGTTGAATTCTTCCTTGGAGCGGCTGCGTCCGAGCAGCGAGAGCACGAGATGCTTGAAGGTACGTCCGAGGCCTTTGACGAAGGCGACGAGGTAGATCCTGTCAGCCAACGAGAATTTCGGGCGTTTGATGGGGGTGTAGGACATAGAAAAGGAGGGGGAAAGGGCTTGGGGGATTACCTGACAAAGTACATGATGGCTGCGGTGAGCAGGATGTTGACGACGGCGATCTCAAAGAAGACCAGCCAGCTGAGCTTCATCACCTGATCCCAGCGGAAGCGGGGCAATGTCCAGCGTACCCAGACGAAGAAGAAGACGAAGGCGACGAGCTTGATCAGGAAGGCGGCAAACTGAGCGATGACGACGAGCCAGCCAGCAGCAGCTCCGAAGCAGCTTTCCCAGCAGGTGGCAGCGGCACTCTGCCCGCATGCAGCGGCCTGTGCAGCCCAGTCGGCAAGGCAGACATCGACACCGAAGCCAATGGACCAACCACCGAGGAAGAGGGTGACGACGAGCGCTGAGCCTACGACCATGGCGACGTACTCGCCCATGAAGAAGGAGGCGAACTTCATCGAGGAATATTCGGTGTGGTAGCCGCCCACGAGGTCGGTTTCACACTCAGCCATATCGAAGGGTGTGCGGTTTGCCTCAGCGAAGACGCAGGTGACAAAGACGATGAAGCTGATACCCAAGGGGGCAAGCAGTGCCCAGCGTTGCAGGCTCAAGCCCTCGCCCCAGAGGGGAAGCAGCGTCCAGCCGTGATTCGCCTGTGTGGTGACGATCTCTTGCAGGTTGAGCGTGGAGAACATCATGAGCAAGGGGATGATGGAGAGGCCCATAGCGACCTCATAGGAGATGAGCTGTGCCGTGGCGCGCAGACCGCCGATGAAGGGGTACTTGGAGTTCGACGACCATCCCGCGAGGGTGAGGCCGTAGACGGCGAGTCCTGAGACGGCAAAGATCCAGAGGGCACCGACATTGAGGTTGGCGACGACCATGTTGATCGTTCCAAAGACGGTATCGACTTGGGAGGAGAAGGGAATGACGGCAGCGGCGATCAGAGGGGGGCCGAGCACGAGCATGGGGGCGGCGATGAAGTAGCCCTTGCGCACGAAGCTGGGGGTCATTTCTTGCTTGAGAAAGAGCTTCGCGCCGTCAGCCATGGGCTGGATGAAGCCAAAGAGGGGGATTTCGCGGTCGAGGCGCAGGAAGCGCAGCACCATCCCTATCTTGCTATCAGCGGGGATGCCGAAGTAGTCGAGCCATTTCTTGAGGGGTTGTTTTTCCTTGCTGCCGAATCGCTTGAGCAGATGAATGGGGACACCCGCGCGGTTGGGACCAGGGCGGTCTTGGATCCAGCCAGCAACGCGTCGCTCTGTCCAGACGGAGAGCACGACAAAGAGGAGGAGGACGGCAAAGACGACGACGAGCTTGACCAAGGTGGTGATGAGATAGAAGATAATCTCATTGCCCATCACGCAATTCCAGCAGTCGATGAGGTATTGTATCATGTAATCAGGAGGGGGGATGGGGCTAGTTGGCGTTGCGGGTCAGAAGGGGAATGGTGACACCTGTCTCGATGACGGGCTTGCCTTCGTTGCCGATGCGTGCCCATGTGAGGTCAGCGAGGGGCTCGAATTCTTCTGCGAGGAGGGGGAGGATCTTGCGGGCGGAATCGAGTAGCGCGATGCGCTCATCTTCACAACCCAAGAGCAGCAGGAGGTCGCGCAGGATGCTCCAGTCGTCGCGGGATTGCCCCATGGGCTCAAGGGCGCGATTGAGGCGCTGGATGCGACCAGTGACGTTGATCATCGTGCCGTATTTCTCGGCTGGGGTGACTCCAGCGAGGACGACATCGGCGCGCTCGGTGGTGGCGTTCTTGCTATGCGAGAGGGCGAGCAGGTAGTCGAGCTGCTTGATCTCCTCGGGGGTGACTCCTGCGAGCTGGGTGATGTCTTCTCCCAGCGCGAGGACGGCACGGATGATGAGCATGCCATCGTCTTCTCCACGGCGGGCGACGGTGGCGATCTCGGTGATTCCGAGCTGGGCTGCGAGTCGCTTGACGAGGTAGAGCTCTTCATTGGTCATGCGCGCGGAGGCGATGATCGCGGTCTTGGAGGGCTCGCATTTGCGCAGCTGCTGCGCGGTGAATTTGAGTGTCGCATCCCAGACGGAGGAGCGGAGCTCAGCCTTGGCATCGGTGCGTACCATGGCGGTGAGGATGCGCTCATCGCTGTTGATGTACTTGTAATTGAGTCGATGACTGTCGGGCATCCAGCTGCGGTTGACGGCTTCGTTCTGGCGGGGGGTGATGCGGTAGACTTGCTGGTCGCGTGTCCAGATGTTGATGTTGGTGCCTGTGCCGCAGTTCACGTCGATGGTGGGCGTGCTCTTGAGGAACCAGACGCGCATCTTGAAGCGGAAGTCGACGCTGGTGAGCGCACCCACGGGGCAGAGGTCAACGGTGTTCATCGAGTAGTTGCTCGTGAGCTCGAGGCCGGGGTAGCAGGAGATGGCGTTGTGCGTGCCACGTCCGACGACTCCGAGGACTTCTTCACCGACGACGTCGCGCATGAAGCGCACGCAGCGGGTGCAGAGCACGCAGCGTTCTTGGTCGAGGTTGACGCGGGGGCCTATGGGAAGATTCTTGCCTTTCTTGGTCTTGGTCTCAAGGAAGCGGCTCATACCTGAGCCGTAGTCATCGGAGTATTCTTGGAGCTTGCACTCGCCTGCTTGGTCGCAGATGGGGCAGTCCAGAGGGTGGTTGCTGAGGAGGAACTCAAGCACGCTGCGGCGAGCCTCGGAGGTGAGCTCGCTGGTGGTGCGTATGCCCATGTTTTCCGCGACGGTGTTGGCACAGGCGATAACGGCGCGTGGCATCCACTGGATGTCTTGATAGCCATCGACGTTGTACTGAGGGGCTTGTCCAGGGGCGGGGCGTGGAGGCATGCCCTGCTCGACGAGGCACATGCGGCAGGAGCCTGCGATGGCGAGCTGGGGATGATAGCAAAAGCGAGGGATTGTCGCTCCTACTGAGTCGCAGCCATCAATGATGCGCGCGCCCTGTGGGACGCGGTGCCAGATGCCGGTGATCTGTACATTGACCTTGCCCTCCGCGGCTGCGGCGTCCTTGGGGAGTTGTGTCGGGGTGGTACTCATGGGGTGAGAAAAAAGGAGGATGAGGGGGGTGAGAGATTAGGCATCGCGGCGACCGAGATACTGGGTGGCGGCCTTGGTTTCGGCGTTCTGGGGTTTGAGCGCGTTGATGGGATTGGTCATGGCGAGGAATTCTTCGCGGAATTTGCCCACGAAGGCTTGTGTGGGCCAAGAGCAGGCCTCGCCAAAGGCGCAGACGGTCTTGCCGCAGATCTGATCGGCGACGGTGAGGAGCATATCCACATCTTCGGGGACTGCTTGTCCGTTGATGATGCGATTCGTGAGCTTGAGCATCCATGGATTGCCCTCGCGGCAGGGGGTGCATTGTCCACAGGATTCCCAATTATAGAATCTATTGAGATTGTTAAGCATGTGGGGCATGCTGCGGCTGTCGTCCATGACGATGACGCCACCCGAGCCGCTCATCGAGCCATGCGCGGCGATGGAGTCGAGGTCGAGGGGGATGTCAAAGACGTTGATGCTGCCCATGGTGCCATCGGGCATGCGCTGGGGGAGCTTCTCGTCGCAGCGCATGACCTTGGAGGAGGAACCACCGGGGATGATGGCCTTGAAGCTGCGTCCTTCTTTGGGGCCGCCGCAGAGGTCGTAGAGGAGCTCACCGAAGGTGATGGAGCCAGAGACGATTTCAAAGTAACCGGGGCGTTGCACGTCTCCTGAGACGCCGATGATGCGAGTCCCGGGGGAGCGGGGAGCACCCGTAGCGGCGTAAGCTTCGCTGCCCATGTCGATGATGTGGCGTACTTGGCAGAGGGATTCAACGTTATTAACGATGGTGGGGCAGCCATAGAGACCGATGGCGGCGGGGAAGAAGGGGGGCTTGATGCGGGGATAGGGTCGCTTGCCTTCGATGGAGTTGATCAAGCTGGTTTCCTCACCGCAGATGTAGGCTCCCGCGCCTCGGTGGAGGATGATTTCGAGCTCATAGCCTGAGTCGAGGATATTGCTTCCGAGGAAGTTTCGTTCCTTGGCTTCTTGGAGGGCGCGCGTCATGGTGGCGGCGGCCTCGGGGAATTCTTCGCGCATGTAGAGGACGGCAAAGTGAGCTCCCACAGCGTAGCTGGAGATAATCATGCCCTCGATGAGCTGATGGGGGTCTTGGTGGACGATGTAGCGATCCTTGAAGGTGCCGGGCTCGGACT
>CAYJJA010000123.1:4646-6135 GCA_964370355.1 uncultured Akkermansia sp. | reverse complement strand
GCAGTGCCCTCACTGAGAAGGTGGTCGAGAGTCTGGATGGGAATTTCTCCAAAGCCGCTATTTCTTATATACCCAATACCTCCGAGGTAGCCTACTACGGACTGCTTGAGGGACTACGCGCCTACCGCCGTGAGCGCGTGACTCAAGCCATGCTTGAGGCATTTCGCAACAACAGACTTGATGAGGAGCTCATCGAGGAGCTCATCATGCGACGCTGGCCGCGTGCCGAAAAAATCGTACACAAGGATTTGAAGCTACGTACCTTCATCACCCAAGAATCCAATCGTGGTCAGCTCGTATCCCAGGTCTATGATCTCACCTACGGAGCGGTCGGAGAGGACGAGGTCCTCGTCGCCATCGACGACTCCATAGTGCGCGGCACCACGCTCAAAAAATCCCTTCTGCGCCTCCTCGGACGCGCCAAGCCTCGCAAGATCGTCATCGCCTCCTCGGCTCCACAGATACGCTACCACGACTGCTACGGTATCGACATGAGCGAGCTGGGGAAATTCATCGCCTTCCAAGCAGCCATCTCCTTGCTCAAGAAGCGCGGCATGTACGACTACATCGACTCCGTCTATGAGGAATGCCGTCGTCAGCTCACCCTCCCCGTTGAGAAGCGCTGCAACCCCGTCAAGCAAATCTACACCCCCTTCACCACCGACGAGATCACAGATGAGATCTCCCTACTCGTCACCCCAGACAATTCGCCCTGCCCCGTGCAAGTCATCTATCAAACGCTAGAAGGTCTGCATCAGTCAATCGAGGGTCCCTGCGGTGACTGGTACTTTAGCGGTGACTACCCGACACCGGGTGGCTACACCACAGTCAACATCGCCTTCATCAACTGGTTTGAAGGACGCGATGGTCGCGCCTACTCGCTCCCTGTCTAGGGAGCGATAGCGCAAGCAGAAGTACAGCCAACAACATTCTATTTATGAGCGCGGATCGCTACGAAAACGTCGATGATGCCACCCTGGTCGAGTCCACGATGGCTGGGGAGACGCGCGCCTTCGACGAGCTGATCCATCTACACAGCCGCACGCTGCACGCCATGCTACTCGAGATGCTTGGCAACGAGGCAGATGCCTTTGATGTCGGACAAGAAGCCTTCCTCAAGGCCTTCCACTCGCTGCGCTACTTCAGCGGCAAGAGCGCCTTCTACACATGGCTCTACTCTATAGCCGCGAATCACGCCCGCAATTTCCTGCGCAAGCGCAAAAGAGAGAGCACCTACAGCCTTGACAATTCCGATAGTGGTGATCCGCTCGAGAAGGATGGTCGGCTCGCCGATCAGGGGCTTGAGTCAGACCCTGTACGACAAGCACAGGTCAAAGATCTCAAGGTCAAGCTTTTTGAAGCCATCAACACCCTATCGCCCGCGCATCGCGAGGTCGTCATCCTCTGCGATGTGCAGGGCATGAGCTACACTGAGATTGCCGAGATCCTCAACATCTCACAGGGCACACTGCGCTCGCGCCTCCATTAT
>CAYJJA010000123.1:0-4636 GCA_964370355.1 uncultured Akkermansia sp. | reverse complement strand
ATGCGCACAAGCAGCTCCAAGGCATCCTCGCCGAAGAGCGCTTTCACTAAAGCTGACTTCCCAATACTCTTTATCCAACAGGAAATAAAGGCAATAAGTAGCATCACAATGCATCATTTGAGCCCTTTTCTGCAATAGGAGGACACGCAGATCTATCCCTTCAGGAAAAAAAGCATCTCAACAATCATATCCTAGCCAGAGGGCGAGAAAAATTTGTACCCCAAAGGCTAGAGCAAAACTACATTGTATTATGCAGAAAAAAGGCGAAATCAAGACATTTTTCTCTTTACATTCTCCCCTATATCAGGCATGCTCCCCGCGTAAAATAAAATATCTTACCCTGTCTCCTATCACATGACATTTTCCGACCTCGGCATCTGCCCCGAAATACTTGAAGCCATTGAAGTCCTAGGCTTTGATACCCCCTCTACGATTCAGCAGAGAGCCATACCTGTCGCGCTACAAGGCGAAGACATCGTTGGACTCTCTCACACGGGATCAGGCAAGACACTCGCCTTCTCCATCCCTGCCCTTGAGTGCATCGACCCCACAATACGCGACGTGCAGGTACTCTGTCTCGCCCCCACACGCGAGCTTGCCGTGCAGATATCCCGCGAGGTGGACAAGCTCGCTCTTTTCATGGATGGCGTGAGTGCTGTCCCCATCTATGGTGGCACCTCCTTTGGACCTCAACTCTCCGCGCTCAAGCGTGGGGTACAATTCGTCGTCGGCACACCGGGACGCGTCCTTGATCTACTGGAGAAGGGAGATTTGCGCACGGACTCCATCTCCATGTTCATCCTCGATGAGGCTGACGAGATGCTGGATATGGGCTTCCAAGAAGACTTGGACCGTATCGTCGCCTTGCTGCCCGAGAACAAGCAGACACTCTTCTTCTCTGCGACCATGTCGCCCGCCATTCGTAGCCTCATTGAGCGCCTCTCCGACAAAGCAGAGGAGATCATCATTGAGCGACCCGTGATGACAGTCCCCACCTGCGAACAGATAGTCTACGAGGTGGTCTTTTCCTCGCGCCTCGAGGTGCTCAGCCGCCTCATTGAGATGGGGCGTATGAAGCGCGGTCTCGTCTTTGCCAATACCAAGCGCGTCGTCGATGACGTCGTCGATGGACTGCTCGCCCGCGGCTACGCCGTGGATCGCCTGCATGGAGACATGCCGCAGAGTCTGCGCGAGCGCGTCATGGATTCCTACCGCAAGGGCAATCTCAATGTGCTCGTCGCGACAGATATTGCGGCACGAGGTATTGATATTCAAGACGTCGATGCTGTTGTAAACTTTGAATTACCCCGTGATCCCGAGGACTACGTCCACCGCATAGGGCGCACCGCGCGTGCGGGACGCACGGGCAAGGCCATCTCCTTTATAGGGCGGCGCGATTTCTCACTGCTCAGTCGCATTGAGCGCTTCATCCGCACCAAGATGATTCGCGACAAGGTCATGACCGCCCAGCAGGTCGAGCATGCACGCCAAGAGGCTCTCGTCGATGAAATCCTCGAGCAAGCCGCGCTCTGTGAGGAAATCCCCGAGGAACTCCGCGAAATCGACCTACCGGCCGAGAAGCTGCTCGGAGCCATGTTCCACCTACTCACCAGCAAGGCCACACGCGAGATCCAGCCCATCCCCGAGGATAGACCCAGCAAGTACTCACAGGCCGCGCGTCAGCAAGGCGATCATGTGGAAAGCCACCATCATACAGAGAAGGGCAATGACTGGAGCAAGCTCTCTGAGAGCATGACACTCTTTATGAATGCGGGCAAGATGCTCGGCATACGCCCGAAGGACATTGCAGGACTCTTCTACAATGAAGGCGGAGCGCCCAAGGGCAGTGTCGGAGACATACGCCTCTTCCCCAAGCATGCCCTCATCGAGGTCAGCCCCGACGTCGCCCCCAAGATCATCGAGCAGCTGGGCACCTGCCAGATCTGCGGCTACGAAGTCAATATACGCGAGGACAAGGGTCGCCCCGAAGGTGGCAGCCACGGTGGTGGTATGCGCGACTCGCATGAGCGGACCGAGCGACGCAGCTTTGGCCGTGAGCGCGACGGAGATCGCCGCTCGGGTGGCTCACGTGGACGCTTTGGCAATGATAAAGGCGACCGATACGGCAGCAGAGATCGCGATCGTGGTGGCTCGCGTGGCGGGCGCTACCGTGGCCGCGATCAAGACTCGGGCTTTGGTGGTCAAGGACGCAGCGGACGCTTTGGCGGACCACGCAGCGGCGGACGCTTTGGCAAATAAGTGACTCAGCAGATTTTTTGGAGAGCAGCTAACTCATCATGAGCTAGCTGCTCTTTTTTCTGAGACCCGAGCAAGAGTACAGGGATAAGCTCCAAGCTAACGGCGCAGCAATTTCACGACACTGGAAACGACCCCAAAAAACTCAGCCCCAGTCTCCTCTGTAATCTCAATAGGAGCGTAGCGTGGATTCTCTGGCAGCAGGCGTACGCGCCCATCCTTCATTTCCAGTCTCTTCACTGTGAACTCTCCGTGCAGAGCCGCTATGATGATATCCCCATGCCGCGCCTGCAGGGCTCTATCGACGACGAGTACATCCCCATCAGCTATGCCCGCCCCCACCATACTCTCTCCGCGTGCACGGATAAAGAAGGTCGCCTGGGGGTGCTTGACGCAGAGATCCATGAGATTAAGCGACTGGTTCATATCACCCGCTGCGGGTGAGGGAAAGCCAGCCGCGACCCCCTCTTCAAAAAAAGGTAGCGTGGGCTCATCTCCTCCATGGGATTGAAAGGGCTGATCTGCTTGCATGGTCATGCCCATCCTAGCAGCTTTGATCGTCCACGGCAAGCTCTCATATGGTTCTACGCTCGCGAGTATTGATCTGCATCGCCCTATCACAGAGCATTACTGAGAGCTCTGCATCGGATATGCATCCGAGACTTGCAGATCACAGCCTGATAGTGACTGCTAGAGACACTCAGGGGCACTTGGGTGCAAGTCAATCTTGTGCTGCAAGGCTAGAGAGCCCGCTGGCGCATCTGGCGCCATGCATAGCAGCTATCCGTGGATGGAGATTTTTAGAAAACGCTCGAAGGCATAGCAAAATTTTTCACTCCCGTAGTGCTTCTGGCGCGTCACCTCGGCAGAAATACTCTCGATGCGCTCTTGAATTGATTTAATTCTCGCTTGCTGTTTCTCACTCTGACAGTGGTGAATATAGGCATCATTATCTTGCTCACTGAGATGCTGCTCCGATTCCTCTATATTGACCTCAAGGCGCTGGAGCATGTCAGCGAGCTCGTCGATGCGAAGCGCTGCCTCATCGACAGTAATCTTATTCTGTGTCATTTCCTCAATCACATCAAAATAGGAGTAATAAATAGTGAAAGACTCTTCAAGCATGCAGATCACATGATGTAGATTTTGACTAGCCTCAGCAGGTTGTATGAGAGCAGGCATAGATAAAAGCCCAACTATTATTAAACTGGAATCAAATCGCATGCGAAAACTCTAACATATTCGAGACTAATTGTCAAACATCAAGAACTATTACAATGTGAAAAATTAAAAAGCGCTACTAAGAAACACACTGCTCTAGCAGCGCGTCCCAGTGGGGTAAAACCTCCCGAATAATCTCAGGCTTAATGGATGAAGATAGCTCCCATGTAAGCGGCATGCCCGCTTTAAAATAACGCGGTATCAATCGCGAAAAATCCACATCTCCACCCATGAAAGGGGCACGATGATCACGAGCTGGCCACTGCACATCGTTCACATGCGCACCATAGATATGGGGTTGTAGTGATTTTAGATACTGATCGTGGTCGAGCATGAGTAGATTGTGCTTGCGCTGGATGTGGCCAAAGTCATGCCAATAGACCACATAGGGATCATGTGCAAACTCTTCCATGAGGCGCAGCATCTCTCCCTCAGAGGGTACTTGCTCCATATGGCTACGTCCCTCCACTCCGAGGCGAATATCGAGCTGCTCTGCCTTATCACGCAGCAAATAGAGGGCCTCCTTGGCACGACCGAAGTAAAGATCACTCTTCTTGCGTCGCTCGCGCATGAGCTCGCCCTTGCGCCGAGCATAGAGCTGAGTCCCCAGAGCACCATGACGCGCCATACGCTCTAGCTCCTTGGTGCGAGAGCTATCGCGTAGCAGGCCGACACGGCCCATATGCAGCACAATATAGCGTGCGCCTATACTTGCTGCGAACTCCATACTCTCAAGCGTGAGTCGAAGGCAGCGTGAGCGCTCCCACTCGCGATGTGAGGTGAACTGATAGGCATCCGGCGCATCGCCTTGCAGCTCGAGCGGTGATGGGCAGTAATTATGCACACCTTGAACAACAATACGCTTTTCCTCAACAGACTGAATAATACCGGGGACAAGTAAGAGCGAAAGACCATGAGAAGCCTCTATACGCTCAAAGCCCAACTCGCGAATTTCATCGCACATAGCATTACCATCTTTGTGGCGTCTGCTATTCCAACATGTTGAGAATACATTCATCTTTTGACTATAATTATTATCTATTTAATAATACACAAAAAAAGCACGGATGGGAAGCCCCATCCGTGTTTTCATTTTATTTTCTTGCTACGAGAACCGGGACTCGAACCCGGGACCAATAGATTAAAAGTCTACTGCTCT
>CAYJJA010000122.1:5354-6137 GCA_964370355.1 uncultured Akkermansia sp. | reverse complement strand
CTCGCCTAGGTAGTCGTGTCCTGTCCAGACGTACTCACCAGCGACCTGTGGGGTGAGGTCTTGTGCCTTGAACTCGACGTCGGGGCAGTTCGCCCAGCCGGGGGAGTAGAGACCGTAGGCGCTGACTTGGAAATTGCGGAATCCCTCACCCTTCTTCCAGCTGAGGGGGAAGAAGTAGGTGTCGCGCGTACCGACGCAAGAGGAGGTCTCGGAGGCATAGAAGGACATCTCGGGACGACGCTTGACGAACTCGGGGTAGTGCCCAGGCTTGTAGTTGTAGCCGTAGCTATCCATGGACTTGCCGAATTCATTCCACGCAGCATGCGCAAAGTTACACCCGACGGTGTAGAGGCGTGAGGGGTCATGCTTGAGCATCTCGGCGCGCAGCTCGCGGCTGACCTTTGCCCCTGCGGCATGTCCCTGCTCCTCGATCTCATTGCCGCCGCTCCAGATGATGACGGAGGGGTGGTTGCGGTCGCGCTTGACAAAGTTCGCCACATCCTTCTTCCACCACTGGGGCCAGTAGACGTGGTAGCCGTTCGCTTTGTCGTATTTCTGCTGCTTCCAGATGTCAAAGAGCTCGTCGATGACGAGGATGCCATGCTTGTCGCAGAGGTCGAGCATCTCGGGAGCGGGGGGATTGTGGGCGGTGCGTATGGAGTTGCAGCCCATTTTTTTGAGGATTTCTATCTTGCGCTCCATACCATCCGCATAGAAGGCAGCTCCGAGGGCTCCGAGGTCGTGGTGCTCACAGACACCGTGGAGGCGCACGTGGCGGCCATT
>CAYJJA010000122.1:1956-5344 GCA_964370355.1 uncultured Akkermansia sp. | reverse complement strand
GTAGAAGCCATCCTTTCTCCACTCGACGCTGCGCACGCCGAAGGTCGTTTCCTTGGAGTCGATCTTCTTGCCATCTTGCTTCACCGTGGTGGCGAGCTGGTAGAGATGGGGGGTCTTCATGTCCCAGAGCTGGGGCTTGGGCAGGATGAGCTGCTGGGTGACGGTTTTGCTGCTCTTGGGAGCGAGCTTGACGGTGACGGGCTGAGCCTTGGCTGTACCTACCTTTTGCTCGACGACGACGGTGACTTCCTTGTCATCGGTGTTGTCCACGGTGGTCTGCACCTGCACGGTGGCTGCGTCCTTGCCTATCTGAGGCGTGGTGACGTAGACGCCCCAGTGTCCCAAGTGGACAGGACCTGTCTTCTCGAGCCAAGTATGGCGGTAGATGCCAGCGCCGGGGTACCAGCGGGTGGAGAGTTTTTTGTTGCTCACCTCGACGGCGACGAGGTTGTCACCGGGCTTGAGGTAGGGGGTGATGTCGATACGGAAGGAGTTATAGCCAAAGGCCCACTCGCCCGCGAGCTTGCCATTGACATAGACTTGGGGATTGGCCATCACGCCGTCAAAGTCGAGGTAGTAGCGATCCTTTTGAGCGGTGAAGTCCGCAGGGACGGTGAAGCTCTTGCGGTACCAGCCATAGCCATTCCACTGGAGCATGCCTGTCTCATTGGGCTCGGAGGTGATGAAGGGGGTCTCAATGGCCCAGTCGTGGGGGAGCTGCACGGGCTTGAAGCCCGCAGCCTTGTAGCCGACGCGTGCTTCCTTCGGAGCGCTGTTCTTAGGCTCGATGGGCTTGATGATCTTCCCCTCGGCATCACGGAAAATAACCTCGCGTATGCTCGCCCAGCTGCCAGCTGGCAGTCCATTCACCGTCAGACTAACGCTGGAGATGGGCATCCCCGTCAAGGGCAACGTGGTGGACTTGGCCTCCTGCGTGCCATTCGCCCTGAGACGCTGCGAGTCGTTTGTTTTGAGGATGATGTCTTTGGGCTTGTCTTTTTCCCAGAGGATTTCGACAGTCTTGACTGCTTGCTTCTTGCCGAGATTGATGGTCAGGGTGTGGCCTTGCTTACCGTCAGCCGCGCCCCAGCGCGTCTGGGGGTTGCCGTCAATGGCGTTGGCGGCGGGGTTGGCATCCTCGCTGCTGCTAGCCGATGCCATGCTGATACGAGGGGGATTGCCTGTGCCGAAGTACTTGAACTGCCAGCCAAAGTCGAAGGTCTCGCGCTCACCTGCCGAGGCAAATGTGCAGAGTCCTGTAAGGAGGATTAGGGATGCTTTTGTCATGTCGTTATTACAATATGCGTGACGATACTGGGTTAGACTATCAAAGCGAGCCTCTAAGAGCAAGCTAAAAATCTCCATCCAGAGCGACACAGAGAGCGCGATGCTATTGCTTTTTCATCTCCCGCATGAGTGAGGTACGCGTCGCCATGAGCTTGTCGTAGGCCTGCTGCTGATCGCGGCTCAGCTGAGAGGTATTAAGCTTCGCTCGCTCAAAGGGGTCGCGCTGGAGGTCGTAGAGCTCGACCGCGCCCGTGCTGGTGCAGATGATTTTGTAGCGTCCATCGGTGATGGCATTGCTGTAGCCTCGTTGGCGTGCATTGCCCTCGGCAAAGGCGTAGCTGCGTGCAGGTTTGCCAGCCTTCTTCAAGAGGGGAGCAAAGCTGTAGCTATCCTTGTAGCGTGGCAGGGAGAGGCCCGCGAGCTCGCTGACGGTGGCAAACATGTCGGTGGCGCAGACGAGTGCCTTTTCTCGCTTCCCTACGCGTGTCACGGCACTGCCAGCGACGATGAGGGGGACGCGTATGCCGCCTTCGTAGAGCGTGCCCTTGCCCTGCCGTCTTGTGTAGGGTGCTGCTATATGCGCGCGCTCGGTGCCATTGTCGCCGATGAAGATGGTGATGAGGTTCTTTCTATCCTCGGCGGGAATGCTCTTGAGCAGGCGTCCTATCTCGCTGTCCAAGGACTCAATCATCGCCTTATAATAGGGCTGGGGATTGCTGACGATGTCCTGACTGCTGCCCGAGAGTTTTTTCTGAGAATGGAGCTGCGCAGGAGGCAGGTGGATGGGGCTGTGCGGGGCGGTGTAGGCTAAACCCCTTCTGATAGGAGGAACGCAGGGCGTTTTACATTTTCTACAGATTTTTTCACTTTTTTTGAAAAAAAGATTTCTGCTTGTTTCGTCGAGCATCCTATGCTACATTGCTCTCTCGACATGGCAGAACAATTTGACATCAATCAGCTCAACACAGCTCAACGTCAGGCGGTAGAGACGCTCAATGGCCCTGTACTCATCCTCGCAGGCGCAGGTACGGGAAAGACTCGTACTGTCACCTGCCGCATGGCTCATATGATAGACTGCGGCGTGAATCCACGCGACATCCTCGCGCTCACCTTCACCAACAAGGCGGCCAACGAGATGGCGGAGCGCGTCGGTGCCATGGTGGATCGCAAGGCCGCACGCGCCATGACGGTCTGCACCTTTCACTCGCTCTGCGTGCGCATCCTCCGACAGGATATAGGCGCGCTGGGCTATAAGGAGAACTTTTCCATCTACACGGGCTCTGACCAGATGGGGCTGCTCAAGCGTCTCATCATGGAGTACGGCGGCCGCCGTGAGAAGCTAGAGCCCGGTCTCGTCCTCAGCGAGCTCTCGCGCGTGCGCAATCTCGGTCTCACCGCCGAGGACATAGACGACACGCTCGTCAAAACGGTGGCCGCCGCCTACCAGCGCGAGCTGAAAAATCAGAATGCCGTGGACTTTGACGATCTGCTCGTGCTCACCGAGATCCTACTACGCGCCTACCCGACGGTACACGAGAAGTGGAACAAGCGCTTCCCGCGCATCACGGTGGATGAGTTCCAAGATACGAACTCACTCCAGATGAGCCTGCTGCGCCAGCTCGTAGGCCCACAGCAGCATGTCTGCGTCGTAGGTGATGACGACCAGTCTATCTATGGATGGCGTGGGGCACAGATTTCTAATATTCTGGACTTTGAGAGCTTCTTTCCCAACCCGACAGTCATCAAGCTGGAGGAGAACTACCGCTGCACGCGCCAAGTACTCGACTGCGCGAACAATCTCATCGTCAACAACAAGGGACGACGCGACAAGATACTTCGCGCCAACAAGGAGGGCGAGCACCCTGTGCGTCTCCTCGCTATGGAGGGCTCGCAGGAGGAGTCCGAGTTCATCGCGCAGGAGATCGAGGCACTGAGGCAAAAGTACAGCGCGGCGTGGGAGGACTTTGCCGTGCTCTTCCGCTCCAATATGCAGAGTCGCGGTCTTGAGATGGCACTGCGCGAGCGTCACATCCCCTACCGCATGGTGGGCGCGCGCTCCTTCTTCGACAGGCGCGAGGTGAAGGACATCCTCAGCTACCTA
>CAYJJA010000122.1:320-1946 GCA_964370355.1 uncultured Akkermansia sp. | reverse complement strand
CCCCCTGCTGCGCATCCTCAACACGCCGGCTCGCGGCATTAGCTCGGTGACCATTGCCAATATCCTCGACTGGAGCCGCACGCATAAAAAGAGCGTCTGGGCGACGCTGGTCGATCTGGAATTCCTCGCCGAATGCAGCGCTCGCTCCAAGGAGAGCATTGATGGCTTTACGGGGCTGATGACGCGCTACGGTAGCGAGCTCGCCGAGAGCGAGCGCAGCTTTGAAGAGGTGGTCAATGACTTTCTCGCCGAGATCCAGTATGAGGCCTATGTGGCGAAATTCTGCAAGACGGATGACGAGCGCAGCAAGCGACTCGCGGCTCTCGACGATGTGAAGGTGGCTCTGCGCCAATTCTGGATGCCTGGCCACAAGCTCAAGGACTTTCTCGCGGGCATCTCGCTGGACGAGGACAAGGATGAGGAGGACATCGAGAAGAAGAGCGGCGTGTGCCTCATCACGATGCATGCGGCCAAGGGGCTGGAGTTCCCCTACGTCTACCTCATCGGCATTGAGGAAGGGCTCGTGCCCCACTCGCGCTCTGTAGATGAGGGCACGCTGGATGAGGAGAGACGCCTCTTTTATGTCGCCATCACGCGTGCTCGCGAGCAGCTCACGATGACTTATTGTGCAAAGCGCATGAAGTACGGCAAGGAGGAGCGATGCGCGCCTTCGAGCTTTATCAAGGAGATCCCCACTGCCTGCTATGATTTCGTCGATTACGACGCGCTCATGAATGCGCCCGCGAGTGACGAGGACTGTGCGAACTTCTTTGCCTCCATTGATGATATACTGGGGCATTAGCCCCCATTGCATCGCTCTACACATATTCCAGTGGAATCTCAAATCCCCCATAGTAAAAAACTATATGTAAGATTGCTCTTTCCAAAGCCAGATTCCCATGATAGAATGCGCCCGCTAATCAGCCCTTTATTCTTATGAGTGATGCCACCCACTTCCGCAATCTAGCCATTATCGCCCACGTTGACCATGGGAAAACAACCCTCGTTGACCAACTCCTCAAGGCTGGCGGTACCTACCGCGACAATCAGGAGGTACAGGAGCGAGCGATGGACTCCATGGATCTCGAGCGCGAAAAAGGGATCACCATCAAGGCTAAAAATACATCCATCCTGTGGAATGGCTACACGATCAACATCGTGGACACCCCAGGGCATGCCGACTTTGGAGCCGAGGTGGAGCGCGTCATGAAGATGGTGGATGGTGTCATCCTCGTCGTGGATGCCTACGAAGGTCCGCAAGCGCAGACGCGCTTCGTGCTACGCAAGGCTCTCCAAGAGGGACTCATCCCCATCGTGGTGGTTAATAAGATTGACCGCCCCCATGCCGACGCTCTCAAGGTACATGATCAGGTGCTGGAGCTCTTCCTAGAGCTTGATGCCACTGACGAGCAATTCGACACGCCCTTTGTCTACGGATCGGCTCGCGATGGCTACTTCATGAATAGTATCGAGGGTGAGCCTCCTGTGGACTGCACTCCCCTACTTCATCAGATTGTCAAGCGCATCCCCGCCCCCAAGAATGCCAACCCCGACGCGGACTTCCTCATGCTCATCTCCAACATCGACTGGGATGACTACGTGGGTCGCGTCGCCATAGGACGCATC
>CAYJJA010000122.1:0-310 GCA_964370355.1 uncultured Akkermansia sp. | reverse complement strand
AGCGGCAAGGCGCAAAAGGGCGACACCCTGCACCTCCTGCGCCACGACGGCACACGCATACAGGGCAAGGTGACCAAGCTTTTTGAATACAATGGTCTCCAGACCACCGACTCCACCGTCGGCATAGCGGGCAACATCATTGGTCTCTCGGGCTTTGAAGATGTCGATATAGGCGAGACCCTCACTGCCAACCCCGCAGCCGCCCCCCTCCCCTTTGTCGATATCGAGCCCCCCACCGTCCAGATGGAGCTCAGCATCAATGATGGTCCTCTCTCAGGACGCGATGGGAAGAATGTGACGAGCCGCGTCA
>CAYJJA010000121.1:0-6282 GCA_964370355.1 uncultured Akkermansia sp. | reverse complement strand
AGAGCGTCTCCGCACGCTGGTAGAGCGCGAGTGCTTCATCGTACTCATTGCGCATCCTCGCCACGTCCCCCATGCTCGCCAAGGTTCTTGCCAATCCGAGATTATTCTCTACTTGCATATAGAGAATCTCCGCACGCTGGTAGAGCGCGAGTGCTTCATCGTACTGATCACGCATCCTCGCCACTTCCCCCATGTTCGCCAAAATATTTGCCAGCCCGAGATTATCCTCTACTTGCACATAGAGAGTCTCCGCACGCTGGTAGAGCGCGAGTGCTTCATCGTACTGATCACGCATCCTCGCCACTTCCCCCATGCTATTCCAAGTTCGAGCCAAGCCTAGATTATTTTTTGTTTGAGCGTAAAGTGCCTCCGAACGCTGGAAGAGCGATAGTGCTTCATCGTACTCACTGCGCATGCTCTCCACCTCTCCCATGTGCCATAAACAATAAGCATAGCAGCGATCATCTGCTACGGAATAAAACTCTGCGGCCTCTTGAAAATATCCTAAAGCCTCGTCATTGCGAGAGCGGAAATAGCTATAAATCCCCAGCCCCACGTTTGCGGCAGCTCGCAAACGTGGCTTCTTGGATGACTCTGCTCGCTCTAAGAGCACATCGAGATAGGACTTGGAAGCAACTAAATCGAAAGAGTAATAGCGCCACAAGGCTTCACTCAAACGAGCAAGGGCTGCTACATCCTGCCTAGGCAACAACTTGCTCATCACCTGCAGAAGCTCCGATAAATGCGATGCTATCTCGGGATTGAACGCCTCTGTCGCCATCGCGTCAAGTCGTGTCACCCACCATACCGCACGCTGCTCATCAAAGAGCTCGCCCTGCGCGGCACTCTCCATCTTGTGAAACTCCTGCTTGATGGGCATAAGCATAGATACCTTCCCATCGCGCACCGAGGCGAGATTCAAGCGCAATAGGCGAGCCAATGCCCTACTCCAGCGACGCGCGTCCTCGACCTCTCCATCTATCCACGTCTTAGGGAGGGGCTGCGTACTCCACGCCAACACGCCCCAGAGAGTTTTTGCATCATCATGAAGCAGAGCCCATGCCCTGCGGCAGCTGCGCGTCACAATCGTCTCCGCGCTTGAGCTTTCTTGAAAATCTAGCAACAAGAAACGCCACTCCATATTCTCCTTACTATCCTCACACAAGCCCGCCACCAACGTGATGGAGAGCGGGTGTCCATCCATCAAGGAAAGCAATTGCTCGAACTCCTCCCCCTCGCAAGCTAAAGAACACCCCTGCACATGATACTCAAACAGGGCTCGCGTCTCATCTCCATCCAAAGACTGCACAGAAATCTGCTCGCGAAGCCCGCGAAAACGCAACAAACTCGGTGGCCGATTGCTGCTCAGCATATCCGCGTGGCGCGAGGCGATGATGAGCCCGACACCCTGCTCATGCAAATCGCAGAGAAAAGCGGCTAACTCAGCCCCAAAGTCCGCAGCGCAAGCGGCGTCATTGAGCATCTCAAAATTGTCCATCCACATCCCGAGATTCCCCACTTCACCACAAAGACGTAGAGCCTGTGATCGGAGTGCTTCTCCTGATTTTAGCACACTCCCCTTATCTGCATGGGGATTACAGGCGAGAATACAGCTCAGATAGAGAACATCCATTGAAGGTATCTCCTGACAGTCTATGCGCAGATAGATCCGTGAGGCATCCTCTGCCTGCCTGCGAGCCATCACCTGTGAGCAGAGCTGCGACTTCCCTATACCTGGACCACCTGAGACCCACGCAATGCGTCCGCGCTCAAGCGTATCATAGAGATCCGCCATCTGTTGCTCACGCCCCATGTAAGCCTCGGGTGGGAGTGCCTCTATCTTTTCGTAACATATCTTGGGACACTCTGCCACCTCATCATGCAGCAGATCAAGGAATGCATCGACAAAACCGTGCTCTTCGTAGGGGTACCAGATGGGAGTGATGTTATGCTTTGCGAGGAAATTTTCACGCGCAATATAGTCTGCACGCCCCTTCCCTGTCTTGAGTAGTGGGATGAAGGGATCCGTTGGATTCGCTGTGCTGTCGGGAAGGGGGAGAAGTGCGTAGAATTGGCAATCTAGCCCTGCGTAGTGTTCGACCAGTCGCAGCGTTCTGTCACGCTCGAGGCTTGAGCCAATGAATAGCACGGGCGTCGTTGTGAGCACAGTGGAAAGCGCTTTCTGCACGGCTGTAGCAGGCTTCTTTTCTGATGCTTCTGGATAATAGGTATCGTAGGATTTCTTCGTGAGAATGATTTTTCTGACATCCTCGATATCTCCGTGCAGCTTGATGAGGCAGCGCTTATTGTTCTGGATGATAGGGGGCAGTTTCTCATCTATATGCAGATCCTGAGGGAGTATTGTCTTGACCTCAACGGAGAGTTTTTCTAGGGTCTGATCGTAATTCGTTGTGATGTGGTAGGAGCGAAAGATCTCGTGTACACGCTTGCGGGAAGCGGAGAGATCGCGCTGCGGCTTGGCGAAGACGCGTTTGAGCTCCTTAAGGAGTATCTCTTCTCCCGTTTCTTGGATGAAGTACTCCGTTTTATCTTCTTCTGTCGCTTCTATACTCGGATCCGCATTCTTTGCCTGCGAAAGATCGACTCCCCAGTCCTTCGCGACGCGCTCTAGCAAGGCTGTCCATGTGGGATAGAGCCCCGCGACGAAGCCCGCCCCCCAGAAGGGAATAAGGTTGTTCTTCTTGAGATCGGCGAGACAGGCTCTATAGGCTTCCGCGTTGCGCTTGGCGAATTCTTGCAATTCTGGGATATCCCCCGATAGGAAACGCCGGACGGTTGCTTTCTCAATCTTACTCATAACAGTTAGTATAAAGTAATACGAAGCAGAAGACAACAAGAAAAGAATCAAGTCACCCGACCTTATGAATTTTTTTTCAGGCTTTAGCCTGAGCGATGCTATTGGGGAGGCAATTTCTTTTCTGGCTCTGTCTTGCCTAGGGGCTTGACCTTGGGAGGATCTCTGTACCACTTGATGATGAGGGCGATGGCAAAGAGGATCACCCCGACATCATCGAGCTGCCCCAGCAGAGGGACGAGATCGGGCACAGCATCAATGGGCGAGATACCGTAGATGGCGGTGAGGATGGCGACGATGGCATTGCGCTTGGTCAGCAGAGTGCGCTTGGGGGGGATGTCAGACATGGTAGATCGGAGAGGGATGATACTTAAAATGAATCCTGCGGGGATGAATGTTGCTGGGCTTGGAGCTCAAAATGATAATCCTGACCCTGCAGCTGCGGCATGGCTCGGATCTTTGCAAGGAAATGCTGCCTTGCCTTTTCTAGGATACCACTCTTGAGAGCTAGCTTATAGGCCTCTTGATCGAGGGCATTCTGAGCGAGCTGCCTGTCATGATCGCTAATCCAGTTGATCAATCCTGTGTCTTCGCTGAGCTCGACGAGCGAAATGCGCTCACAGGCGAGGAGCTCCCCCTGGGCGTCCGTGATGACGACCTTGTTGTTATCAAAAGCGTAGCGTATCTTATCGAGGTCAACGCCCGCGATGATCTTATAGATCGCGCGTAGTTTGATAGATTTCTCACTCCCCATCCAGATGGTCTTGTAGAGATAGACGACCTCGCGCTGCTCATGGGCTGTCGCGGCGATAAAGCTCTTCTGCGTCTCAGAGGAAAAGCTATACACCTGAACAGAGGCCTTTTCTTCGAGAAATTCCGAGACATACTGCGCTCCTCCACTCAGCGTGGAGTAGAGCGAGCTAATACTCTCAATCGCACGCTCATGCTTCTCAATATCGGGAAGCAGAGAGCGCCATGCGCCCACCAAGACGAGCAGCCCTAGTCCTGCAAGCAAAAGCAGTGCAAAAGTCCAGCGAAGCCAACGAGGAGAGCGTCGCTTCGACTCCAATCTCTCTAAAGGTGAAGGGCGCTTGTTCATCAGAGCTATTGATAGCATAACTCTGCAATGGATAACAAGTTTTTTTCATTGCATGCAGAAATTAAGCGTCGAGCTGCGCCACTCCACCGCCTCCCAGCTCATCAAGTCGCTCACTGAGCTGAGGTGCTGCTCTGTAAACATTGATATTGCCACGCTTGTGCTGCTCCAGCAGCCCCATTTCTGAGAGTGAGAGCAGGTCAGTACGCGCGGTGTGGCGCGTCACGCCAAAGAGCTCAGCGAGGCTGCGAGCGGAGAACTCCGCCTCCCCGTTCTTGGTGCACTCGATGAGCAGCGCCTTCTGGCGTACATTGAGCTGATTCGCGCGTAGCAGATGCTCTAGATGACGCGCCCTATCCTGCTTCTTGCGCTCTATATGCAGATGCAGATTCTCCACAGCCTCTTTGATGGTGAAGAGCTGCCCTAAAATAAAATAATTCAGATCGCCCTCATCCAGCTCGGTGTCAAGGAAGGACTGGTAATAACGCTTTGGCTTATTAAGAATCTCGCGCGAGATGGAGATATACTCATAGTCCCTGTAGCCCGCTTGCAGCATAGCCCAATAAAAAATCGCACGCGCCGTGCGCCCATTCCCATCGACAAAGGGGTGATCATAGGCGAGCCAAAAGTGCAGGATGCACGCACGAATCAGAGGGTGGGTAAAGCTCTGCTGCGCCGCCTGCTGCGAGCTATTGGCAAAGTGGCATAGGCTCTCCATGCGACTGGGCAATTGATCAGCATCGGGGGGCAGATGCACGATCTCGCCTGTCATCGAGTGCTCCACGCGCACCTGATCCTCTTGACTGCGCAGCGCGCCTTCCTGCTGGCTGCTCTCCAAGGTCGATCGTGTGAGGAGGCGATGGAGCTCAAGGATGCGCTCGGGGCTGAAGTCTTCATCACGTATTTCTTGGATGAATTGCATCGCCTTGTAGTTATTAAAAATCATGCGCTCCCCCTGACTCAGTGGTTGACGACACTGACGTATCATCGCCTTCGCCCTCGCGCGTGTGGTGACCGCCCCCTCGATAAAGCTGGACATGATGGCCTCTTCTTCAAGCGAGTAAAGCAGGTAATCCGACTTGCTCTCTGGCTTGTGTAGGGGGAAGGAATTGCCCCCGCAGAGCATGTCTATCTCATGGAGCAGCTTGTGCCCACAGGAGGTGAGCGAGTATGAAAAGTTCTTCCCCTGCCTATCGGTGAGGGGGATAGGTAGGCGTCCCAGCATGCGCTGGAGCTTGAGTCCCCACCACCACTCCTTGTTGCTCAAGCCCTCGGGGGGACGGCGGTAGCGCAGCTCCTTCCACGTGAGGTAGCGATCCGCACGCTGGCTTTCGGGGTGGGCGGCGTAGACAAAGCGCGTGAGGTCCGCGCCATTGATGTGCATCTCTTCGAGCAAAGGGGGACGGTGATCTCTTGCCATGACTGCATGACACTATAAAAGATAGATGTCATACAAACAAGACAAATGGTGAATCATGACTCGATTCACCACAAATTCACCATTTGCCCGCAAAAATTTACCATTTTGCTCAATCAAACATATCCCAAGCCTCCAGCATCTCGCTGGGGAGGCTGGTGAGGAAGCGCGAGGGCGGGCAGAACTGCGCATCATAGCCCCCGCTGTAGCGCGGGTAGAGCAGATAGAGCTGATCCTCAGCACGCGTGACCGCGACGTAAAAAAGCCGCGTCTCCTCCTCAAGATCCTGCTGACTCGCGCGCTCCAGGATCTTGCGATGGGGGAAGAGTCCATCCGAGAGCGAGAGCACAAAGACGGCCTTCCACTCCAGCCCCTTGGCCTGATGGATGGTGCTCAGCGTGATGCAGTCATCGTCCTGCTCATCCTTCGCCGCGCTGTCTAGCTGACTCAGCAGCGTGATCTCCGCCAAGAAATCATCGAGACTGTGCGCCTCGGGCGCGGCCTGGGCGATCTGCGCGAGGTCGTCGAGCCTATCATCGGCATTCTCATAGCTGGCGCGGAGGTAGGGGAGTAGGTAAGCGGTGAGCTGTGCCACGAGCTCGCTGGGATTGGTCTGCTCTTTGACCTGCTCTTGCTCATGCTGCGCATCCTCGGCCTCGGTGAGGCTGTCCATGAGCTGGAGAAAGTCGCGCCACGGGGCGCGTAGAGCGGGCGTGATGCCTGTGAGATCGCCCATGACGGCGACAAAATGAGCGCGTAGATTCGCCCTGCCACTCGCATCGAGACGCTGCTTCCAGTGCTGCTGGATCTTCTGGGCGGTGATAGCCCCCACGCGTGGGAACATCCCCAGCACGCGCAGCAGAGCCACCTCATCGTAGGGATTGCCCAGCAGGCGCATAAAGGCGACGAGGTCTTTCACATGCGCCTGCTCAAAGAAGCGTAGCCCACTGGTGA
>CAYJJA010000120.1:0-6341 GCA_964370355.1 uncultured Akkermansia sp. | reverse complement strand
ACTCATGATTTTTTTCTTCCCATGATCAGGGCTTTGGCATAGAATGATAGTGACATCCCCCCTTTTGCTTTTCTCATGAATACCCCCCTTGTCCTTAGCTGCTGTGCCCTCATAGCATGGCTCACCCCCCTCTCCGCCCAGTCCAAAATCCCCACATCAGAAAAAACGCTCAAAAGCTTCATTGATCAGGAGATACTCGCCTACAGCACGGCAGACAACACAGAATTCACCGATCGTATCAAGCTCGCGCAGCGTGTCTGGATTAGCTACTACAAGGCGGAGCTAGCATGGGCAACACTCGTCGCGGGGCTACCGCTCACCGCTGGCGAGCCGCTGAAGGGAAAGGCTCTTGAGAAAAATCTCGCCCTGCTCAAGCGCGCGCTCATACAGACACGCTACCACGACTTCATCTACAAGCCAGCGCGCGAGACAAAGCTGCCCAACGCCATGGGAGACTACAGCAATCCCCTGCTCTGGCAGATGGAGCGCCTCATTCAGGCGCAAAGTGAGGCTCAAGCGCAGCTCGCCGAGAATCCCGATGACAGAGACGCAAAGAAGCAAGCAGAGGAGACAGCCCCCCCCTTCTCCGAGAGCTACCTGCTCGCCTCACAGTACCAGCTGCTGCTCACCCAAATGCGCTTTGCCAATCAGATGATACAAGACTGGCTCAAGCTCAAGTACCGCCAGCACCCCGACTTCGTCGCATTGCTCAAGGCACAGCAGGCAGCGGATGAGAAATGGCTCAGCTATCTCGATGCTATGCAGCATATCTACATCCAGCAGGACAAGCTACGCGGGCAAGAACAAGCTCACCGCCTCGCCATCGTCATGCTGCTGCGCCGTCTCGATACACTACACCGCCAGCTACCCTTTAACCCCAAGAGCAAGGATAAATAGTCTTGACATTATTCATCTATCACATATATTTGCCTACATGAACAAAGATGCCCTCATCGCGCTCCTGAAGGAGAACGCCCGCCTCACAGATCTTGAACTCGCTGAGCGTCTCAACGCCACCGAAGCCGAGGTCGCCCAAGCTCGCCTCGAACTCGAAGAGCAAGGGCGCATCCTTGGCTACCAAGCCATCATCAACGACGATGAAGACGAGGGGCACGTCTACGCCTTCATCGAGGTGCGCTGCGCGCCCCATCGTGGCGAGGGATTCAACCGCCTCGCACGCCGCATTGCCCGATTTGACGAGGTGCGCAGCTGCTACCTCATCTCGGGTGGCTATGATCTGCTCGTCTTTATGGAGTCCAACACGCTGCCTGCGGTGGCGCGTTTTGTGAGCGAAAAGCTCTCCAACATCGACGGTGTGCTCTCCACAGCCACCCACTTCCGCCTCAAGACCTACAAGAAAGACGATGTACTCTTTGAGGGCGATAGCACACACGAGCGTCTCATTGTATCTCCCTGAGAAATTTAGACTCCTCTATTATGAACTGGGATAACAAACTGAGTACAAAAGTATCAAATCTGCCAGGATCAGGCATTCGCGCCTTCTTCGATCTAGTCATAGGCAGCAAAGACATCATCTCACTGGGCGTGGGCGAGCCCGACTTTGCCACGCCGTGGAATATACGCGAGGCCGCCATCGTCTCGCTGGAGCGCGGTCAGACCACCTACACGAGCAATTTGGGGCTTGAGAGACTGCGCGAGAGCATTGCGCGCTATGTATCGGGCTTTTTCCACGTCGATTACGATCCACGCTGCGAGATCCTACCTACGGTAGGAGTTAGCGAGGCGATTGATCTGGCACTGCGCTGCCTGCTCAATCCGGGCGATGAGGTGCTCTACCATGAGCCCTGCTACGTGAGCTACAGCCCTAGCATTTTACTTGCCGATGGCGTGCCTCGTCCCATTCAGACGGGTATAGAAGATCTATTTGCGCTCAACCCTGCACGCCTTGAGGCGGCGATCACACCGCGCACCAAGGTGCTCATGCTCAATTTCCCCACGAATCCCACGGGCTCGATTGCGCCCCACGACACGCTGCGCGAGATTAGTGAAATCTGCGTGCGCCACGATCTCATCGTGCTGACAGACGAGATCTACTCGGAGCTGCGCTACGATGGGGAGGAGCACACCAGCATCGCCGCCTTCCCAGGGATGAAGCAGCGCACTGTACTGCTGCACGGATTCTCCAAGGCATTCGCGATGACGGGCTTTCGCCTCGGCTACGCCTGCGCCCCCGCCCCCCTCATCGAGCAGATGTGCAAGATCCACTCCTACACGATGATATGCCCCACCATCACCTCACAGGAGGCGGGCATCGAGGCACTGGAGCGCGGAATCCCCGCCATGCTGGAAATGCGCGAGAGCTACCACACGCGCAGGGATTACATCGTGAGCCGATTCAACGACATGGGGATGGACTGCCACCTGCCAGGAGGCGCGTTCTACACCTTCCCCAGCATCCAGCGCTTTGGGCTGAGCTCTGCAGACTTTGCACTCAAGCTCCTCCAAGCAGGCAAGGTCGCCGCCGTACCAGGAACAGCCTTTGGATCATCCGGAGAGGGCTATCTGCGCTGCTGCTACGCAACGAGCATGGCTCAGCTAGAGCTCGCCTGTGACCAAATGGCGCGCTTCTGCGACACGATTCTAAAAAATAATCCCAGTCCATGATACCAACGCAGAGTCAGCACCCGCGAGCAGAGCTCAGCGATGAGATACTCTACCGTAGCTACGCGCTGCCCTTCATCATCTTTATGCTGCTGCTGCTGCTCTTCCCCGCAGCAGATGCCCTCATCGCATGGGATCACCCCGAGGCCGCGTGGTGGCAGCGTGCGCCCGAGATGCTCATCTACCCCCTCCAGACGCTCATCTGTGGGGGCTATCTCTGGTGGACACGCCGTGGTGTCGAGTGGGACTGGTCATGGCGTCCCTGCCTCCTCGCGGCCCTGCTGGGCATCCCCGCTATAGGCCTCTGGCTGCTCCCCTACCTCGTCGGCTGGATTGATGCGAAGGAGGGCTTTGACCCTGCACGCATCTTTGGCGAGGGGACTACACTATGCTATGTGCAATACGCCCTGCGCTTCCTACGCGCCGTGGTCATCGTCGCGCTCGTCGAGGAGCTCTTCTGGCGTGGCTTTCTGATGCGCTGGGTTATTAATCGCGATGAGCCCCAGCAAGTCGCGCTCGGCACAGCCTCTTGGCTCGCCTACCTCGTCCCCACAGCGGGATTCATCCTCATCCATCAGCCCCAAGACTACGCGGGAGCCTTCCTCTTTGGCAGCATAGCCTACCTGCTGACCATTAAGACCAAAAAAATCACCCCCGTCATTATCTACCACGGCGTGGCCAATCTCATCATGGGCATCTGCGCGATCGCACTCGACCTTCCTGGGCTCTGGTAAGGCACACACACTCTCTCCTCCCCCCCATCCAACACCCCATCCCCCTACCCTCGACAAAGCTCCCCTTATGCAATCCTTCATCCTCTGCGCGGGTCATGGTACTCGCATGGCTCCACTCAGCTACATCCTGCCCAAGCCCCTCACGCCCATCTTTCAAAAGCCCCTCGTGCAGCACATCCTCGATAGGCACTACGCCGCGGGGGTACGCAGCTTTAGCATCAATATCTCCCAGCACAATTTTCTCTGGGAAAAGACCTTCCCCGAGGGAGTGTATCGAGGCTGTCCCCTCCAGCTCAGCTACGAAGAAAGCCCTCTAGACTCGGGTGGAGGGCTCAAAAAAGTCTTCCCCCAGCTCCAGCCCGACTCGCCCATCATCGTGCAAAACGGTGACATCCTCACCGACATCCCTGTCGATGAGCTCCTACGAGCCCACATCAATGGTGGGCACAAGCTCACCTTTGCCCTACGCAGCGTGGATGGACACAAGAATGTCGGCTTTGACCCCGCCACAGGACTCATCACCGACATACGCCATGCGCTCGGCGTGGATGCGGGTAGCTACCAATTCGCGGGCATCTATGTGATTGATCCCTCCATCGCGGAGATCTTCCCCGAGCAGGAGAGCTTTTCTATCGTCCCGCTCTGGCTGGAGCTCATCAAGCGCGGTGAGGCGGGAGGAGTCGTCTTTGACTGGTGCAATTGGTATGAAATAGGCACGCCTAGGCAGTACCACAGCGCCCTCATGGAGCTGCCCAACTCACAGCGCATTCACTCTCAAGCGAAAATCTCAGCTCTCGCCGAGATCTGCGAGGACTGCGTCATTGGTGCCGACGCACACATCCCCGCGAGCTGCTCTCTGACAAATTGCATCGTATGGCCACGCACCCAAGTAGAGGCTGGCGAGTATCGAGACTGCATCATCACGCCTCGTATCACGCTGGATCTCAAAACACTCTGAAATAACATCATCCTTCCTTCAGCGGATACGCGCCTATCTTCGAGACCGCGTATCCGTCCAAGCTGGTGTAAAACCTAGGAATAATAAGGATTGGGCTTAAAGAGGAGCACGATTATATCAAAGATCACCCCTACGAATAAAAGCCCCCCCGTAAAGAGGTAGAGAAGACCCCAGAGCACCTTTTTTTCATAAAACTTATGAATACCGAGGTAGCCGAAAAGGATGCAGAGGAGCAGAGCGACCCATTTGCTTCGTGGCTCTACGTGTTCAATTTGAATTGCTGGTCTATTCATACTGAGCTAGATTATATCAGAACTTTTAACTGTGTCACGCTGAAACGTCCGTCAGTAACTCTTATTTATTCATTTTGTAATTGTTAGAACAAACTGATAGGAATTGCACTTTCTATTGCGCTATTATTTTGTATAATATTTCTCTCTTAACCTACAAATACACGATATGAAAATACTCACATCCATACTCGCCACCACTCTACTCTCAGGAATCTTTCTAGCCTCCAGTGCGAAAGGTGAAAAGCCCGCAGAGCCCCAGCTACAAGGACTGCAAGTAGGCGACAAAGCCCCCGACTTTGTCCTCAAAGATCACGAAGGCAAAGAAGTGCGCCTCAGCGAGTCGCTCAAAAAAGGTCCAGTCGTGCTCACATGGTACCGTGGCGGCTGGTGTCCTTACTGCAACGTCGCCCTCAAGGAGCTCACTGACCACAATAGCATCATCAAAGGACTAGGTGCCGAGCTCATCGCGCTCACCCCAGAGCTCCCCGACAAGAGTCTGAGTACAGTCGAGAGCAATGAGCTCGACTTCAAGGTGCTCTCCGATCCGAAGCTCACAGTCTCTAGCAGCTACAAGCTCGTCTTTACCCTCGACAGCGAGACCGCGACACGCTACGAGACGCGCTTCAAGCTCAGTGAAGTCAATGGCAATACCAGCAACCAGCTCCCCATCCCCGCCACCTACGTCGTGGATACTGATGGCACCATCGTCTACGCCTACGTCAACAGCGACTACCGTCAACGCGCCAATCCTAGCGACATCATCAAAGCCCTCCAAAAGCTCAACCTGAAGAATGGCAACAAGCTCGCCATCCTCTGGACAAGTGGCAACCCCGCCATTGCCAAAAACTTCGTAGGCATGTATGGTCCGCACTCCAAGAGATCAGGCTGGTACGATGAGGTCAATATCATCCTCTGGGGTCCCTCCAACAAGCTGCTCGTAGAAAACGCGGAGACACAGGCTCTGCTCAAAAGCATGCTCGCCGCTGGTGTCAAGGTCTACTCCTGCCTCGCCTGCGCCCAGAGCTACGGTCTCGTAGACGAGCTGCGAGCCCTCGGCGTGGATGTCAAGTACATGGGCCAGCCCCTCACCTCCTACCTCAAGCGCGGCTACCGCGTCCTCTCACTCTAAATTCGCACGGCCATGAAAACAGCACTATCCATCGCCGTACTAACAGCGCTCCACGCTGCCCCCGTCCCCGCGCAAACGAGCATCCCCAAGGAGACAGTCGTGAGCCTCGCCGAAATCATGCATGAGGCCATCACCCTACGGGGGAAATACGGCGAGATCATCGGTGATATAGACACAAAGCGCATCACCCCGCAGTACGCAGCCCCAGACATCGTACGCCTCGCCCGTCGGCTCAATGTCCTCAATAATCGAGAACAATACATCTTGCGCCAGCTGAGTCGCGAGCAGCGACGCGACTTTAAACAGTCCATACGCAATCACGCCCGAATAAACCAATCCTTGCAACGGGCGCGCAATTCGATGGACGGGCTACGTGACAGGCTAGAAAGACTCAACTACTACGATAGCATCAAGCTCATGGAAGCCTGCAAGTACTTCGACAATATCAGCAAGAAGTCCTACCTAGGACTCTAGCTCCGTCCCCGCCCTTTGTCAGAAGCAATCTGTCGCTTCTGACAAAGGACGCGAGCGTGGATCGAGTAGGGGGCGTTTGGCCCCCCACACACCCCCCAAACTGCCAAATATTGCAAAACGCGGTTTACAAA
>CAYJJA010000119.1:0-6557 GCA_964370355.1 uncultured Akkermansia sp. | reverse complement strand
GACCGTGTCTTGCTGAGCAACCGCAACCGCGCCTATTACAACATCACAGCGGTCTTTCCCGAAGGGCTCAATGCCACGCGTTCCTTCTGGCATCGCTCGACCAATCTTGAGGGGCAGAGCATGTCATTTACCCTCGAACACGCTGATGAGAACCTCGCCTCGGTGCAGAAACTCAACTGCTATGAGATTCTCCAATCCTCACCTGATTATTACGGCGAGACCAAGACCGATCTCACCCCACGCTTTGACCCCAAAGAAGACATAGAAGGCCCCCTCTGCCTTGCTGCTGCCGTCACACGCGGCTCGCACAACGACCCCAACAATCTCTCCACTATGATCGTGCTGGGCAATACGAACATCCTCACCAAAGACGGTGGCAAGCGCGAGCAGCGCGACTACATACGCACCCTTACGGCATGGATGTCTGATCGCGAAGAATATGCAGGTACGAGTACGAATGAAGACCTCACGATGAGGATAGATTTGAATCGCCACTCCCAGAGCTTTTTGGAGTATCTGACACTGATTGGCATGCCTCTTTGCGCCCTGCTCATCGCGCTTCTCATCTGGAATATTCGCCGTCACTAATCAGGCCATCCCCTTCCCTATGCGTTACCTACCCACGATACTCCTCACGCTAGTCACGCTGCTGACCCTCACCGCTGCGACCTTTCTTGTCATAGATGGGAATCTCGCACGACTAACGGGTTGGTACCGATTCAAGAAAGGAGAGCCCCTCTTCCAAAAATTCACTAGGCAATCGCTGGGCGATGTTGACTGGATGCGCATAGAAGACCTGCACGATCAGCTCTCCTGTGAGCGGCAGCCCGATGGCAGCTGGTGGATCACTGAGCCCTATCTCGATCGTATGGCTCCTGAGGTCGCGCAAGCCATCCTCGCCTTCACTGAGAAGGCGCGACTCGTTGACACGCTGCCACTCGACCGCTCCACAGAGGGTAGTCTGCGTGAGTTTGGCGTGGAGACTTCCCCCTACACCGTCACCCTCAAGCACCCCTTTGACAAGCGCCGTACGACCATCGCACGCTACACTCTAGGAGCGAGCGCACCGTGGTTTGCCGATACAGGTGAGGAAAAAACCGTTGTTCCCACCACCTATCTGCGCACCGATTTTTACGGCAGCGATCAGCGCATACACGTCGTCACAGGCAACATTCTCTCCATCTTCAGCAAGGGACTCCATGGGCTGCGAGATCCATCCCCCTTCCACCTCAAGGCAAGTGACATCCTAGATGTCAGCGTCAAGACGGAAAATGCCAGCCCTCCTCTCCACCTGACACGCCTCAGCGCGCAAGCTCCTTGGGTACTCTCTACCCCTATCATCACCCCTGCCAACAACGATGCCGTCAACGACTTGCTCGATAATCTCCTCAAAATAGAAGCTCTGCGCATCGAAAACAGCAGTGATATCGACCTGAGCGATCAGACAAAGAGCAGTACCATCACTTTGAAAGACAACAAAGGGCAATCATACGAGCTGCAGCTCTACACCTCCTTCTTCTCCGAGCGAGACGATGCACAGGTCAGCTATGCTACCATATCTGACCGCAAGGTCATCTTTGTCCTACCAGCAGCACCACGCGTTATACGCAAGGGGAGCTACGCCAATATCATCAATCAGGCTCTCAGTCTGCCCCTCCTCCCCGCCCCTTACCTCAAAGAACTGCGCTCGGGCAGCACTCCAGTCTATTGCAGTGAGTTGGCACTTACGCTCGACGAGCTGCGTTCTCTACAGCTCTCAGCTATTCCAGAAAAAGATATAGCTCGCGTCTCCGTCAATACCCCCTTTGCACGCGCCCCTCTACGCCTCCTACTCATCCCTGGTGATACGGATAGCAAGGTACCCGCGCAATGGATGTACTCACTGGCCTCCAGCTATGAAGCCGCCGATGCCACACGCATCAAAAACTTCCTCCAAGCCCTCAATCTCGTCCCTCTTGAAAAAATCCTCAAGGATATCAAGCCCAGTGACGACTACACCGCCCTACTCCGAGAATATGGATTGGATCGCCCCGACTACAGCATCACCCTGCTACCGCTACCATGCAGCTACCGCTCCGTCATCTTTGGGCACGACATGCCACTGATCAAAGACCGCCCCCCCGTCAGCTACGTGATCAAGTACCAGCGAGGCAAGACTATAGACGACCCTGCGACTTGGATTGTGCATGAGCGTGGCAGCACCCGCATAGGGGTTCTCTCCCCCAAGGTTGCGAAATATCTTTCTCTCGATCGCTATCAGTGGAAGGAGAAGCGTGCCTTAAACTTCCCCATCTCTGCGCTCAAAACCATGACTATCTATTACGGTAGCGCAACACTGGCATTGAATTTCGACTACATTGGCGATCGCTGGACAGGAGAGCTCAATGGCAAAGACGTGAGCATGCGCATCAACGCACGTCGCTCGCTCAACTACTTGCGCAGCCTTAATAAATTGCAAGTCATACGCTGGGTGCCTCCCACGCACCAAACCGCTCTCAATATCCTCAAAAAGCCCATCTTCAAGATACGCCTTGACCTCGAGCTTAACAACATATCTCAGCAAGAGGCCTTCATCATAGCAGACAACAAAGACGAGGCTCAGCAAATTGAGTCCGACATACGCTCACAAGGCAGTCTCGACTCAGCGAGCTACCTCGATGGTAAGCTAGACGACGATGCCATCACTCAATCCCTCTTTGCCGACGGAAAGAAAACAAAAAAGACCATCACCCTAGAGCTCGCCCCGTTGAACCCACGCAACGCCAAGACCTCCTTCTACGTCCGACATGTTGAAACGGGAGAGATATTTGTCATCAGCCACGAAGACGCATGGAATCTGGGCAACAACCTCCTTGAGAAATAAGCTCTCCCTCACATACACTCCCACTCCTCACTTCCCCCATGTGGCACTGGCAACACCAAGTCTCTATACAAGAAGAAGAATATTGGAAAGAACTTCTTGAGCAATACCCCCAAAGCGTTATCTCGCAGAACTACGCGGCAACACAGCTTCACCTCGAAATCTACTGGGAGCAACACGAGCACGCCCTCCTCTTTGCCGCCTGCCACGGAGGCAGCGTCAGCGAACTCGCCCTCAGAGACTGGGTGGCAGAAAGTGCCCCTGAGAATCAGCCCCCACTACTCATACGCCAGCAGCTCGTCATCAGCTCCTACGATGATGCGCAGCACCTCGCTGAGCTCAAGCAACGCTACCCCAAGCGTATCGTGCTCACCCTTCCCGCAGAAATGGCCTTTGGCACGGGCAACCACGCCACCACCTCCACCTGCCTGCGCCTCCTTTGCGACTATGCCAAAACACAGCAAGCAGGGACATGGCAGCTCACCGACGCTGGCTGTGGCACAGCCATACTCGCTCTGGCTGGACTGCATCTTGGAGCCAGCCGCGCTATCGCCTACGACTTTGACCCTCAAGCTATCGACATAGCTCAGCGCAACGTGCAGCGCAATGGTGGAGCCGAGCAGCTGGAGCTCTTTTGCGGAGACGTCTTCACGTGGGAGGCACGCGAAGATCAGCGAGCCGATATCCTACTCGCCAATCTCTTCTCCACCGTCCTCCAGCAAGCCTTCCCCCACCTCATCGCCAGCATGAAGAGCGGGGGCATCCTCATCATCTCAGGCATCCTCAAGGAGCAAGCCGATGATACACTCGCTATCGCCCAAGAGCACGGACTTATCGTTGACAAGCGCATCACGCGTGGCAAATGGACGACAGCCCAGCTCCACCTCCCCGTATGAACATCCTTGCCCTCGAATGCTCCCAGCTCCCCTCCTCTCTCTGTCTTTATCTAGCAGAGAGCGAGACCTGTGTAGAACATCAATGGAACACCGAGCGCAACCACGATGCGGAGCTCTTTCCCGCTCTAAAACGCTGCATGGAGCGACTAGGAGAGGCTCCTCTAGATCTCATCATCGTCGGCGCAGGTCCTGGTAGCTACGGAGGGGTACGAATCGCACTTGCCACCGCAGAGGGCATGGCCATGGTCAAATCATGCCCCATCGTCGCCCTCGACTCATGGATACAGCTCTCAGAGGGCGAAAGCCGCTGGCTGATATCGGATGCCCGACGCGGCGGCTGGACACTACGCCATCCACAAGGGAGGATAGAGGTTGTCAACCTAGAAGACATCCAAGAACTCCAGCAGAGCGGCAAAGCCCTCGCCTCCTTGGAGACAGAGCAACACCTCAGCCAAAAAGGGCTTAGCATAGATCTCTGCGGGCTCTGCCCAACTGCCGCGGGACTGCTGGCGAGCTGGCATAGCCTCACAGAGCCGCAGCAGCGCGAGCTGCTCGCTACCCCCCCTGCCCCCATTTACGTAAGACAACCTCATATCACCCAAGCCAAGCGCAAGCCGTGGGAATGCGGATAAACTCATCCTTTGTTTACCTCTCCATCTCGCCATTCTCATGCAAAGGAGCTGCAAAAAATGATTTTCCTGCTTGCCTGAGGACAAAGCACATGCTAGTATGTCTGTATCATGAAAAGTTCATCTCTCTTGAATTTCCGTAAAGGCTTCACTCTCATTGAGCTCATCATCGTCATTGCCATTCTTGGTACATTAGCCGCAATTGGTTATCCCGCTATTATGGGGGCAGTCAACAAAGCCCGCGAATCGACCGCACGTAAGCAGTGCCAGGATCTCGCACAGGCTGTCAAGCGATTCAGTGACGAATATAATGGAATCCTGCCTATTAACGACATGCTCGTCGAGCCCAATGCCGATGATGAATATGTGCTCACCATGTCGCCTGGCAAGGACGGCGAGCTGCTCGCTATTCTTACCGCACGCGAAAAGGGCGATGAGAGAGTTAATAGTGATGGTGAACAATTTATGAAATCTAGTCTTGAAGAAAACCCATCGGGTGGTCTTCATGAGGATCAATCCTCTGGTGAGCTTGGTCTCTACGACCCATGGGGCAGCCCCTACCAAGTCATCATCTCAACCAATACTGACAACAGTGAGGGTGCCACAGACCCCTTTACCGGCAAGCCCACCAGCAAGCAGTGCCTCGTCTACTCTCTCGGAACTGACAAAGAGGGCATGCCTCAAGAACTCAAGCCCGCGCGCAAACCATCGCGTTCAGAGCGAGGCTCTTCGCGCCGCAATCAACGTTCCAACAAGCCCACAACCGCAGCAGCTGATGCTGAGTCGGACTACAAAGAGAGCTTAGAGGACAATATCTATTCATGGAAAACAGTAAAACAGTAATGAGTGCGTGCAGCGACAGCGACACAGCGCGTGAATCCTACGACGAATTCTGCAGCGAGGGTACAGCCTGCACAGAGACAGACGATACCCGTGTAGCAGAGATTCGCCGCATTCCGAAGCCAAAGTTCTACATGAAGATCTTTGCAGCGAAGGAAGAAGACAAGCGCCTCATCGCCGACACACGACAAGAGCTCTCCCGCGTCCTCAAAGGCCAAGACGATCGCCTCGCCGTCATCGTAGGACCCTGCTCCATTCACGATGTTGAGACCGCAGTAGAGTATGGTCGCCTCATCAAGCTCGCCCGCGAGAAGTACGGCAAAGATCTGCTCATCATCATGCGTGTCTACTTTGAGAAGCCCCGCACCACCGTCGGTTGGAAAGGACTCATCAACGATCCTGAAAAAGACGGCAGCTTCGATATAGAAACAGGCGTGCGCATGGCACGACAGCTACTGCTGCGCCTCGCTGAGCTACGTGTCCCTGCGGCCACCGAGTTCTTGGATGTCATCATGCCCCAATACATCGCCGACCTCATCTCATGGGGCACGATAGGAGCACGCACGACAGAGAGTCAAGTACACCGCGAATTAGCCAGTGGCATGTCCATGCCCATAGGCTTCAAGAACGGCACCTCGGGTAATACGCAAGTCGCCGTTGAGGCCATCATTGCCTCTAGTCGCGAGCACAGCTTCCTCTCCGTGGATAAGACAGGAGTAGCCTCCATCGTCCGTACCAAGGGCAATGAGGACTGCCATGTCATCCTGCGAGGCTCGTCCAACTCGACCAACTATGACGCCGCCTCCGTAGCAGAGACTCGAGCCATGCTAGTGAGCAAGGGTATTGAGAATCGCATCATGATAGACTGCTCGCACGGTAATAGCTTTAAGAAGCATGAGAAGCAAATTGTTGCAGCGAGCGATATAGCCAAGCAAGTCGCCGCTGGTAGCGATGCCATCGGACTTGTTATGATAGAGAGCAACATCAACGAGGGTAGCCAGACCTACACCAATGCGGAGAATGCCCAATTTGGCGTGAGCATCACCGATGCATGCGTAGGCTGGACAGACAAGACTCTTAGCGAGCAAGACCTACGCGCGATTACACATATCAACGATGCCCCTGAGGGAGAGAATAGCACCGTCGCTATCCTAGATATCCTTGCAGCAGCAGTGCGTCAACGCCGCGCGAAGCTAGCAAGCGAAGGGGCGTTTTAAAAGTACCGTTATTTATAATAATGTGGCACTGCGTCTGATTCGTCAGGCACAGTGCCATTTTTGGCACTCCGTCAGAATCGTATCGTGACCACAGTCGCTTCATACCAAGGCCATC